>DATDPT010000147.1:0-9115 GCA_035292605.1 Acidimicrobiia bacterium
TGGAGACGTGTCGACAGCGGCACCAGGCGGCCGTTCACTTTGGCCCCGACACACCGGTGCCCGACCTCGGTGTGGACCGAGTAGGCGAAGTCGATCGGAGTGGCTCCCGCCGGAAGGGACTTGGCATCGCCACCCGGGGTCAAGACGATCACCTCATTCTGGTAGAGGTCGAGTTTCAGGTTGGCCAGGAATTCCTCGGGGTCCTCGTCGGCGCTCCAGGCGGCGACATCGACGTTGGGGACCCGACTCATGTCCCCTTCCTTGTATCGCCAGTGGGCGGCGATCCCGGCCTCCGCCCTCTGATGCATCTCCTCGGTCCGGATCTGGACCTCCAAGGGCTTGCCACCGGACCCGATCACTGTGGTGTGCAGCGATTGGTAGAGGTTGATCTTGGGCATGGCGATGTAGTCCTTGAACCGACCGGCCACGGGGACCCAGTGGCTGTGGATCAGGCCCAGCGCGGCGTAACAGTCCCGGGTGGACGGGGTGATCACCCTGATCCCCATCAGGTCGTGGATGTCCTCGAACGGCCGGTTCTGCTCCATCATCTTGCGGTAGATGGAGTACTGATGCTTCGGTCGCCCGCTGACATCGGCCTCGATGCCCGCGTCGGAAAGGATTCCCGAGACCTCGCTCTCCATCTTCTCTATGAATGCCTCCCGCTCCGGGGCACGCTCGGCCAACTTGGCGTGTATCTCGGCGTTGGGCCCCGGGTAGAGAATGGCGAAACAGCGATCCTCGAATTCATGTTTGATCTCCTCGACGCCCAATCGATGGGCGAGCGGGGCGTAGACATCGAGAGTCTCCCGGGCCACCCGGCGCTGCTTCTCCTCCCGGAGAGCGCCAACCGTGCGCATGTTGTGGAGACGATCCACCAGCTTGATGATCAAGACCCGCACGTCTTTGGCCATCGCCACCACCATCTTGCGGATGGTCGCCGCCTGGGCCTGCTCCCGGTTGGCGTAGCGGACCCGATCGAGCTTGGTCACACCGTCGATCAAGGTTGCGATCTCGAGGCCGAATTGAGCTGAGATCTCAGCCAGGGTGAGCGGGGTGTCTTCGACGGTGTCATGGAGAAACGCCGCCGCCAGGGTCTGCTCGTCGAGCCCGTAGTCGGCGAGCATGAGGGCGACCATCACCGGATGCGTGATGTAAGGGTCTCCTGTCTTGCGGAACTGCCCTTTATGGGCCGCCTCGGCCACATCGTGAGCCCTTCGCAGCAGTTCGACATCTCCTTCGGGATGATGGGCCTCGAAGGCGTCGAGGACATCGGCCAGGGTGGCCGTGCGATCGTCAGTCGTATCGAACGAGAGCATGTAGCGGCACACCGTCCAACATGTCGGCGCCATTCAGGAATGCGAGCTCGATGAAAACCGAGATGCCGATCACCTCGGCACCGACACGTCTCAGCAGACGGGTGGCTGCAGCCGCGGTGCCTCCGGTGGCTATCACGTCGTCAACGAGGAGAACTCGCTCCCCATCGTGAGCCGCGTCGACGTGGATTTCGAGCGCATCCGTCCCGTACTCGAGGACGTAGTCCTCCCGGACCGTCTCGTAAGGCAGCTTTCCCGGTTTGCGAACCGGGATGAACCCGGCACCGAGCCGGTCGGCAACCGGTGTCGCCAGGGTGAATCCCCGAGCCTCGATGCCCGCGACCTTGGTGACCCCGGCGTTTTCGAAGGGGGCGGCCATGGCGTCGACCAGCATCTTCAGGGCCTTGCCGTCGGCGAGCACCGGTGTGATGTCTTTGAACACCACTCCAGGCTCAGGAAAGTCCGGGATGTCGCGGATGAGGGATGTGAACAGTTCCACCACCCAGATTCTACGGGCGGATCAGACTCGTCCGGCCCGTTTCCGTCTTTCGACCTTCTGGGCCCTCTCCTGCCAGTGCTCTTCTTTCTCTTTCCAGACCGCCAAAAGGGGCGCTGCCACGAAAACCGATGAGTAGGTGCTGGCAGCAAGACCTACGAAGAGGGCAAGCGCGAATTCGTTGAGAGTCGAGGCTCCCAGGATCACGCTGCCGACCACCAGGATGCTCCCGATCGGGATCAACGAGGTCAGTGAGGTGAAGAGAGACCTCGCCAGTACCTGGTTCAACGCCTTGTTGACGATCTCGGTGTAGTTCTTGTCGTCTTCGATCTCGACCAACTCGTCGATCTTGTCGAAGACCACCACCCCGTCATAGAGCGAGTACCCGAGGATGGTGAGAATCGCCACCACCGTCGCCGGGCTGACGGTGAACCCGGTGATGGAATAGACCCCCACAGTGAGTATCAGGTCATGGAAGAGGGCGGCGACACTGGTCATGGCCATCTTGAACTCGAGACGCCAGGTGATGAAGAGGATCACGGCCCCGAGGAAAACCACCAAGGCCAGCAATGCGCGCCGGGCCACAAGTGCACCGAAGCTGGGCCCCACGGCGTCGATTGACACCTCCGAGCGCACGCTCCCGGTCACCTCGACCAGGGTGGCGACGGCTTCAGCTTCGACGCCGGGCTCCAGAGCCTCAGTGGTCACCCGCACCGTCTCCCCATCGTCGAAGAACTGGATGGTGGGGCCGGTGACGCCGACGGCGGTCAGGGCATCGCGTATCTCGCCCACCTCCGCCCCAGCCGGATTCGGGGCCTGGAGGCCGAGACCGCCAACGAACTCGATTCCGAGGTTGAGCTGCCTGACGGCGAGGCTGCCCAGGCTGAGAACGATGAGCACCGCGGAGATGATGAACCAAGTTCGGCGACGACCAACGAAATCGATGGTGGTCTCGCCTCGGTCCACCCGGCGAAACACGTTGCTCGTCATCTCGCCGCCCTTTCGAGGCTGAACCAGCCGTGCGACCCCACTCCTGTGGTGGCAAGGACGGCAGCCGCTCGCCTGGTGTAGAGACGGGCGACCACCAGATCCAGGACCGTCCCGATGCCAAGGGAGATGGCAAATCCCTTGACCGCACCGACGGCCAGGGCCCACAGCAAAACGGCGCCGAGGAGGCTCACCGTGTTGGCGGTGAGCATGGTGCGGAACGCGACCTTGAATCCCCCCTCTGTGGCCTCCTCGATGTCGAGACCCTGGCGGAGCTTCTCCTTGATTCGCTCGAAGTAGACGATGTAGGTATCAGCCGTGATCCCGATCGACACGATGATGCCGGTCACCCCGGCCAGGGTCAGCGTCAGGCCCACCCACTTGCCAAGAAGGCCGAACACTGTGATCAGGATGGCTCCGAAGACAGTGAGCCCGATGATGGCCAGAAGGCCAAGCGATCGATACACCAGAAGCAGGACGATGGCCACCAGGGCAAGGCCGAGCAGACCGGCGACGATCCCGGCCTGGAGCGAGTCGGCCCCGAGGGTGCCCGACACCTTGCGCACCGCCGATACCTCGAATGAGATCGGTAGCGACCCGTAGCGGAGGACCACAGCAAGATCCGTAGCCTCCTGCTGGGAGTCGGGGCCCTGACCCATGGTGATCTGGGCTTGCCCACCGGTGATCCCGGTTTCAGGGGAGACCGAGGGGTTGACCCCTGGAGCGGTCACCACATGGCCGTCGAGGACGATGGCGATCTGGCGCCTCGGGTCACCGATCTGAAAGGAGGCTGCCTCCTTCGTCAGCTCGGCGAAAAGCCCGGCGCCCTCAGAGGTGAGGTCCAGGCTCACCGCCCAGACCGCCGAGTTGGGATCGAATACCGGCACTGCGTCGGCAACGTGCTCACCCCGGAGCTCGGCCGGGCCCAGATTGAGGACCTCGAGGGGGGTGGCAGCTTCGTAGAGAAGCCAGGTCTCGGCCTCCAGGTCATCCTCGATGGTGAGGCCGGTTTCGTCGTCGATGTTGGGGGTACCGGTCCCGGCCAACGGCCCGATCTCACCTCCTACCGCGTCCAACACTGGCCGAAAGGAGAGGACACCGGTCTGGCCGACCGCCTCGATCGCCCGTTGTTCGTCTTCCACGCCCGGGAGCTGGACGATGACGGTGTTCTCACCGGAGGTCTGGATATCGGGCTCCTGAACCGCCCCGATCTCCTCGATCCGTCGGTTCATGATCTGGGTGGCCACCTCGAGCAACTCGGAGTCGGTGCCCTCGGGAGCGGTCAGCACCACGGCGGTCCCTCCCTGGAGGTCGAGGCCGAGCAGAGGGGTCAACCCGAAGTAGATGGCGGCGGCCAACCCTCCCCATGCGACCGCCAGAACGATGATCAGACCGACGACTCGTCGGGTCATCTCAGGTTTTGTCCCCTCCTACACGGGAGCCGATGGCGCGGCGGGACACCCGGATCTTCCCATCCTCCACCTGAAGGACCACGCTTTCCTCGTCGACCGAGATCACCCGGCCGTGGATGCCACCGATGGTCCTCACTTCCTCTCCGGCGCTGAGCGAGTCGGCCAGGGACTGCTGCGCTTTGGCGCGTTGGCGCTGGGGACGGATGATGAACAGCCAGAAGACAACGACCATGAGGCCTAGGAAAATGAGTGAGGTCCAGCCGCTGCCGGCAGCGGCGTCCTGCGCGAACACGACGTGGGTCACGGGCTCCTCCGGTGGGGTGAATCGGTCCGCAGGAGGTTAGGCAACGGCTCGGCTCTACTGCGAACCACCGGCACGTTGGCTGAGGACGCTGGCGAGGTGGCTTTCGAACCGACCGCCTTCGATCGCTTCGGCCGCCACCGATACCAGGTCCAGGGTGTACCGGAGGTTGTGGATCGTGAGCAAACGGAACCCGGTTATCTCGTTCATCCGCACCAGATGACGGAGGTAGGCCCGTGAGTATCGCGAGCAGGCGAGACAGGGGCATTCTGGATCGAGAGGCGCGCCATCGGCTTCGAATCGCGCCTTGCGGATGTTGAAGTCCCCTGTCCTGGTGAGCACCTTTCCATGCCGGGCCAGCCGGGTCGGGATGACACAGTCGAAGAGGTCGGCGCCCCTGGCGATCGCACCCAACATGCCCTCGGTGTCGCCAAGACCCATCACGTAACGCGGCTTACCTGACGGCAATCCAGAAACCGCCGCTTCCAGAGCCAGATCCCGTTCCGTCGGGCTTTCGCCCACGGAGAGCCCACCGATGCCGAATCCGGGGAATCCGGTCTCGGCCGTCCTCGCCGCACTCTCCACCCGGAGGTCGGGGTCGATGCCGCCCTGGACGATGCCGAACAGTGCCTGGTCGGGTCGGGTGTGGGTCGCGAGACACCGCTCCCCCCAACGCAGAGTGCGCTGCATCGCATCGTTCACCTGGTCCCGATCGGCGGGAAGCCCGACGCAGATGTCGAGCGCCATGGCGATATCCGCTCCCAACTGTTCCTGGATGCGCACCGCGCCTTCAGGGGTCAGGGAGACTATGGAGCCGTCGTGAATCGACCGGAAGGTGGCCCCCCTCTCCTCAATGCGCGGCTCCAACGAGAAGACCTGAAAGCCTCCGGAGTCGGTGAGAATTGGTCCCTGCCAACCCATGAAATCATGGAGCCCACCCATCTCCTCCACGATCCGGGCCCCCGGGCGCAACATCAGGTGATAGGTGTTGGCCAGGATGATCCCGGCGCCGACCGCAGTCAGGTCGTCGGAGTCGACGGTTTTGACCGCGGCCCTGGTTCCCACCGGCATGAAAGCAGGGGTCCGCACCCGGCCATGCGGAGTGTTGAGCCAACCGGTGCGCGCCTCACCGTCAGCCGCAGTCTCGACCCAGCTGACCCCATTCATCGCTCGATTATCGGTCATCACGCCGTGCGAGCATGGCGTCGCCGAAGGAAAGGAACCGATAGCCCCCCTCCAAGGCATGGCGATAGGCATCACGCCAGCGCTCACCCATGAACGCAGCCACCAGCACCATCAACGTCGAGCCGGGCACGTGGAAGTTGGTCACCAGAGTGTCGACGACATGGAAAGGGGAGCCGGGACGAAGGAAGAGGTCCGTCTCCTGCGTGCCGGGTCTTAGCACCCCGTCGGGGCCCACACTCGACTCCAAGGCCCTGGCCACAGTGGTCCCGATGGCAACCACCGCACTGCCCCGCTCACGGGCAGCGCTGATGGCGTCAACGGTGGCCGCGGGCACCGAGCACCATTCAGCATGCATCCGGTGATCCTCGACCATCTCGACGGTCATCGGTCGGAAGGTGTCGATTCCGACATGGAGGTCGACCGTCGAGATGGCGATCCCCCGGCTCTCCAGGCCTGCGATCACCTCGTCGGTGAAGTGGAGACCGGCTGTGGGGGCTGCCGCCGAGCCGGGAAGCCGAGCGAACATCGTCTGATACCGATCGGGGTCGGCGAGCTTTCCCTTGAAATAGGGGGGAAGCGGGACCTCACCGGCGGCCGCCATCGCCGCTTCAACATCGGGGGCGTGCAGATCGACCACGACCACTCCCTCTTCGGGTCTCTTCACGATCAGTGCGGTGAGACCTTCGAACTCGATCTCGATTCCAGGTCGCAAACGTCGTGAGGGTCGGGCCAGCGCCTCCCACAGCCCGTCGGTCCGGGCGGTCAGGATCAACAACTCCACTTCTCCCCCGCTATCCCGGCGTTTGCCCAAGAGCCGCGCCGCTCGGACCCGGGTCTCGTTTACCACGACCAGATCCTCGGGCTGGAGCAGCTCAGGGAGATCGAGAAAACGGTGATCGCTGAGGTCCCGGGTGTCGAGAAGCCTCGAGTCGTGTCGGGGCTCGATGGGCTCCTGGGCGATGGCAGATTCGGGCAGGGGGTAGGTGAAGTCCGAAACCTGCATGTGGACCGAGGCTAGAGCAATGTCCCCTGTTGGCTCTCGGGGACATCCAGCCCCATATGGGAATAGGCCCTGGCGGTGGCCACCCGCCCCCGTGGTGTGCGTTTCAGCAGACCGGACTGGAGCAGGAACGGCTCGTAAGCGTCCTCCACCGTTTCCGGCTCCTCCCCCACGGCAATCGACAAGGTGGAGAGCCCGACCGGTCCCCCTCCGAAACGAGCGATCACAGCCTCGAGGATGGAGCGGTCGACCTTGTCCAGACCGAGTTGGTCGACCTCATACACCGCCAAAGCCTCGTCGGCGACTTCGGGATCGATGAGGCCCGAAGCCCTCGCCACCGCGTAATCACGAACCCGGGCCAGCAACCGGTTGGCGATCCTCGGTGTCGACCGGCTCCGTGAAGCGATCACCCCGGCGGCGATCGGATCGACGTCCACGCCGATGATCCCGGCCGATCGGGTCACGATCCGGGTGAGATCTTCGACCTCGTAGTAGTCGAGTCGTTCCTCGATCCCGAAACGGTCCCGCAGCGGTGCGGTGACCTTGCCCTTGCGCGTCGTGGCCCCGACCAGGGTGAAGCGGGGAAGGTCGAGCCGTATCGACTGCGCGGTTGGGCCTTTGCCGAGCACGATGTCCAGCTGGAAGTCCTCCATGGCCGGGTAGAGGATTTCCTCAACCGCCCGTGGCAAACGGTGGATCTCGTCGATGAAGAACACGTCACCGTCGTCGAGGTTGGAGAGGATGGCCGCCAGGTCTCCCGGTCGCTCCAGCGCTGGGCCCGAGGTGACCCGCATCGTGACCTCCAACTCGTGGGCGATGACTCCGGCCAGGGTGGTCTTGCCCAGGCCCGGCGGTCCGCTCAGGAGGACATGGTCGAGGGCCCGACCTTCCTTGTGCGCAGCCTCCAAAGAGATCCGTAACCGCTCCCGCACCCGGTTCTGTCCGATGAACTCCTCGATGCGCTTGGGACGGAGAGAGATCTCCTCTTCGTTTTCGATGATTGGGCTGAGAAGACTGTCCTCGCGCATGTTGCTACCTCCGACCCAGGGCTCGCAGGGCGGTCGTGATCTGGACCTCGATCGTTGAGGTCGGGTCCAGTTCGGAAATGACGCCGTTGATCTCCTCCGTCGAATAGCCGAGACGGTCGAGTGCCTGACGGACGGTGACGGTGGCCGGAGAGCCGACCACATCGGCCTCCCTGCCTGCGAGCTTGGGGGCCAACTCGAGGACGATTCGCTGTGCGCCTCTCTTGCCGACACCGGGAACCGCGGTAAGGGCATCGGCATCCTCGGTGGCGATGGCGCGGACGATTTCGTCGTGGGTGAGGGTGGCGGTCATCGCCAATGCCAGCTTGGGCCCCACCCCGGCCGCTCCCAACAAGACGCGGAACAGATCCCGGTCGGGCTCGGAGACGAAGCCGAAAAGACTCAACTCGTCCTCACGGACATGAGTGTGGGTGTGGATGACCACCTCTTCGCCGACCCCGGGAATCGAGGCCAGACCTCGAGGAGTCATGGTCACGTCGTAACCGACACCGCCCACCTCGATACACACCATATCCCCACGTTTCGAGACCAGGGTGCCGCGCAGCCTTCCGATCATCTCCTCGCCTCCAATGGAGCGACCCGAAGATGACAGAGGGCGACAGCGAGGGCGTCGGCGGAGTCGGCCGGTTGTGGCGGCGCGGCCAGGTGAAGGAGACGCGCCAGCATTTCCTGGATCTGGGCCTTGCCCGCCGACCCATCACCTGTGATCGCCGACTTCACCGCGGTGGGAACGTATTCGAAAACCGGCACCCCCGCCTGGGCAGCAACGAGGAGCGCAACTCCGGACGCCCGACCCACCGAGATCGCGGTCTGCAGGTTGCGGTTGGTGAAGAAGCTCTCCACGGCGATGACGTCGGGATTGGCATCGACGACGACGCTGGTGAGCCCGCGATGCAACTCGGCGAGACGCTCGGGCATGGGGAGGTCGACGGCGGTTCTGATCACACCGGCCAACCGAGCCGTGGGCGGATTGGTTCCCTCCACCAACCCATAACCGGTGGCGGACAACCCGGGATCGATACCCAACACGAACATGTGTTCTGTGACAGTAATGGCTAGGCCTGACGTTTCCGTGCCTTGTTGCGATCTCCGGGTGCGGGGGCGGTTGCCCCTAGGTTCGGACGAGTTCGCGGAGTTGGGGGTCGACTTCGGAACGGGCCGGGGGGTAGATGCGGCCGTTCGGTTTGCGGAAGACGAGTTTGCCTCCGGGATCGCCTTCGATGGTCCATCCGTGCTCGTGGAGGAACCGGTGGTGGAATCCACAAAACAACACGAGATTCTCCAGATTGGTGGGCCCACCATCAGCCCAATGGGTGATGTGATGCCCATGAACCCAACCCTTGTGGGGACAACCGACGAATCGGCAGCCCGCATC
>DATDPT010000148.1:0-3280 GCA_035292605.1 Acidimicrobiia bacterium
GAGGCACCGCCGGGGATCCATGCCTTGAGCTCCCGGTCACCCCGGATCCCGCCGGCTACCTCGTAGATCAGCTCCCCCCAGGGAATTCCGTGGGGGAGCTCGTAGTTGCCGGGTCGGTTGACGTGACCCGAGATCGACGTCATGAAGGTCCCGGTGTCGAGAAGGTGACCCAACCCGGCATAGGCCTCGGCGCCCATCTCGAGGATGTAGGGCAGGTCGGACACCGTTTCGACGTTGTTGACGATGGTGGGCTGCATGTAGAGCCCTTTCACCGCCGGGAAGTAGGGGGGTTTGAGCCTGGGCTCGCCGCGGAGACCCTCGAGGCTGTTGATCAGCGCCGTCTCCTCCCCGCAGATGTAGGCGCCGGCGCCGAGATGAACGGTGACCTCCAGGTCGTAACCGGTGCTGAAGATCCCCTGGCCCAGGTAGCCCTTGGCGTAGGCGGCATCTATCGCGGCCTGCACCCGTCGGGCAGGCTTCGGGTACTCGCCCCGGATGTAGATGAAGGCGTGGTGGACCTCATTGGCCACGGCGGCGATGATTGCGCCCTCCAGCATCTGATGGGGGTCGCGCTCCAGGAGCTGACGGTCCTTGAAGGTGCCGGGCTCGGACTCGTCGGCATTGATCACCAGATAGGCCGGGCGGGCCGGGGCAAGAAGGCTCCATTTGAGACCGGTGGAGAAGGCGGCTCCACCTCGACCGAGGAGACCCGAGCCCTTGACCATCGCCACCAGCTCGTCTCTGGTCATTCCCAGGGCGCGAGGAGCTTGCTGGTAGCCGCCGGTGGCCTCGTAGCGCTCGATGGTGTGCGAGTCCGTGGGATGCTCGGTCATCCGCCGGGTGAGTACCAGGGGTGTCGTCAAGAAAGCTCCTCACTTCCCACCGTTCCGAACGCTTGGAATGCCGGGTAGGGGCCGATAGCCCCGACTTCCTCCTTCACTCCCCAGTCGAAGCTCTTGACCCCGCCGAACAACTCCTGCATCTCCTCGGTGTTGACCACGGCCGGTCTCGCTCCGCTCAGCCAGCGCACCAGGTCGCGGGCTCGATCCGGGGTCACTCCCTCGATCAGCTCGTAGTTGACCTGGACCGCGGGTGCCCCACCGCAGGCCCCGATGCACTCCACGTGCTCCACCGAGAGCAGGCCCCTGTCATCGGTCTCTCCATGAGGCACCCCCGACTCGTCCTCGATGGCGTGGAGCACGTCGTCGGCGCCGAGCAGCATGCAAGAGATGGAGGTGCAGCACGAGATCAGATATCGCCCGGTTCGCTCCCTCTTGTACATCGTGTAGAAGCTGGCAACGGCTTGGACCTGGGCCGGGGTGATGTCCACCCAGCGAGCCACCTCCTCCATCCCCTCGTTGCTGAGATGTCCCTCCTCGACCATCGCCAGGTAGAGAAGAGGCATGACGGCCGACCTCTTCATCGGATAACGGGAGATGATCGCTCGGGCGCGGTCCTGGGTGGCCTCCGACCAATGGCTCATCGGTGCCGGAGAATAGGTAGCCCCTGATTGCGTAGCGAAACCCACAAATGCTTACCTGAGGTACGTGGCGCCATATGTGGCGCCCCTCGAACACAGAATGCAGAACCCGGGCAGAATCAAGCCGATGGCCGAATCGTGGCGCGACGAGGACCCAGGTCTCCCCATTGCCTTTGGACAGTGCTCCAACGGTGAGTACGAGCCCGAGCCGATCACGCCGGTCCGGCGAGAGGCGGAGAACCTGGCTCGTTCAGGGGTCGAGGAAGCCATCGTCCGGACCGGGATGAGCCGACGTCAGTTCCTGAGGTCGGCCTGTGCCTTGGCGGTGTCGCTTGCCGCAATCGACGCCGCAGTGGCCAGGGCAGCCGGAGTGCCCGCAGGTCTCTGGTATCCGTTCGATCCCGCCTCCCGTCATGACACCGACGCGGCACGGGCGGTGCTTGGCCCCTCACAGTTCGTGTTCGACGTCCAGGGCCACCTTCTCGAGTATGACCTCGACCCCTCCAACCGTGGCGACTGGTTCTGGGGCCGGCAATTCCCTCAGGCCCAATGCCAGGACGAGGACGACCCACGGGCCTGCTTCTCCATGAACCACTTCCTGGAAGAAGTCTTCGTCCGCTCCGACACAACGATGGTCGCCCTCTCCGGTCTCCCCATCCTCCCCGAGGGAAGCCCGCTCTCGCCCCAGGTGATGGAGGAGACCAGGCGCCTGGTCGAAAACCTCTCCGGCGACGACCGGGTGGTGGTCAACGCCCTCGCTCTTCCCCAGATTGCACCGATCGAGTCGG
This sequence comes from Acidimicrobiia bacterium, assembly GCA_035292605.1. Taxonomy (GTDB): domain Bacteria; phylum Actinomycetota; class Acidimicrobiia; order Spongiisociales; family ZC4RG35; genus JALYNX01. The sequence goes on from DATDPT010000148.1 coordinate 2,269, forward strand.
TCCTGGAGGAGATGGAACGCACGGTCGCCGAGAATGAGATCGCAGGCTGGAAGACCTTTACCCATTTCCCGTCGGAGTTCCATTGGTGGCTCGACGACCACAACCCCGACCTGCCCCAGGTGGGCAATCTCTTCATCGACCAGGTCGAGGCTCTCGGCAACCCCGTGCTCTTCGTGCACAAGGGGCTGTCGGACCGAGCCCGGTATGGGTCACCCGAAGACATCGGCCCGGCGGCACGAGCCCATCCCAACGTCAAGTTCGTCGTCTATCACTCCGGGTTCGAGGTGGCACAACGTGAGGGTCCGTTCACCGAAGGCAATGCCGGAATCGGCGTCAATCGTCTGGTGGCCTCGGTGCGCGGCGCGGGGATCGGCCCCGGGGAGAACGTCTATGCAGAGATCGGCTCTACTTGGTGGCATCTGCTCCGGCGGCCCGACGAGGCCGCCCACGTCCTGGGCAAGCTTCTGGTCGCCTTCGGGGAGGACAATGTGCTCTGGGGAACGGACTCCATCTTCTACGGCTCTCCCCAGGGCCAGATCGACGCCTTTCGGGCGTTCCAGATCCCGGCCGACCTCCGTGAGCAATACGGATACCCGGAGCTGACCCGGGCGATCAAGGCCAAGATCCTCGGCTGGAACGCGGCGAACCTCTATGGGATCGACCCGATCCGGGAGCCGGTCGGCTTCACCGCCGACGAGTTGGAGACGGCCCGCATCGAGCACCCGGTGCCAACCATGACCTGGGGCCCGTCGACCACCGATGAGGTGCGGGAGTTCCGTCTCCACCACCAGGGATGGCCATAGACGCGCACTACTCCGTATTACGTGGTAGTGTCCTCAGCGCACTACCAAAGGAGCCCCTGGATGGACCAAACCCAACTGCTCAAAGGGGTGTTGGACACCGCAGTCCTTGCCGTCCTGCGCCGTGGTCGCACCTACGGCTATGACCTGGTCCGCCAGCTTCGAGAGTCGGGCTTCGAAGGTGTCGGCGATGCCTCCGTCTATGGAACCCT
>DATDPT010000149.1:0-2977 GCA_035292605.1 Acidimicrobiia bacterium
TCCTCCATAGGTTCGAGACCATGGAGAGGGAGAGAAACGAGGTCTACGAGCGGATCCCCTGGGAGACGCTGGAGCGAAAGGGTGGGGACCGGCAATGGTGGATGATCGCCGTCGCCGGGGCGATCGTGCTGGGCGGCCTCGCCTATTCGTTCATGAGCAACAGGCCGATTCCGCTGGAGCCGGCGGCGGGGGTCGTCTCCACGGTCGCCGCGCAGGCGGTGGGCACCGTGCCGCCACCGCCGATCCCAACACCGAGCAGCCCGACGGTCGTCGCCGAGGCCGATCTCTACGCCATCGATCCCGAGCGTTTGCTCGACCAGGCAACCGCTCACGCCGAGTGGTTCATCGCCGAGTACATCGGTGTCGACGGATCCGAGGAGACCAGGGCGACCCTCGGGTCCCTGCTTCCGGCGGGGATCCCGGCTCCGGCTGCGCCCGAATCAACGAGGGTATTCGTCGAATGGGTGAGAGCGGTATCTGTGGAAGAGGTCGCACCACTGCGATACCGGATCGGAGTCCTGGTTCGTTCCCTGGTGGCCCAGGGTGAGGAGGCCTACCGCCGGCTCCCGCCGATGCTGGCAACTGTCGAGGTCAACGTTGCCGAGAGCGGTCCCAGGATTGTGCTGCCTCCGACACTCAGCCCGCTGGCACCTCCGGAAAAGGAGCCGTTGACCCTGGCCCAGGTTCCGGCGGAAGTCCAAGAGGCGGCGATAACTGCCTCCGGTGCAACCGAGGTCCTGGGCGGTGTCCAGGACGCGGCGGGCGGGTGGCAGGTGGTGGTGGTGGCGCCTGGGCCCGATGGTGTCTCCCGTCCCACCACCGTGAACGTGCCCTGATCAGCCTCCGAATCTGGTCTCTAGGATCGCCGTTGCCTCGGGGATAATCGATTCCCAGGAGGAGTCGGGAGTCTTGGAGATGGTGACGAAGTCGGCGGTCATGAAGATGCTGGTGACCCCCGCTATGGCCAGTAGGCCCGCTGCCAGCGGATCATCGGGATTGGAGCCGGCAACAAAGGTGGCCGGGCCTCCCACCGGTTCGCCGACGGAGAACTTGGCTGCGTTTGGGTTCGGGGTGGGGGCGACGATGACCGGCATGGGTTTCCGAGGCTAATCGGGTGCCTTCGGCCGTCGGTGTCGATGTCGGAGGCACCTTCACCGACGTCGTGGCCTTCGACGGTGAGGCCCTGACCGGAGGCAAGGTCCCCACTACTCCGGATCAGTCCATCGGGGTGATGGAGGTTCTGGCCGATCTCGACATCGGGCCCGAGACGCTCTTTTTCCATGGGACGACCGCCGGCACCAACGCCCTTCTCGAGGAACGGGGAGCCCGGGTGGCATTGGTCACCTCCGAGGGTTTCGAGGACCTGATCGAGATCGGTCGACAGGCACGACCGTCCCTTTACGACTCCTTCGCCGACCGGCCGGTCCCCCTGGTTCCGGCCCAGCTTCGCATCGGAGTCGATGGTCGGTCCGAGGAGATCCTGACCAAGCTCGAATCTCTCGAACCGGAGGCGGTTGCGGTCGCCCTGGTCCGCTCTTACCTCGACCCTCGAGAAGAGTTGGAGCTGGCGTCCATCATCGAAGAACGGCTGAAGATTCCGGTGTCCACCGGCGCCAGGGTTTCCCCGGGGTTCCGGGAGTACGAGCGGATCGCCACCACCGTTCTCAATGCATACCTCTCTCCAGAGGTGTCGGGCTATCTGCAACGTCTCGGAGCCAGGCTCGCCACTTCGAGCCGTCTCGTGATGACCTCCGCCGGCGGGCTGCTCCCCTTCGGGGGCGCCGCCGAGCTGGCCGGGCGCCTGGTGCTCTCCGGCCCGGCAGCCGGGGTGGTGGCCGCGGCCGAGATTGCGGGGGCCAAGGGCCACGGCTCAGCGATCAGCTTCGACATGGGCGGCACCTCGACCGATGTCTGCCGCATCACCGACGCGGAGGCCTTGGTTGGAATGGGGAGAAGGGCGGCGGACCGGGTGAACCGGGTGCCGTCGCTTCCGGTTCACACTATCGGCGCCGGTGGGGGAAGCGTCGCCTGGCGGGACCAGGGAGGTGCCCTCAGGGTCGGACCGAGGTCCGCGGGAGCGGTTCCCGGCCCGGTGGCATACAGTCGCGGGGGAACCGTTCCCACCGTCACCGACGCCAACGTGGTTCTCGGGTTGCTGCCACCTGACCTGGCTCTGGCGGGCTCGGTGCCCCTCGACGCACCAGCCGCCTCCACCGCTCTGACAGAACTGGGCCGTGAGGTCGGTCTCGACCTGGACGCTACCGCCCGCGGGGTGATCGAGATCGTTGACTCTCACATGGAGAGGGCGATCAGAGCGGTCTCGGTTGAGGAGGGCTCCGATCCCCGTGACGCGGCGCTGATTGCGTTCGGCGGCGCCGCTGGCCTCCACGCCTCCCGGCTTGCCCGGAGGCTGGGGATGCGTACGGTGCTGATCCCTCCATGGTCCGGGGTGTTCTCCGCACTCGGCCTGCTGCTGGCGAGACCGCGAGCCGACGCCACCCGGACCGTCTTTCTCGAGGAAGGATCGGGACGACTCGCCCAGCTGATGGCCGAGATCCGCGACCAGGCCCGTTCGGCATTTGGGGAGATGAAGGTCGGGGGCAAGGGGGAAGCCGTGGTCTACGGAGAAGTCCGTTACTTAGGTCAGTCTCACGAACTGGCTGTCGTCGCCGATCCTGACTGGCATCAAGTTCGCGCCTCATTCGAACAGGCTCATCGCTCCCATTTCGGGTTCGACCGCCCCGCCGAGCCGATCGAGTTGGTCGATCTTCGTGCCGAGGTGACCGGGACCGCCTCGCTGCGCTGGGCCGACCTTCCTCGAAGGTCGGTTGACCGCACTCCGGAGCCGGCCTCGACCACGGGGGAAGGCCGGATGATCTGGCATCGGGACCACCTCCCCGCTGGGTTCGAGATTCGAGGCCCGGCCCTCATCGTGGAACGGGACTCGGTGACCCTGCTCGACGAGGACGATCGCCTG
>DATDPT010000150.1:0-28263 GCA_035292605.1 Acidimicrobiia bacterium
GACGCCGGGTTCGAAGTCATCTACTCCGGTCTCCATCAGACCCCGGCCCAGATCGCCGAGACCGCCGTCCAAGAGGATGTCGACGCGGTCGGCCTTTCATCCCTCTCCGGGGCGCATCGCACTCTGTTCCCCCAGGTGGTCACCGAGTTGGCGTCGCGGCAGGCCTCGGACATCATCGTTTTCGGCGGTGGGGTGATCCCGGATGCCGACATCGCCGATCTGGTCGAGGCCGGGCTGGCGACGGTGTTCACTCCAGGGACTCCGCTCGATGAGATCACCGACTGGGTCGATGCCAACGTCCCGTCACGCGCCCATTTCGAAAAGGGAAGCTCTTGAAGATCCACGAGTACCAGGCGAAACAGCTGATGGCGGCCCGAGGTATCCCGGTGCCCCTGGGCCGGGTGGTGGTCACCGTGGACGAGGCGGTTGCTGCGGTGCGGCCGTTGATCGAAGAGTCGGGCAATCCGGTGGTGGTCCTCAAGTCCCAGATCCACGCCGGGGGGCGGGGTAAGGGCACCTTCATCGAGCACCCCGATATCCGGGGAGTCAGTGTCATCACCGACGGCATCGAGGGTGGGCCCGCGGCAGCCGAGCAAAAGGTTCGGGAGCTGGCGTCGAAGATGCTGGGATCGACGCTGGTCACCATCCAGACCGGCGAGGAGGGCAAAGTCGTGAACCGCCTCTACCTGGAGCAGGGGATCGACATCGATCGCGAGCTCTACCTCGCGGTGCTGCTCGACCGAGCCGTGGGCCGAAACATCGTGATGGTCTCGACCGAAGGCGGGATGGACATCGAGAAGGTGGCCGAGGAGACGCCGGAGCGGATCCTGAGAGAAGAGGTGGACCCGGCGTTCGGGTTTGCCGATTTCCAGGCCAATGAGCTGGCCCATGAGCTTGGCCTCCGCGGGGATGCTGCTGCCAACTTCGGGCCATTCGTCAAGGCCATTGTGGCGGCGGCCACCGATCTCGACACCGAGCTGATCGAGATCAACCCCCTGGTCGTCACCACCGAGGGCAAGGTCATCGCCCTCGACGGGAAGATGGGATTCGACGACAACGCTCTCTTTCGTCATCCCGATGTGGCGGCGATGCGTGATGAGAGCGAAGAGGAGCCGGCCGAGATCGCGGCTCGGGATGCCGGGCTCAACTACATCAAGCTCGAGGGCACCATCGGCTGTCTGGTCAACGGGGCGGGATTGGCGATGGCGACGATGGACACCATCAAGCACGTCGGAGGAGAGCCGGCCAACTTCCTCGACGTCGGGGGCGGCGCCGATGCCGACCAGGTGGCAACCGGCTTCCAGATCATCACCAGTGACCCCAACGTGAAGGGGATCTTCGTCAACATCTTCGGGGGGATCATGCGCTGTGACGTGATCGCAACCGGAATCGTGGAAGCGGTGGAGCGGGTGGGCCTGCAAGTCCCGCTCGTGGTGAGGCTGGAGGGCACCAACGTCGAATTGGGCAAGCAGATCCTCAGAGATTCCGGGCTCGACCTGGTGGCGGCCGACAACCTGCGCGACGGCGCCGAGAAGATCCTGGAACTGACCCGATGAGCATTCTGGTCGACAAATCCACCAGGGTGCTGGTTCAGGGTCTGGGCAAGACCGGTCAGTTCCACACCGACAAAGCCATCGCCTATGGCACCCAGCTGGTGGCCGGGGTCCATCCATCAAGGGCGGACACGGTTTTTCATTTCGAAGGTGAGACCGATCATTCCGGCGTTCCCGGGCGTGATGACCACTACTCGGTCGACCTTCCGGTGTTCGCCACCGTCAAGGAGGCGGTGGCAGCCACCGGCGCGAACGCCTCAGCGATCTACGTTCCCCCGCCTTTCGCGGCCGACGCCATCATGGAGGCCGCCGCCGCCGGTCTCGACCTGGCGGTGGCGATCACCGAAGGGATCCCGGTAGCGGACATGATCCGGGCCAAGCGCTACTTGTCTGACAAGAAGACCCGTCTCGTCGGGCCCAATTGCCCGGGTGTGATCACTCCTGGCGAGTGCAAGATCGGGATCATGCCCGGCTACATCCACACACGGGGCCGGGTCGGGGTGATCTCACGGTCGGGAACCTTGACCTACGAGGCGGTCCATCAGCTCACCCTGCTCGGCCTCGGCCAGACCACCGCAGTGGGGATCGGTGGCGACCCGGTGAACGGGACCAATTTCGTCGATGTTCTCCGGCTGTTCCAGGACGATCCGGAGACCGAGGGTGTGGTCATGATCGGTGAGATCGGCGGCACCGCCGAGGAGGAGGCTGCGGAATTCGTGGCGTCGAGCATGACCAAGCCGGTTGCCGGCTTCATCGCCGGCACCAGCGCCCCCTCCGGGAAGCGGATGGGTCATGCCGGCGCCATCGTCTCAGGTGGCCGGGGAACGGCCGCGGCCAAGATCGAGGCGATGACTGCCGCCGGGATCGTGGTTGCCACCACCCCCTCGGAGATGGGTGAGGCGATGCTCCGTGCCCTCGGCTGAGCGAGAGTCGATTCGCTCCGAGGCCTTGAGAATCTTCGAACTGGCGAACCGGGACTTGCAGCGTCCGGTTCTCCAGTACCCGGGGTGGTCGATGGCCGACCTGGTGGCCCATGTCGCTTCGGTCCATGGCCGCACCACCATCATTTGTGTCGATTTGGCCCAGGAACGGGTCTCCGGGCCTCGATTGCCGCTTCATGGCAATGTGTCGCGATGGTTCGAGCAGACCTTGGCTTCGATGCTGGAAGCTCTGGCGAGCACCGACCACGAGGCCGTGGTCTGGGGGTTTGGCTCTCGCCCCACCGTCGGGTTCTGGCAGCGCCGGATGTTGATCGAGACCGGAGTTCATCGTTGGGATGCCGAGCAGTCCTGGGACGAGGAACGTCCGCTGCTGGATGAGGTGGCGGTGGCCGGTCTCGACGAGTTCCCCGACATGTGGCTGCCCAGGCTCCCTGTGGTGCCGACGATCTCGATGATCGCCACCGACCTCGACCGCACCTGGGTCTTCGGCGAGGGTGAGCCGGTGACGGGTATCGAGGGCACCGCTTCGGAGCTCTATCTGCGGCTCATGTCCCGCCCCGGGGTCGAGCTGCCCGGCGAGTGGGCGGCTGCCGTCGACGCCCTGGAGCCTCCGCCAAAGCGGTAGGCGGTGTCCCCTGGGGATGGCTGCTGATCCTGTCTCTCGAGCGCACACCTCTTATGGGCGACGCGGTTCAGACGCCCTCATGTTGGAATGCCGGACGGAGATGGCCTCTAATCGCCGCCTCGTCGCTGGAGTGAGTTGGGGTTCTGTGGCGTCGGTCCAAGTGCGCGTTTCTTCAGCTGTTGTAGTGAAGAACCCGTCGAGTTCGGCGAGAAGTCGCGTCGTAATGTCGATAGCAAGCGCGATGACGTGAAGTCGCTCCGGGTATTGGGGCCGTCCGTTGGATTCCAAACGCTCCTGGCCTGGCCCTCCGACTCCTTGCTCGAGCATGTTGAGTGGGCCGCCCTTTCCGAGGTATTCGTCGACGATGTCGACCAATTCGCCAAGCATTCTCCGGGCTGCCTGGGCGGTGGCTTCCATTGACGCAGTGAGGTCGGCCGTGCTGCCTTGATCTGCGTAGAAGAGCCGAAGTACTCCTTCAATCTCGAAATGCGGCTCTTCAGGTTCGGTTGCCAGCCATTGGCTCAGCGCGGCGCGTCCTCTCGCGGTGATGGTGTAGCGCTTCCGGGTGCGCTGGCCAGCTGGTTCGTCGTCAACCGTCGCCCAGCCCATCTCGACCAGACGTTTCTGCTCCCGATACAGGTGACCCTCTGACGATGACCACACGTACCGGAGGCTCCTCCGCAACTGATGCGTCAGCTCATAACCAGTCCAGGACCGGACAGCGAGCAGACCGAGCAGGCCGTACGTAGTGGGGGGCACCTTGTCTACCACCCTTCGATACTACTCTCATTATGAGTAGTATCCTTCCTTGTGATCAAAGGGGTAACTCTGCAAGAAAAGTGGAGTCCGGGTCGGATTGGAGAATCAGAGACGTGGGCGTAGGGACGCTTCGCTGCGTCGTGATCAACGTCACCGACCTGCAACTCGCCTACGAGTTCTGGGGTGCCGTCACCGGCCTCGAAGTGATCGGCTCTGAAACGGGCTGGCACGACTGGCTCGGGTATCTCGGTACCAGAGATCCTTGGAAGCACGAGGTCATCCTCCAACGCGTCGACACTTCTCCGCTAGAGATCCAGGCACCCAATCCAGAGAAGCCAAACCAAGTGCACATCGACATCACCCCGAATGACGGCATCGACCAGGCAATCAGAGACATCGTCGAGCTGGGTGGCAGAGTCAAAAAGGCACCGAGTCTCTATCCCCGACCCGGTTCACACGGAGATCACCGGCCACTCATCGATTGGGCAGTTATGCAAGACCCATTCGGCAACGAGTTTTGCCTGGTCGACGAACTGACACTCGAGCAATCACATGCGGCCATGGCAGCAGTCGACGCAACCACAGACCACGAATGGCGCACCGCCGCAGGAGTCACTGGCCCAGCCCGAACATAACGCCTAAGCAGTCGAAGACCCGGTTACGACGCTTGGGTTCAGAACCTCGCCAGGTCGGCCTCGGCGTAGACCGCCACCGCTTTGTCGGCCCGGCACACCCCTCGTAGGGCATCGGCCAGCTCGGAGACCCGGCCCCCGGGGACGGCCACGGTCAGCTCGTCGTCACCCATCCCGGTTCTCGCCCGTGACAAGGCACAGCCCATCGAGGCGGCGATCACCCCGGTGTCGGCTGCCCGGGGCAGGATCTGGCATTGGGGCTTGCCCGACCACTCCACTTCGACCGCGTCGTTGATCTCCATCATCTGACGGGGGGTCACCCGCAGCAGCACAACATCGGGCATCGACTTGGCCTCGGAGAGCGGCCCGTAACGGACGCCCTTGGGCCGGCGGGAGAGTGCGGCCACCCCGCCGAACGCCTCCATGGTCACCCAACCGACATCGAGAAGGGCGGCCACGTCGCTCTTGTCGAGGATGTCGGCGGCCTCGGCGAAACCATGGGTGAACCTACCCACCGAGCAGTTGCCGTGGTCCTCGGCGACAGTGTCGAAGGTGGACCCATGCGCATGCATCCAGAACACGCAGGGCGCGGCGGCCCGACCCGACCGCCCGTCCTCGGTCGGCTCTGACATCGGCTCGGCGAAACGGGGCACCCCGTTGTTGGGCACCTCATCGTGGAAGGTGATGGCTATCGGTGAGTGTTCGAGCCCGAGCAGGGTGGTCAGCGCATCGGAGTCGGCAGAGAAGCTCAAAGCGGTCCTTTCGAGGTTGTGGCCAAACCTAGCGCATGGTCGAGGGGCCGAAATCCGGCTGAACCATCCACGTTTTCCCGATCACATCCGTAGGCAAGACCACGGTCTTGCCTGAGGCACGGCGCTACTTCTGCTGGATCGTGGAACCAGCCTTTTGGGGGGCCGCCACTCCGGGCGAGCTTGCGCACAATGCCAGTTCTCGGGTCTGGTTTGATTGAGTGTTCGAGTCTTGCTCTGCGTGATTGTGCGTTTGTTGACCGGACCGTTCTTGACGAGATGACAGTGCTCCGATGTTCCGGATCGGGCGCCTCCCGAGCCTCATCGCGGTGGGATCACTAGAATCAGGCCACCGTGTGGAACTGGATCGCCTTTCTGGGCCCGCCAATACTCGTGATCGTGATCGCTCGCATTCTGCGCAAGAAACAGGTCGACATCGACGCCGTAATTGACCACGACTATGGGGACCCTCCGGTCGGCGATTACCTTGGTCATCTCGGCGGCGGCAAGCTGGGCTGAGGAGATGAGCTAGCAACTCCTTGTCCGGACTCGTATTCGCATGTGAAGGTATCGAGCTTGGTTACTTGCGGTGCAGATCTCTGAGAATGCTCACGGCCTTCTCGGCGTCCCCTTTGGCAACCATCCTGACACGAGCGCCTCGACCGGGGTAACCGTCTTCGAGGAGACCGGTACAAAACCCGACTTATTGGTTCCGACTGTCACTGCCCAAAAGGCCTCAGGTCGCGAAATGGGCCACAGGAGCAAGACCGCGGCCACGACAAGCCCTCCGAAGGCGACGAGCCTCAATGAGCGGTCGGCATGAACCATGACCGATTTCCGCTAGCGAAGCCTTCGAGCCAGCGACTCCAAAGACCAGGCGATGCTCCCTCGCCATAGCTTGAAGCTCTTGCGGAGCCGAGAGGCCATAGACATCGGTGGAGCAGATCGTTTGAGGTTCGGATTGTTTGCATGCCATTCCATTGCCAGGCCGGCGAGCCCTCCCGTAATGAACATGGCCAGGTGTCCGGCTTCTTCCGGAGTCAGGTGTGACGTGGCGACACAGGTGTCGCCACGCCAGAGACTGATCACAATGAAACCTGCATCGCTGTGCCAGGTCGCTCGCATCGCCGAGCGGTCACCATCGGCGATGTACTCACTATGCCGTTCAGGAAGTTTGTGAACCTCAGCCATCGGACTGTTCCCTCGGCGGTCAACCGCGCTCGCTCGGGCCTGCCCTCGACCCTCGCAAAAGCTACTCGACCGGGGCGGTCTGCGGAGCCCTAGACTCCGGCAGCATGTGGTGGATCGTTGGCATAGTCGGCGCCCTCCTTCTCTTCGGCGTCGTCATTTACAACCGCCTGATTCAAGCCCGTAACCGCGTGGACAACGCCTGGGGTCAGGTGGAGGTTCAGCTGAAACGGCGGTACGACCTCATCCCCAATCTGGTGGAGACGGTGAAGGGTTATGCCTCACACGAGCAGCAGACCTTCGAACGGGTGACCCAGGCTCGCAACGCCGCCGCATCGGCGAGCGGGCCGGCGGAAGCGGCTCAGGCCGAAGGCTTTCTCGCCCAGGCACTGCGGCAGTTGTTCGCCGTCGCCGAGGCCTATCCCGAGCTTCGGGCGTCGGAGAACTTCCAGGGGCTTCAGGCGGAGCTGGCCGTGACCGAGAACAAGATCGCTGTCTCTCGCCAGATCTACAACGACACGGTGCTCACCTTCAACAACACGGTGCAGCAGGTGCCGACCAACCTCGTTGCCGGGATCTTCGGCTTCACGATCCGAGAGTTCTTCGAGGCAGGCCCTGAGGCGGAGCAAGCCCCGACCGTCGACTTCTGAGTTGAGTCGCCTCGCCCGGCTCTCCCTGATCCTTCTTCTGGTAGTTGGCCCGGCCACGGCCGCCTTCGCCAAGTCGTTCTGGCTCTCCAATGCCGATGTCGCCGTGGTAGTCAACGAGGACGGGTCGCTGTCGGTGACCGAGATCCTCAGGTTTGATTTCTCGGGTGATTTCTCCGGTGCCTATCGCGATATCCCGCTCAAGCCCAATCAACAAGTGACGTCGATCGTGGTTAGCGACGAAACGACGACTTACAGCCCAGGCGGTTGCACCGAGCTCGGCTGTTTCTCACCTCCCGGCACCTACGGGGTAGCCGAGTTCAACGACCTGGTACGAATCGTGTGGCATCACGACTCCCAGGACGAGACCCGGCTCTTCAAGCTGTCCTACGTCATGACCGGGTTGACGACGGTCTACGACGACGTGGTCGACGTCAATCTCCCGGTCTGGGGCGACCAGTGGGCGGTCGGCCTCGATCGCCTCCAGGCCACGGTGGACCTCCCCGGCAGCCCGGCACCGGGTGACGTGAGGGTGTACGGCCACCCCTTCGGAGTCGACGGGGTCACCTCATTGGGCGACGATGAGGTCTCGCCTTCCCTGGAGGCGAGCAACGTCCCGGCGGAGCAGTGGGTCGAGATCCGGGTGGTGTTCCCCAGGGAGCTGTTGTCCTCGACCAACGGGGCAACGGTGGTCTTCGGGGACGGCCTGCCCACGATCCTCGCCGAAGAGGAGGCATTCGCCGACAATGCCGAGCAGGCAGCAAGGGCAGGGCGCACCGGCCTGATTTGGGGGAGCGTCCTCGCCCTGCTCACCGCGGTAGGTCTCGGTGGGCTCGTCTACCTGAGATACGGGCGGGAGCCCCGGGTGGCCTACGACCGCCAGTACGAACAGGAGCCACCCTCTGATCTGACCCCGGCCGAGGTCGGGGCCCTGATCTCCCAGGGGAGCGTCACCGAGAAGGAATTCACCGCGACCATGTTCGACCTCATCCGTCGCGGGGCGATCGCGGCCAGCCCGTCTCAGGTCGAGCGTTCCACCTGGGGCGGGCTGAGAACAGAGACCATCACGGATTTGGTTTTGTCCGTTCCAGAGAAGGAGACCGAGCTACGAGACTTCGAGCAGTCGCTCATGACCGTGGTTGGCCGGGTACTGGAGCTGGGCCCGCGGCCCCTCCATGAGTTTCGGGAGGCGATCAGAGACGACGCCGCGGCCAACGCCAAAAACTATCAGGGCTTCCGGGACCAAGCCTTGGGAGCGGTGCGAAAGAACGGCTTGCTCGACGAGACCGGCCATGGGGTGGCGTGGGCGGTCCGCCTCATCATGGCGGCCGCGGTAATCGGTTCTTTCTTCCTTCTGCCGCGGTTGCTGGCCAACGTCCGCGGCGGAGATGTGATCGCGGTATTGATCTCGATCGGCCTCGTGGTGGGGACGATCATGCTCTTCATCCTCCTCAGCTTCCGCCGGGTCAGGAACCGCCGTTCCAAAGAGGGGGCCTTGGAGTCCGCCCGATGGGAGGCTTTCCGCAGGTATCTGTCCGACTTCTCCAGACTCGAGGAGGCGCCGCCGATCTCACTCGAGCTCTGGGACCGCTTTCTGGTGTACGCCATCGTGTTCGGGGTTGCCGCCGAGGTCCTGGCGCAGGCCAGGCTGCACGCCCCGCCGGAACTGGAGACCGCCTCGTCGATCTACTGGTTCGGCAGCTACGGCTATTCGGGGGGTCACAGCGAAAACGCGTTTGCCGGGATCCAGTCAGCGCTCTCGGGCGCCTTCACCCCTCCGTCCAGTGGCGGCGGAGGGGGGTTCTCCGGCGGGGGTGGTGGGGGAGGCGGTGGTGGAGGCGGTGGCGCCTGGTAGCCGGTTGCTACGGCGAGAGCAGATAGAAGGCGGAGAACCGATTGCTGATGTCCTCCAACACCTCGAATCGGCTGAATCCGGCATCGGCGGCGTAATGCTCGGCCCGTTGCCAACCCCAAGCTGCGCCCAGGCCTTCTCCTCCACCGGCCAGTGACTGGGTCATGCAAAGCAATGTCGAGATGCCGTAGAGCAATGACCCGCGCGGATGCAGGTTCTCCGCCAGATCAGAGCTGGCGTGAGGCTCCATCATCAAATAGAGGCCGTTGACCGCCAACGACTCCCGGATCCTGCGTAGACCGGCCTGAGGATCTGCCAGGTCGTGGATCACATCGAAGCTGGTGATGAGGTCGAACCCCGGGTCCACAGGGATGTCCCCGACACCGGCAACCTGGAACCTGGCGTTGGGTATGGCCTTGGAGCGCTCGGAGGCGAGGTCGATCGACGCCTGGGAGATGTCGAATCCGAACACCTGGCACTGGGGAAACGCTTGCGCCATCAGGATCACGGCATTGCCCGAGCCGCAACCCACGTCCGCCACCCGGATTCCGGATTCCAGCCGCTCGGCCAGGCCCGGAACCGCCGGGAGCCAGCGTGTCGTGAGAAACACCCGTTGCGACGGGCCGTTGCCCCGGTCGATGCCGCGGATCAACGCCGGGCCGAACTGCTCGAATTCGACGCCACCACCATGCACCGTGGCGGCGGCGACCCCGTCGAGCTGGCCCATCACCGTCGGGATCATGTCGAACCAGCCGCCCATGAAATACGGGCTGTCCTCGTCGGAGACAAACAATGCGTGTTCGGGAGGAAGCTCGAACCGCTCGGTCCCGGAGTCATAGGCCACTACCCCAGCTGCGGCAAGACCGGCCAGGATCTCCTGGACATACCTCGGGTCGAGACCGGCACCTTCGGCGATCTCGATGCTGGTCCCGCCACTACCTGTCCCCAGATACGCGGAGAGACCGCTTCGATCGGCAACTGCCAGGAGCCCAATTGTGGTGGCCCCGGAGGCAAGGTCGACGAAACGATCGAGGAATGCCTCGGTCTTGTCCCGATCCATGGTTTCTGTGTCCTAGGAGCTGATGTCGGCGAATCTAAGCGTTGGCTGCGACCACCACGACGCCGGCCTTGATCGTTTTCCACACCAGGTTGGTGGCGGGCCGGTAGGCCAGGTGGGTCTCCGAAGGCGCATCGAGTATCACCACGTCCCCAACGGCACCCGGTTCCAGGATCCCGTGGTCGTCGAGGCCGAGGGAGAGCGCTCCGCCCCGGGTGGCGGCGAAAACCGCCTGGTCGACGGTGAGCCCCATCAAGACACAGGCCAGGGAGATCACCAGCCCCATCGACTCGAAATAGGCCGTTCCCGGGTTGCAGTCGGTGGCGAGAGCGACCGTCACACCGTGATCGAGGAGCATCGGCCCGGGCGCCTGAGGCTTGCGCAGGGAGTAGGAGGCCCCTGGGGTCAGGACGGCGCTGACACCGGCGCCGGCCAGGGCGTCGGCGTCGTCTTCGGTGGCGCGATCGAGATGGTCGGCCGACGCTGCTCCCAGCTCGGCGGCAAGCCGGGCACCCCCGCTGTGACTCAGTTGCTCGGCATGGACCCGAGCCGACAGGCCGTGGGTCGCGGCCGCCTCGAGGACCCGTCGGGCCTGATCGACGGTGAAGGCGCCTTCCTCCACGAAGACGTCGCAGTAGTCGGAGTCGGGAGCAACCGCCGGCAGCATCTCCTCCACGATCGAATCGATGTATCCATCGGAATCTTGTTGAAACTCGGGCGGAATGGTGTGGGCGCCGAGGAAGGTGGTCCTCACTCCGATCGGCAGCTCTTTGGCGAGACGGTGAGCCACCCGCAGCAGCTTCTGCTCGGCCTCCAGCTCCAACCCGTAACCGGTCTTGACCTCAACTGTGGTGGTGCCGGCGGCGATCATCCTGCGGGCCCGCCCGGCGGCTTCCCGGAACAGGTCGTCTTCGGAGGCGGCTCTGGTCGCCGCAACCGTGGAGAGGATCCCCCCGCCGGTGTAGTCGGCTCCGGCCAGGCGGTGGGTGAACTCGTCGGCGCGGTCACCGGCGAACACAAGATGGGTGTGGGCGTCGACGAATCCGGGAATCACGGCCCGGCCTTGACAGTCGATGTGCCGGCCCGATCCTTGCGAGGGCGCATCGCCCGCAGTGCCGGCGTAGGTGATCCGGCCGTTCTCCATGGCCACCGCCGCCTCGGGTAGTGGCGGGCCGCTGTTGGTCACCAACCTTCCGATGCCCGTGAGCAGGAGATCGGTCATGCGGTGTGCTCGGCGACCACCGTCTCGATCTCGCCCGACCCGATGAGCCCAGCCACCGTCTCGATCTCGTCGGCCAAAGGGCGATCCTCGGTGAGCGGTGGCACGTGCTCCCGGATCAGGGCAACCACTGCGGCGGTGCCGGGGGCGGGGAGAAGCGGTTTTCTGTATTCCAGGCCCTGCGCGGCGCAGAGCATCTCAACGGCCAGCACCCGGCGGGTGTTGTCGAGGATCGGGAACAGCTTTCGCCCTGCTCCCCAACCCATCGAGACGTGGTCCTCTTGCATCCCTGAGGTGGGGATCGACTCCACCGACGCCGGATGCGAGAGGACACGGTTCTCGGCCACCAGTGCCGCCTGGGTGTACTGGCTGATCATGTAGCCGGAGTTGACTCCAGGATCGGGGGAGAGAAAGGCGGGGAGGCCGGCGGAGCGGGTGGGGTCGAGCATCCGGTCGGTCCTTCGCTCCGAGATCGAGCCCAGCTCGGTGACCGCGATGGCGCAGAAGTCGAGGACGAAGGCCAGGGGTTGGCCATGGAAGTTGCCGGCCGAGACCACCTCCCCGGTTTCGGGGAAGACGATGGGGTTGTCGACCACCGAGCCCATCTCGATGTCGAGAACCCGCTCCATGTGGTCGAGGGTGTCGGCGACCGCACCGTGGACCTGGGGAGCGCAACGCAGGGAGTAGGCGTCCTGAACTGCATGATTGAAGTCGTCGGCATGACTGGCTCCGATCTCACTCCCTTCCAGCAGCGCCGCAATGCGCCGAGCCGAGCGGACCTGGCCCGGGTGGGGGCGGAGGGCATGGACTTCGGGCCGGAAAGGCCGTGCGCTGCCGAGCACGGCCTCGATGGTGAGGGCGCAGGCGATGTCCGCTGCCATCAGCAGGCGTTTGGCCTGGTCGTGGGCGAGGATTCCCATCGCCGTCATTCCTTCGGTCCCGTTGAGTAAAGAGAGCCCCTCTTTGGTGTGCAGCCGTAGTGGCTCGAGACCCGCGGTAGCCAGGGCTTCGGTGGCCGGAAGGACCTGGCCATTCCAACGGACCTTTCCCTCACCGATCAGGGGCAACGCCAGATGAGCGAACGGTGCCAGGTCGCCCGAAGCTCCAACCGAGCCCTGTGAGGGGACCAGCGGCAGCATCCCCGAGTTGAGCATCTCGATCATCCGCTCGACGATCTCGGGCCGGACTCCGGAATGACCATGGGCCAGGGTGCGCGCCCGGAGCAGGAGCATCGCCCGAACCAGGATGTCGGGGAGAGGCTCTCCAACCCCGGCGGCGTGGGAGCGGATCAGGTTGACCTGAAGGGCCTCGGTCTGGTCGCGACCGATATGGGTCGATGCCAGAGCGCCGAACCCGGTCGTGATCCCATAGACCACTTCACCAGAATCGACCGCAAGCTGGACCACATCTCTTGCCGGGTTCATCCGCTCGGCCAATCCGGGCCCCGGAGACACGCTGGCCCCATCCCGGGCGACCGCGATCACGTCGGCTCGGGTGAGGGGACCGCCGTCGATGAGGATCCTGTTCACGCCCGCTCACGGTACAGAGTGGATTCCTGGGAAGCTCTCAACTTCCGATACCGTTGGCGAGCGAATGACCGACCTGACGCCACTTCTCTCCCAACCCGGGGCCTCGATTGCAGTCATCGGCGCCACCGACCGTCCCGGGAAATACGGCGGGATCATCTATCGGGATCTGAAGGCCAAGGGATACAGGGTGTTTGCGGTCAATCCGTATCGGGATACGGTCGACGGCGACCCGTGCTGGCATTCGGTCGCGGACTTGCCGGAGACGCCCACCATCGCCGACTTCGTTATCCCCGCCTACCGGGGGCTAAAAGTGCTCGACGAGTGCGAACAGGCGGGCATCTACAACATCTGGGTTCAGCCCGGGGCCGACTCTCCCGAGCTCGAGGAGCGACTTTCCAACGGCCCCTTCGTGTGGATCACCCGGGCCTGCATCATGGTGCGGGCCGGCCACGCAGTGGCGTAAGCCCGTCTATCCGAGTTCCTCTTCGTTCCCTCTCTCGTTCCCTCGTTCTGGCGCGGAGTTATGGCCCTATAGGGCCATAACTCCGCGCCAGAACGAGAAAGGGAGGCAGACGGCTCCTAGATCTTCCCGGCGAACAGCTCCCGGGCGATGATGTTGCGTTGAATCTCGGAAGTGCCTTCGTAGATGCGGGGGGCCCGGACCTCGACGTAGAGATGGGCCAGTGTGGAGCCCGCCTCCAGCCCTCTTGCCCCCAACACCTGGATCGCCACATCGACCGCCTTCTGCGCGGTTTCAGTCGCGTGCAGCTTGGCCATTGCTGCTTTCCCGGTCAGGGTCTCCCGGTCCCCGGAGTCGTGGGCCTCAGCCGCGGCGTACACCAGATGCCGCGCCGCCTCGATAGCGAGGCGAACGTCGGCCAATTGATGGGAGACCCCCTGGAAGTCCGAGATCGGTGTGCCGAACGCGGTTCTGGTGGTGGCGTGGTCGACCGCGATGCTGAGGGCCGCCTCCGCCATCCCCAACGCAAAGGCACCGACGCTGGGTCGGAACAAGTCGAGGGTTTGCATCGCCACCCGGAACCCCTGGTCGACCTCACCCAGGACGTTGGAGGCGGGGACGAAGACACCGTCGAAGTGGAGCCTTCCCAGGGGGTGGGGGGAGATCATCGGGATGGTCTCCCCAGTCAATCCCGTCGAGTCACCGGGGACGACGAGGGCGGTCACCCCGCGAGCCCCCGCTCCCTCGGTGGTCCTGGCGAAGACGGTGTACAAATCGGCGTCAGGTGCGTTGGAGATGTAGGCCTTCTCGCCGGTGATCCGGTAGCCATCGCCATCGGGCTCGGCCCGGGTGGACAATGCCGCGGCGTCGGACCCTGCGCCCGGCTCGGTGAGGGCAAACGCGGCAACCGTATGCCCGCTTCTCATCGCAGGGATCCACTCCTCACGTACGACCGGGGAAGCAGCCAGGTGAATCGGAATCGCCCCCAGTCCCTGCACGGCGAACGTGGTCTCGGCCTCGGTTGAGACCCGGGCCAGACCCTGGCGGATGGCACACAGGTCGGTGGCGGTGACTCCCTCGGTCGCAAAGAGGCGGTCGAACAGCCCGTGCTCGGCGATGGCTGTGACCAGATCGCGGTTGACGCGGCCCGGAACCCCACGCTCGGCCACATCGAGCAGGGAGCGGGCGATGCGCTCGGACTCGTCGACCAGGGGGAGGGGGGTCATCGGCACCGCTCAAGTTACCGACATCGAGTCGATTCAGCCCGCCGCGGGCGAGAGCCTCCCGTCATAATGCCCCCACCAACCAACAAAGGGGGAAGCAATGGGCGTAGCTCCGCCCGGTGTCAGGAACCTGTTTCGAGCAGCTCTGGTGATCTTCGTGATCACAGTCGTGATCGGGATTCTCAACGGCACAGACGTTTGGGACGTTCCACGGAACACGTTGCTCACGCATGTGCATGCTGGGACGCTGGGGTGGATCACCCTCTCGGTCTTCGGGGGAGCGATCTGGATGTTTGGGTCGCCCGACGACAAGTCGTCGAACACACTGGCCACCTACACAATCGTTGCCCTGGCCCTCTATGTCCTTGCCTTCTGGTCCGGTGACATTCTGAACATCGAGGAGACGATCCAGCGACCGATTGGCGGCACCCTGGCCTTCATCGCCATGGTGTGGATGTTCGTCTGGGTCCTTCGGCGCAAACGGGGCAAGAGTTGGGATGTGGCGGAGTTCGGTTTGGGCCTGGCCCTGCTTTTCCTGGTGATCGGCGCAGTGCTTGGAGTCCTGCTCGGCCTCCAGTTGGCCGGCACCGAGATCGTGTCGGCCGAGAATGCCGATCGCCTGGGCGGAGCCCATCCAGCGGCCATGGTCATCGGTTATGTGATCCTCGCTGCGGTGGCGCTGATCGAATGGCTGATCCACAAGGGGGCGGCACCCAAGCTGTCCGAATCACGGGCCGGGATGATCCAGATGCTCCTCATCTTCCTCGCAGGTCTGTTGGGGCTGGTTGGCTTTCTTCTCGACAACGACATGCTTCTGCAGCTCAACGTCCCCCTCGAGGTTGTCGGTCTGATCATCCTGCTGGTGAGGCTGCGCAGCTTCCTGGCGCCGTCGCAGTGGGGCGGATCCATCGTCGAGGCGATGCCCCGGGCAGCGGTGATCGGGCTGGTGGTCGGGGTGGGGCTGCTCGCCTATGTGGTCTCGATGTTCGTGGGGGGCTCCGAGGTCGAGGAGATCGAGCACTGGCTGATCGCCCTCGATCACGTCAACTTCATCGCGGTCGTCACCAACCTGATCTTTGCGATGATGGCAATGGCGTCGAGTGTCTCGGAGAGGGCGAACCGGATCATCTTCTGGGGAACCAATATCGGCGTCACCGGCTTCGTCGCCGGGTTGGTCAGCGAGAGCGCCACCCTGAAGCGGGTCTTCACTCCGATCCTGGGGCTTGCCCTGCTCTACGGGATCTACACCTATCTAACGGCCGAGGAGGCGCAAACGGCGAGGGTTACCGTCTGAGAATCCCTTGAGCCCATTCCGCGCTTCCGCCGCTTTCACCGGGTCCTGGGATCATTTCGACTTCAGGGTCGACCTGGGTGTGGCCACCATCACCTTCAATCGCCCGGATCGTCTCAACGCCCTGACCTTCGACGTCTACGCCGATCTCCGCGACCTGCTCGGCGAGCTAGAGCACCGGGACGACGTTGCGGTGCTGGTGATCACCGGCGAGGGGCGCGGGTTCTGCTCGGGCGGCGACGTCGATGAGATCATCGGGAGCCTGTTGAAGATGGACTCCAGGGGCCTTCTCGAGTTCACACGGATGACGGGGTCGGTGGTGGAGCGGATCCGGCGTCTCCCCATCCCGGTGATTGCCGCGGTCAACGGTGTCGCCGCCGGCGCGGGTGCCGTGATCGCACTTGCGTCCGACCTGAGAATCCTTGCCCAATCGGCCTCCTTTCAGTTCCTGTTCACCAAGGTCGGCCTGGCAGGGGCCGACATGGGCTCGGCCTATCTCCTTCCGCGGATCGTGGGGCTGGGTCGGGCAACCGAGTTGCTCCTGCTCGGGGAGAAGGTGGAGGCCGAGGCGGCGGTGGGACTCGGGCTTGCTTCGAAAACCGTTCCCGACAATGAGCTGGCCGGCGAGGTGGCAGATCTCGCCAACCGTCTCGCCGAGGGCCCCACCCTCGCCTATGGGACGACCAAGGTGTTGATCGGGCGTGAGCTGGACATGGATCTCGGCTCGGCGATCGAGCTCGAGGCCTTCACCCAGGCTCTGTTGATGACGACGAAGGACCACGCCGAGTTCTACGAGGCCTTCACCGGGAAGCGACCGCCGGTGTGGGAAGGACGATGAGCCGGCATCATCTCTTCAACCCCGCCGGCATGACGCCCCCATTCGGGTTCTCCCATGGCGCGCTCTCCGCGGTGGGTCGCACCCTCTACATCGCCGGTCAGACCGGTCATCACCCAGATCTGGACCTCGACGATGGCCTGGTTGAGCAGTTCGCCGAAGCCTGTCGGGCGGTGGCCACGGTCATCGAAGAGGCGGGCGGGGAGCCGGACGACCTGGTGTCACTGACCATCTACACCACCCAGATCAATGTCTATCGGGAGAGCCTGGGGCCGATCGGTGCCGCCTACCGCGAGGTGTTCGGCCGTCATTTCCCTCCCATGGCCCTGATCGGTGTAGCTGAGCTCTTCGATCCCCGCTCGGTTGTCGAATTGGTTGCGGTGGCGGTGGTCAACCCCTGACCTTCATCCCCTTTCTGGCGCGGAGATCTGGACCCATGGGTCCAGATCTCCGCGCCAGAACGAAAGGAGAGCAGAGAGGAAACCTCCCCAGGCTTACAGCCCGGCCAGCACCTCGGCCAACCGGTCGACGTCGCCCTCGTCGTGATAGATGCCGAAGCCGATTCGAAGCCGATCGCCGCGGTAGTCGGTGATCACGCCCCGTTCGTGGAGTGCCCGGTAGACGTCACCGGCACCTTCAGATCTGAAGGTGAGGAAGTTCCCCCGGTCGTGGGGAGACGGTGGGATCAACTCACCGGGGAGGCTGGGAGTGGCCAGTAGCCGGCTCTGGAGCTCGACGACATGGGCCCGGATGTCGGCCACTGTCACTCCGGACGCCTCGAGCCAGGCCAGCACGGCACGCATGCGGTAGATGCCGGAGACGTCGTAGGTGGCTCCGGCAAACCTGGAGCCGTCCTCGGCATAGGCGATCTGACCGCTGACCCCGCTCTCAAGCTGGCCGAACCCGGCGTACCAGCCGGTGTCGACCGGTCGCGGCCCATACCCGGGTGGTGAATGGAGAAAGCAGGCACCCTCGCCCGCCATGGCGTACTTGTAGCCACCGGCGAGAAAGAAGACCCGGTCCTGGATGGCGCCGAGGTGGGTGGGTCGGGCCATGAAGCCGTGGTACCCGTCGATCACCACGAAGGCGCGGTCCTCCGAGACCGAGGAGACAACTCGGTCCAGTTCGGGCACGACGAATCCTGAATCGAAGAAGACCTGGCTGAGATAAATCAGATCGTGGACGCCGGCCCGGGCTTCCCGGGTGAAACGCTCGGCAAAGGTGTCGAAGGGCTCTGCCGGGATCCGGTCCACGATGGCGAGACCGGCCTCCTCCCATCTCCGTGACTGGCGGTTGAAGGAGTGGAACTCGGCATCGGTGCTGAGCACTCGAACCGGAGGCTCGAGACAGGAGAAGAGCCGTGTCAGGAAATCGTGGGTGTTGGGCCCGAAGGTCAGGGTCGTCGGGTCGGAGAGCCCGAGGATGGAGGCAATCCTGGCGGTCGTCTGTGGGATCACAGTGCCGAAGATGTGCTCCCATTTGTCATCCATCAGACGGGCGGCGTCGAGCCACGTCTCCTGCTGGGCCTCAAAGGAGACATCCGGCCATGGGTGGTGGGAATGTGCCGCGAAGTGGAGACGATCCGGCGCTGCTCCCAGGAAACGTGAGAAACCTGGCTTCAGGTTCATCCCTGATACCGGAATCTCATTGCCTCCACGATGTCGCGGGGAAGTGGAGGCCGGCTGCCCCGGGGGATGAGGAACGTCGAGAGATCGAACAAGTCGCCGAAGATCCGGCTCCGTTCCGCCGATTTCTCCAGGTACTTGGCACCGGCCGACCCGCCGGTGCCGATGCGCCGCCCGATCATCCGCAAGGCCATCTGGGCGTGGCGATGTCTCCATGCCGTGAACCCCTCGTCGATGTCCATGAGCAGTTCCAGCATCTGATAGGGCTCGTGCAGGGCAGGCTGGTCCCGGTAGAGATTGATGAAGAGGGCTGCCTGGAAAGCTCGGTGGCTGAGACGTCTTCGCCCCGCCTTCTGCTGTTTGGTGTGCTTCGCCTCGTCGAACAGTGCCTCGTACTGCTCCATGGTGAGCACGAAATCCTTGAGTTGAGCGTCCCGCTCCTCGGGGGTGAGGTTGGGGTTGGTGGCTACCACGTCACGGTCCGCTTCGAGCCGGGCCCGCACCGCATCCTGGAAGGCCTCGCGGAACTGGAAGCCCCCACTCTCCAGGAATGGGGTTCGCTCCAGCCATTGCTCGACGAGATCGAACAGCGAAGACTCGGTTTCGGATGCCTCCACCGTCTCCCGGTCTTCGGGGGTGAAACGGGCGGTGTAGGGGGCGCCTGCCAACCGGAGCCGGTCCTCGCGACGCATGCCCAGCTTGTTCTCGACGATCCGGAACTGCACGGACTGGAATCCCGAGGCAGGAAACAGGTGATCCCTGAAGTCGAGGAAGTCGAGAGGCGTCATCGTCTCCAGGACGGCCACCTGTTGGATCAGGATCGATTGGATTTCGACGATGCGACGGAGCCTGCCCACCGCGGTGCCCATGTCCTGTTCGTCTACGAGATCCCTCCCGAAGATGACGAGGAGGTCATCGATCTCCCACAGGATCTGCTTGAACCACAACTCGTAGGCCTGATGGACGATGACGAAGAGCATCTCGTCGTGCACCGGCTCCCCGGCCCGCTCACTCTCGAGCGCTTGAGCGGAGAGGAGCTTGTCGAGTTGTAGATAGTCGCCGTAGTAGAGACTGTCCTCGGCCATGAGAAGAAGCTAGCTCTCTGTCCACTCCACCGACCTCTCCCACAACTCGGTGGCGACCGAATCGTCGCTGGCGAGGGGGGACGCCTGGTGAACCTGGCGTCGGGCGTAATAGAGCCCGGACTGGCCGGCCAACTCGTCGGACACCGCGCACCAGATGACCGTGTCCGAGGCCGCTTCCGGGGTGAGCAAGGAGCCCCTGATCACGGGTCTGATCGGCCACGGGATCAGGTTGGTGTCGGTCAGGCCGGGATGCATCGCGTGGCAGTCCCATTCAGGGTGTCGCCCCGCCAACTCCCTAATGAAGAGGATGTTGGCCGCCTTTGATGCCGCGTAATAGCCCAAGCCGAAGGGGACCCAGCTTCGGCCCCGAACCCGGTCCAGATGGAGGCTCCGGGCCCGATAGTGCCAGTCGCTGGATACCGAGACCACTCTCGCTCTCTCGACCAGCGCCGGCGCCAGCTGGTTGGTCAGCAGGAAATGGCCGAGGTGGTTCACCCCCCAATGCACCTCGAAACCGTCCTCGGTCACCCCACTGGCGGCGCCGACACCGGCATTGTTGACCAGGACATCGAGCGGGCGCCCGCCCCCGAGGAAGTCCGAGGCCGCATCCCGCACCGACCTCGATGAGGCGAGATCGAGGTGGAGATACTGGGCGGAGCCCCCCTCGGCCCTGATCTGATCCAGCACCGGCTGGGTTCTCATCGGTGAGCGCCCGGCTGCAACCACATGGAGGCCCAACCTGGCGAGACCGAGGGCGGTGGCCCGGCCGATCCCCGACGAAGGCCCGGTGACCAAAGCGGTTCTCACCGGTCGAGACCGTAGTGCCGACTAGCGTCGCTTCCCGTGATCACGTGGCCCGAGCGTCTCAACGTGGACCGATTCTTGTTGCGGGACCGGCTCGACGAAGGGCTCGGGGATGCCACCGCCCTTCTTCTCGACGACCGCCCCGTTTCCTATGCGGAAGTCGACGCGGCAGCATCCACCATCGGGGCGATGCTTGGCGACCGAGGAGTGGGGCCTCAGGATCGGGCCCTGATCGTGCTTCCCGACGGCCTCGCCTACGTGGCAGCCCTGTTCGGCATCTTTCGCCTTGGTGGGGTCGCCATCATGCTCAACCCGGGTCTGACCGCGGAGGCGATGGCGGCGATCATCCGCACCTCCCGCGCCAGCGCCACCGTGGTCCATGCCGAACATCTCGCCCTGTACCGGGAAGCGGTGAGGTCGGGGGAGTGGCAGCCCTTGGAGCTGGTGGTCGATGACACCGTCCGGTTGTCGGGCTCCGCCCTTGCCACCGTCGACACCGCTGCCACCGACCCCGCCCTCTGGCTGTTCTCAGGCGGCACCACCGGCTCCCCCAAGGCGGTTCCCCAGAGCCACCGCAGCCTCGCCAACACCACCCAGCTCTATGGCCGCGGCGCCTTGGGGCTTAAGGAAGACGACGTCACCATCGCCGTGCCCAAGCTCTACTTCGGATATGCCACCGGGTCGAACCTGTTCTTCCCGTTCTCGGTCGGCGCCTCGGTCGTCCTCTTCCCAGCGCCACCGACCCCTCAGGCCCTGGTCGAGCGGATCGAGCGTCATCGGGCAACGGTCTTGGTGACGGTCCCTTCGGCGGTCAATCAGATGCTGTCGGATCCAGAGGTGGCGACGGCTGACCTCTCCTCGCTGCGCTTCGCCACCACCGCCGGCGAAGCCCTGCCCGAGACTCTGTATCACCGCTGGAAGGACAGGTTTGGCGTCGAGTTGCTCGACGGTCTGGGCACCGCCGAGATGTGGCACATCTTCATCACCAACACCCTCGGCGACGTGAGGCCGGGGACGCTGGGTCGGGTGGTCCCCGGGTTCGAGATCAAGGCCTGTGACGAGGGCGGCCTCGAGGTGGCAGCCGGGGAAGTCGGGCGACTCTGGGTGCGCGGGCAATCGTTGGGCCCCGGTTACTGGGAGGATCCGGAGCAGACCTCTGAGGCGTTTCGCGGCGAGTGGTTCGTCGGTGGGGATCTGATCTCGATCGACGATGACGGTTATGTCACCCATCGCGGTCGGGCCGACGATGCCATCAAGGTCAAGGGGAAGTGGTTCCGTCCCCAAGAGGTCGAGTCGACCCTTCTCGACCATCAGGCAGTGAGGGAGTGTGCGGTGGTGGCCGTCAACGACTCCGATGGCCTGGCGAAGCCGGTCGCCTTCGTGGTGGCGGAGGAGGTCGACGAACAGGAGTTGATCGACTGGGTGCTCTCACACCTCGAGCCCTACAAGCACCCACGTCGCGTCTATTTCGTGGAACGGTTGCCTCAGACCCATCTCGGCAAGGTCGACCGCTCCGCCCTGAAACGGATGGCTGTCTAGCCCGGTCCTGGGTCGGGCTCCATTTCCTCCCGCACCCTGATCGGGCCCTTTCCCTCGGGGTGGAGACCCTGCTTGTCGGCGTAGAACCGCCGAGCCTGGTCCATGAACCGGGTGACGTCGCCGTCAAACCGGAGCAGGGGGCCCAGACCAGCGAGCCGGTTGGCAAAGTCGACATAACCGAGGACGATCGGGACCTCGGCCTTGGCCGCGATTTGGAGGAAGCCCGATTTCCAGAAGGGAGCAGCCTGCCTCGTCCCTTCCGGCGCCATGACCAGGATCATCCGTTCGGAACGATCGATGGCGTCGACCACCTGTTGCACCAGCCCGCCGGGCTTCGACCGGTCCACCGGGATCCCGCCCAGCCATCGGAAAAAGTACCCGAAGGGCCAGCGAAACAAGGTGTGCTTGCCGATGAAGGACGCCTTCATCCGATAATGGTGCAGGGCGGCGAGGTAGATGATGAAGTCCCAGTTGCTGGTGTGAGGGCCCCCGATGATTATCAGCTTGGGGAGATCAGGCAGCTCCCCGGTGAATCTCCATCCTGTGAGCCTCAACAACTTGTCGGCGAGCCAGGTCACGGGCCGGAATACTCCCAGACGCTCGAGGCCGAATCAGTCGCCGCGGACCGGGGCCGTGCGAAACCCGTCCTGATCGACCCACACATATGACGGGCGGCCACCCACCCCTTCCACGATCTGTCTTGCCATGGCCTCGTCGACGACGCCGACGCCATCGGTCCGATAGTGGACACGAATCCGTGCCTCTTTGGGGAACACCGTCGCCAGGGGGCCGGGGTGAGAGCAGATCACGGTGACGGCAAACGGCGCCCCGAGCGGGGTGGTGTCCCTGGGGCCATCGGTCCGGATGACGGTGAAGAGATGCCAGATGGCGATGCCGGCCAGGACGGTTAGTGAGATGGAAGTGGGTAACGATGAGGTCGACTGGTCGCCCTCACCGAGCAGTTTTCGGAAGGCAACCACCAGGACCGCGATCAGGGCGCCGGCTGCAGTGAGGCCCAGGACGAAGGCCATCCCGATCAGGTAGACCCGTCGCTGCAGGGTTCGCACCTCTTCGGTTCGGTGTCGTTGGGCCCCCCGCCAGAAGTAGTTCCACACCGCCCCGGTGGCGAGCACCGTCACTCCGAGGCCGATCAAGCCCTGTCGTGTCGGGTCCCCGGCCAAGGGCGTGTCCCAGACCGTGGTCACCAGGATGGTTCCTGCCCCGACCAAGGTTCCCAGACCGATGGCTGCCATCGAATACCCGTAGCCGATGATTGCCCGGTTGCGGCCCTCGCCCATGCGACGCCGGTGATGAACCCAGATGACAAGGGCAACCAGCAGGATCGACAGCGTGGTCGGCAACGACTCGAAGTGCCTGGCCGCGTCGACCGTGGAGGTGAGCAGGTAGCTGAGGCCAACCGCGACCAGGGCGATCCCGGCACCGATCGTGGTGGCAAGAGCCAGGACCGAGACCGCCGCCAGGTACACCGAGCGCAAAACCGAGGGCTCTTCGTCCCAGGCCGGCAGCCATCGCCAGGCCCAGATCGGGGCGCCCGCGATGAGGAGGCCGAGAGAGGCGGCAACGGCGTTGGAGTCGGCGTCTTGTCCCAAACTGGTATCGAGGACGGTTCCGTAGCCCTGCCCGAGCAGCCAATGGAGCACACCAACGAGGCCGACCGAGAGAGCGATCAGCGCCGCCCCCGAACCAACGAGACGAGGCAGTTCGGAGGCATCGCCGGCTGGGGGCTCTCGCAGAGCCGTCCACCAATGAAAGGCGACCACCCCCCCGTAGACGATGAGGTTGGTCCACAGGTCGGGCCCACCGCCTTCCCCGAAGAGGTCCAATGCCACCGTGGTCACACTGCTGAAGAAGGAGGTGAGGAAGACCACTTCGATCAGTGCCAGATACACCGGCCAGCCCGCCAGTTGGGGATGCAGCTTGCGGCGGCGCTGCTGGCGGCGCCACAGGAAGAACGAGATCGGGGACGCCACCACCAACCCGGCCAGGGCGGCCGCGATCTCGTTGGTGTTCTCGCCGGCCAGGCGATCCCCGGCGAGACCGGCTCGCGCCAGACGGGCCAGGGAGAAGGTGGCGACTCCGACCGCGATGGCAAGGATCAGATAGGGGAGGATGTCGACGCCTTCCTGGTCCGGCTGATCCGGGTGGCGCTTCCAAAGTCTCGTGATCAGGAGACCAATCCCTCCGAGGATGACCAGGAGGACGACGAGAGCGAAGACGGTGGAGGTCATCTGGTCAGCAGTCCACTCCGTAATAGGGCCACGCCGGCTGGCTGATCACCCAGGTGCCGTCTCGGTTCACCAGGTAGAACCACTCGTCATACTCGCTCAGACCGGCGAATGGGTCTTCTGAGGGCTGGCTCAGGCGCACGACGACCGTGGCATTGTCGGCGGTGAGCTCGACACTGACCAGTGAGGCCGAGACCCCCTCGGTGGGGGAACCAGGCCCCAGATTCGGGTCACAGTCGCCGTCGGTGTATCCGGTTGCCGCCTCCTGGTCCCCGGCGAACACGGCTTCGAGATAGGCCTGGACCGTTCCTTCCGGTGTCACCGGGTCGAGGTCGGGGGTCTCCCGAAGCAGGCCCGTAGTCACCAATGCCACCACCACGACGATCCCGGCGACAGGCAGCAGCCAACCCGGGAGCTTCCGGTCCTCGTCCATGACCCCAAGTCTCGCAGAAAACGGGCCACCGGGAGGGTCAGCCCCTCAGTCCTGCATCCCCAACGCCTTCATCCCGCCGGCCAGGTTGGCGACATTGGCGAGCCCGTTGGTCGACAGATAGACCGCCACGCGATCGCTGCGCGCCCCGGAGCGGCAAACCACCAGCACCGCCGTCTCCTCGACCAGCTCGTGGAGACGATCGGGTATCTCGCCCATGCTGATCCGGACCACGCCGGGCAGGGTTCCCAGGGCCCATTCATGGGGCTCCCTCACGTCGAGGATGACGGCCTGGTTGACCTCGCTCCATGTTTGCCATTCGTGGGCAGGCACCTGTTCGATCGGTGGCATCTGCCCTCATCGTACGTTCTACAGTCACCTCCACGTGCGACGGCCATGTCACGCCGTCGATGGAGGCCCATCATCGACATCGGAGTTCTCGTTTCGGGTTCGGGCTCGAATCTGCAGGCCCTGATCGACACCCCTGATCTGGGTGCCGAGATCCGGGTCGTGGTCGCCGACCGGCCCGGGATCAAGGCCCTGGATCGCGCTCGGCAGGCCGGGATTCCCACCATCGTTCTTCCATGGGACGACTTCGGGTCGCGCCACGAGTTTTCTGGAGCCGTGGCAGACACCGTTGAGGGGGCGGGGGCCAAGTTGATGGTTCTCGCAGGGTTCATGCGCATCCTCTCCCCGGAGGCGGTCAATCGTTTCCCCAATCGAATACTCAACATTCACCCCTCTCTCTTGCCGGCTTTCCCCGGAGCCGACGCGGTGGCCCAGGCGCTGGCCCACGGCGTCAAGGTGACAGGCGTGACGATCCATGCAGTAGACGAGGAGGTGGATCACGGCCCGATAATCGCCCAGCGGGCGGTGCCGGTCCTTCCCGAGGACGATGTGGCCGCGCTTCACGCCCGGATCCAGGTGCAGGAGCACGACCTCTACCCACGGGTGGTGCGTGCGTTCGTGGCGGGCGAGGCGACCGTCGTCGATGGGGAGGTGATCTGGCGGTGAGTGTGGTGCCGGTGAAGCGGGCCCTGATCAGTGTGTATGACAAGGAGGGGCTGCTCCCGTTTGCGCAACGCCTCAGTGCAGCTGGCGTTCACATCGTTTCTTCGGGCGGAACGGCCAAGACGCTCGGTGACGCCGGGGTGGCGGTGACCACGGTTGAAGAGGTGACCGGGGCGCCGGAGACGCTCGGGGGAAGGGTCAAGACCCTCCATCCTCGGATCCACGGCGGAATCCTGGCCCGACTCGATGTCGCCTCGGACCTAGCCGACCTGGAGGCAAACGACATCGAGCCGTTCCAGTTGGTGGTGGTGAACCTCTACCCGTTTCGGGAAACGGTGGCGTCGGGTGCCGGCGCCGACGAGATCATCGAGAAGATCGACATCGGGGGCCCCGCAATGGTGCGCGCCGCCGCCAAGAACTATCGACACGTTGGGATCGTCAGTTCCCCTGAGCAGTACGACGAGGTGGCAAAGGCGGTCGAGAGCGGTGGGCTGGATGACGACCTTCGAAAGCGGCTTGCGGCTGATGCATTCTTCAGAACCGCCTCATATGACGCCGCGATCGTGGGATGGATCGGAGAAGATCTCGTGATCCCTCTGCGCCGTGTATCGGAGTTGCGCTACGGGGAGAACCCACACCAGGAGGCGGCCCTTTACGTCGAGGACAGAACCCGGCCCTGGTGGCGGACCGCGGTCCAGTACCAAGGCAAGGAGATGTCCTTCAACAACTATGCCGACGCCGAGGCGGCCTGGAGACTGGCCAACACCGAGCCCGGGGTGGTTGTCATTGTCAAGCACACCAACCCTTGCGGGGCGGCTCGGGGCGGGACGGTCGCCGACACCTTCGAGCGGGCCTGGGCATGTGACCCTATGTCGGCCTTCGGCGGTGTGATCGCGGTGAACGGGATAGTGGACGAGAAAACGGCTCGATCGATCAGCGAGAAGTTCGTGGAGGTCCTCGTCTGTGCCGGCGTGACCGACGAGGCGCTCAGCGTTCTGGCCAAGAAGAGCGGGGTCCGTGTTCTCGTGGCGGCCCCACCCGGCGACGGTGATCCCGATATGGGCCGCCTGGAGCAGGGTTTCCTCGTCCAGACCCGCGACGGGCAGGAAACCGACACCTGGGAGGTGGTGTCCGAGCGGAGCCCGACCGAGGAAGAGCAGCTCGACCTTGGCTTCGCCTGGACCGTGGCGATGAACACCAAGTCGAACGCGATCGTGATCGTCAAGGACGGAGCCGCGATCGGGGTCGGGGCCGGAGACCAGTCACGGGTGGGAGCGGCCCAGCGTGCCGTGGTCAAGGCCGAGGACCGGGCCCGGGGTGCGGTGGCTGCTTCCGATGCCTTCTTCCCGTTCCGCGACGGCCTCGACGCCCTGGCCGATGCCGGGGTGACCGCCGTGATCGAGCCCGGCGGTTCGCGCAACGACCAGGAAGTGATCGACGCCGCCAACGAGCACGGCATCGCTCTGGTGTTTGCCGGCAACCGGCATTTCCGTCACTGAGATGAGCGCGCTGATCCTCGATGGGAAAGCGGTTGCGGCTTCGGTCAAGGCCGAGGTTGCCGAGGCGGTCGGCAAGCTCGACTACTCGCCAGGACTGGCGACCGTGCTGGTGGGTGACGACCCCGCCTCGCACATCTACGTCAGGGGCAAACGGAGCGACGCGGCCGAGGTCGGCATCGAGTCGTTCCACAACGAGCTGGGCGCCGACGTCTCCCAGGAGGATCTCGAACAGCTCATCGACAGGCTCAATGCCGACGAGTCGATCGACGGGATCTTGGTTCAGTTGCCGTTGCCGGCTGACCTCGATTCCGAGCGGATCGTGGAGCGAATCGCCCCGGGAAAGGACGTCGACGGGTTGCACCCCCACAACCTCGGGTTGCTCGTGCTCGACCGGCCCGGTCTCAGGCCATGCACCCCGAGTGGGATCATGCGGATCCTCGCCCACTACGACATACCGATCTCAGGCGTCCGGGCGGTCATCATCGGGAGGTCGTTCCTGGTGGGTCGGCCCTTGGCGTTGATGCTGGCGAGCCGGGGTGTGGACGCCACAGTCTCGGTCGGCCACTCCCGCACCAAGGACCTGGCGGCCGTGGCCCGGGAGGCAGACATCCTGGTGGCGGCGGTCGGCTCGGCACAGTTGGTCACTGCGGATTTCGTGAAACCGGGGGCGACGGTGATCGACGTCGGCATCAACCGGACCGAGAAGGGCATGGTGGGGGACGTCGACTTCGACTCGGTCCGGGAGGTGGCTGGGGCGATCACCCCGGTGCCGGGCGGGGTGGGCCCGATGACGAGGGCGATGCTGTTGGTCAACACGCTGACGGCTGCCCGAGCTCGACGCGCCTGATAAGGGCTGGGGTCGGGCAGCTCAGGTCGAGAACTGGCTCCGCTAGTGTCTTTGACTCCTCAATCGTTTCTTTAGGAGCCTTCTGTCATGGCTACACCCATCACCATGGGCCCGGACGGCCTCGCCGTGCCCGACGACCCGATCATCCCCTTCATCGAGGGCGACGGGACGGGCCCCGACATCTGGGCCGCCTCGGTTCGTGTCTTCGACGGCGCCGTGAAGAAGGCATACGGGGATTCCAGGAAGCTGAACTGGATGGAGGTCCTAGCCGGGGAGAAGGCCCACAACGAGGTGGGATCGTGGCTTCCCGACGAGACCGTCGATGCCTTTGCCACCTTTCTGGTCGGGATCAAGGGCCCGTTGACTACACCGATCGGTGGAGGGTTCCGATCGCTCAACGTGGCTCTCCGCCAGATTCTGGATCTCTACGCGTGCGTTCGCCCGATCCGCTGGTTCGAAGGCGTTCCCTCACCGGTGAAGGAGCCTGGTCTGGTCGACATGATCATCTTCCGGGAGAACATCGAGGACGTCTACGCCGGTCTCGAATTGGAGCAAGGCACCGAGGACGTGTCGAAGCTGATCGCCTTTCTCAGGGCCGAATACGGATGGGACGTGCG
>DATDPT010000151.1:0-59853 GCA_035292605.1 Acidimicrobiia bacterium
GGTGCTTGGTTCCGGTCTCACCGTCTCGCTGACCCGTGACGACACCGGCACCATCACCGAGGTGGCTCTCGACCCATCCGGTGCCACGATCGTCAAGGAGGGTGACCACAAGGTCGTGTTCCTCCTCGCCGATGGTGACACCCAGGTCGTCGTCAAGTCCTACTCCAGGGACAAAGGCGACGACGGAGAGGCGACGGCAGGCGGGGTCAAGACCACCGTTACCGCCGATGCCACCGCCGATGTGACCGGTCCCGGATCCTGGTCCGCGGACGTGTTCGGCACCGGGGTGGTGACCATCCCCTACGACGTGGCCTTCGACGGGAACAACCCTTCTATCACCATCGGTGCGATCGGCCTCCCCGCAGGCGTTACCGCCGAGATCGGCGAGCCCAAGGTCAAGACCTCCGACGAGAAGTCGAAGTTCCGGATCAGCGTCACATTGATCTCAGGTGAGAACAGGGCCAAGGTGAGCTTCCTCGCCTCGACCCGCCTCGATGACGACGGTGAGCTCCACGTCAAGCTGGCGGTGACCCTCGACGCCCGGAACCACGTCCGGTGTGGTTGGGATCGCGACGACCGGCGCGGTGATCGTGAGGACGGTGACCGCCGCGACGATGATGGCCAGGTGGGAGCAACAGCCGGCTTCGGGGATCGTTGGGACTCACGCGATGACGACGATGACCGCGGCCACAACCGTGAGTATCGCCAGGATCATGAGGACGGCGACCGGGACGGCGGCCGCAATGGCGGAGACGAGAGCGAGGATCGGGGCTGAGACGAGTGGTTGACCACGCTGGCTCTCGCCAGCCTCGCGGAGGGCCCATCAAATGGGCCCTCCAGCCTCTTCTGGCGCTGGTGGTGGCATGCTCCAGCACCGGGGCCGCAGTGACGACCACAAACCCGACGTCTCCGAGTACCAGCACCACGACGACGACCACCACCCTCGCCACCACCACCGCTACCCAGGCGATCGACGTCGGGACGGTGTTTGGCGAGGCGCTGGCCGCCACCTCTCCCAACTACGCGTTCCAATCGGTGGTAACGGTGGGAGAGCAGACGGTGACCACGATCCAAGGAATCGTGGACGGTGTATCGGTGGCGGCCAGCATCATGGCCGGCACCTCTGAGGTGGCCTACGTGAGAACACCCGAAGGAGAGTGGGTGACCGGGCCTGACGACGAGTGGTCCGTCCTCGAGGGTGAGGCACCGGCGGGAGCACCGCTGGCCGGTCTTGCCGATGTCACCGATCTCGCCCTGGAGTCTGCTGACAGCGAGATGATCGTGATTCTGGCCACCCTTGGGCCCGCCGCCGGTCCGGCTGCGGGCACCCGGGTCTCGATAACGGTGAGCGGCGGCTTGATCACCGTGATCCGTTACCAAGCCCAATCGGGCGCCGACACCGCCGAGGTGACCACCACCGTCACCGGGGTGGGATCGGCAGGCGCGGTGGAGGCTCCCGCAGTCTGAGATCTATGTCCGGTCTCGGAGCAAGACCAAAGGGCCATCCCGAAACGGGTGATCGATCACTGTGATCGGGTGGGCGTAGACCTCGCTCAACAGGTCGTCCTGGAACACCTCGGACGGCGAACCGATCGCAACGGCGGATCCATTCGAGAGAATGACCATGCGGTCCGCGACCGAGGCCGCAGCATTCAGATCATGAATCGCCGCGATCACGGATCTCGTGTCATGGGTCCACTCAGCCAGTGTCTGCAGAGTCCGGTCTTGACGACCTATGTCCATTCCGGCCGTCGGCTCGTCGAGAAGAAGCAGGGGAGTCTCCTGAGCCACGATGCGCGCGATTTGGGCGAGTTGCGCCTCACCGGTGGACAGGGAACCGAATACGCGATCGGCCTGATGCTCGATACCGACGGCCCGCATCGCTGCCTCGACCATTTGGTCGTCGTCCAGACCTTGGCTGCGCCATGGATGTCGCCCCATCGTTACCACGTCGCGGACCGTGAAGGCGATCTCGGTGATCGGGTTCGGGGGAAGATAGGCCCGGTGCCGGGCCCGTTCCTCGAGAGGGACATCACGGATTGGCCGGTCTCTGAGGGCGACAGTGCCCGAGGTCGGGTCCAACTCGCCAGCGAGCATCGAGAGCAGCGTCGTCTTTCCGGCGCCGTTGGGCCCCACTACTGCGATGAATTCGCCCTCCTCGATGTCGAGCGATGTCTCCGACATGACATCGATGTCGCCGATCCGGTAGCTGATCTGACTGGCGCTCAGCATCAGACCGACCTCGCTCTGAGGAGAAGGCCGGTCAGCAGCAGACCTCCCACTCCGGCCGAGACGATTCCGACCGGCACTTCGACCGGGCCTGCCACGCTTCGGGAGACAATGTCAGAAAGCATCAGGAAGATGGCGCCGATGCTCATGGCTGCCGGGAGCAGCCGTCCATGGCGGGGTCCGGCCACCCGGCTGGCCGCATAAGAAGCGATCAGGCCGACAAAGCCGATGACCCCGGCTACCGCCACCACCGCCCCACTGATGACGCCGGCCGCGACCAGAACCCAGATGGTTGATTGCCGGACCTTCACCCCGAGACTGCGGGCTGGTGCGTCGCCAAGGGCCATCAGGTCCAACGACCGGGCCCGAGCCGCGATCACCCCGACCCCGGACAGGATCAGTGGCAACGCCACCAGGAGATGCCGCCAGGTGACCGCCCCGAAGCTGCCAAAGATGAAGTAGGTGAAGGTGGGAAGCCGCGGGCTGTCAGCCACGAAGACGACCGCCACGGTCCAGGCGAGAAAGGTGAGACCCAGTGCGACACCAAGGAGAATCATCCGATTCCCGACTCCGGTGGTCGCCGCCACTCGCTGGATGGCCAGCGCCATTGCCGCGCCGGTCGCCGCGCCCAGGATGGCCCCAGCGACCGGCGCCACGGCGGCAGGGGTGAACAGCGATCCGATCACCACCCCGAGACCTGCGGCGGAGGAAATCCCGAGGAGATACGGCTCTGCCATCGGGTTGCGGTAAACCCCGCGCAGGCCGACACCGGCCGCGGCTAGACCTCCTCCGACCATGAGGATCGACAGCGTCCGTGGCAGACGCAGCTCCCAGACCACTGCCTCGTCAACCCGGGGCGCAGACCCGAGCCCAAGCCCTGAGAGGAGACCTTCCCAAATCTGGTTCGGAGACAAGGAGACTCCGCCCACGCCGAGGCTGAGCAGGGAGACCCCGGCCAGGATGCCGATCAGGAGGGCGAGTCGCCTGGTCAATTCTGGAGAGCGGCCAGATCCTCGATGAGGAGGCGGAGTGAGTCTGCGATCCTCGGGCCGAAGGTGAGGAAATCCCCCTCGGGGTAGGCGAGTATCGCTCCCCGCTCTCCAGCCGGGGTTTCACCGATGCCAGGCAGCTCGAGGTAAGCCTCGATCCCGCCGATCAACTCCACCCCCTCGGCGGGGACGATGATCACGTCGGGAGCCGCCTCGATCAGCGCTTCGGCCGTTACCGGCACCGTCCCGACGATCCCGATCTCGGTTCCGGCGTCGATAGCGCCGGCTGCCTCGATCAGGGGCTTGGTGGTCATCCCGTCTCCAAAGAGGAGGTTGACGTCGGGCCCTCGCGTGTAGACGTAGGCCACCCGGAGGGCCGTGGTCAAGGCACCGGTCGATGCCCGCTCGACTTCGTCGTCGATTCGTCGGGAGAGTGCCTCGGCCTCGTCTGACAAGCCCAACATGCTGCCGAGGCTCATGATCTTCTCGTAGAGCTCGTCGAAAGAGCCAGGCACCTCGAGGATCTCTACGGTCACGCCGGCTGCGCGAATCTGGCCCAGGGCGGACACGGGTGCGGTCTGGGTGTCTCCGATCACCAGGGTGGGGTCGGTGCCGAGGACACCCTCGGCGGTCAGGAACCGCCCAACCCCGATGATCGGGAGGCGGGTCGCCGCCTCAGGCGCCACGGTGGTGACGTCGACGCCGACGACCCGGTCACCAACACCCAGCTCGAACAGGATCTCGGTGATGTCCCCGGAAAGGGACACGATCCGGGTCGAGTCGACAAGCTCGATCTCCACCTCGGGCTCGCCGCAGGCGGCGAGCAGGGCACAGAGGGCGACGAGAAGAGCGAAGCCTCGTTTCATCCAGTCGGGCAACCCACCCGCGCCGAGGTCATGATCCCGCAGAATGTGTCACGTGAGATCTTCCAACCATCCTCGGTATGGACCGCATCGCCCTTGAGACCGGGATAGGTCGGGTTGCCGGCGAACATCAAGGTGTAGGTCACCTCGGCCGCATCCCCGTTGATGACGACGGCATTGACCTCGGTGGTCACTCCGCCGACTGATTCGCCGGTAGTCGCATAGGCGGCGACGGTCTCCTCGAGTCCCGCCGAGTCGACCAGCACTGCGGCCTTCTCCTCGAAAGTGGTTGTGCTGTCGAAAGCGAGGGCGTAGATCGCAACGATCGCATCCACCTCAGGATCCTCACCGGGCACGATCCCCTCCGCAGGCGGCGCAGTCGTGGTTTCCGCGACCGTGGTTGTCGTGGTCTCAGCAGTGGTCGTGGTGGTGGTTTCGGCGACCGTGGTGGTCGTGGTCTCAGCAGTGGTCGTGGTGGCGGTGTCCGATCCACAGGCGGCGACCAGCGCCCCGACTGCGATCAAGGACATGATGTTGGTGGTTCTTCGCATGGGGGGCGACTGTGCCAGTAGCCCCTATCGACTCCTAGTCGGAAACCGTGGCCCGATCTCGATTCATTACCCTGCCCACTTCTGTGGACCGGGTCCTGTGAGAGAGCCGCGGGCGAACGAGAGGAAGGCTGCAAAATGACCGAGCCGGTTTCCTGGGGGGTGCTCGGGGTCGCCGGGATCGCGGTGCACAAAGTCATCCCCGCCATGCAGAAGTCTCAGCTGAGCCCGGTGCGCGCCATCGCATCGCGATCCGAGGGCAAGGCCGAAGCGGCCGCCGCCGAGCTGGGCATCGGGAAGGCGTATGCCTCTTACGAGTCACTTCTCACTGATCCAGAGATCGAGGCCGTATACATCCCGCTTCCCAATCATCTCCATGCCGAATGGACCGAGAAGGCGGCCGCGGCCGGCAAGCACGTCCTCTGCGAGAAGCCGCTGGCGATGAGCAGCGACCAGGCCCGTCACATGATCGATGTCTGTGGCGATGCCGGTGTGAAGCTCATGGAGGCATTCATGTATCGCCTCCATCCACTGTGGGTCGAGACGAGGCGCCTCGTCGACTCCGGCCTGATCGGTGATCTCCTTGCCATCCAGTCCTTCTTCTCCTACCGCAACGTCGATCCGTTGGATATCCGCAACATCGCCGATTACGGAGGGGGCGCCCTCATGGATGTCGGTTGCTACCCGGTGAACGTGGCCCGGATGCTGTTCGGCTCCGAGCCCAGCACCGTCAAGTCCGCGATACGCCGCGACACCGGATTCGGCACCGACGTGGTCACCTCGGCGGTCCTCGACTTCGGCGGTCGACATGCGACCTTTACCTGCTCCACCCAGCTCGAATCCGACCAGAGCGTCCTTTTGGTGGGAACGACTGGGCGATTGGAGATCGAGATCCCGTTCAACATCCCGCCCGATCGGCCCACCCGATTGCTGCATTTCGCAGGTGGCGATCCCCCGGTGTCCCCGCATGTCGAAGTGCACGAGTTCGCGGCGGCAGACCAGTACGGGATCCAGGCCGACGCCTTCTCCAGGGCGATCCGTGAGGGCACACCGGTTCCCACCGATCCTACTGACGCGGTCGCCAACCTCGTGGTGATGGAGCGGATCGTCGCCAACGCGCACGTGATGTGATGGGAAAGGCAGGTCTTGTCGCCGGGGTCGACTGTTCCACTCAGTCGACCAAGGTGCTGGTGGTCGATCCCGACACTGGGGACGTGGTGGTCAGTGGTCGCGCCAGCCACGAGGTGAGCGGGACGGGGGGTGCCCGGGAGACCGATCCCAGAGTGTGGTGGGAAGCCCTCGGTCAGGCGATGGCCGAGACCGGCATGGCCGCAGACATCACTGCCCTCTCGATCGCCGGCCAACAGCACGGTCTGGTGGTGCTCGATGCCAGTGACGGACCACTTCGCCCAGCCATGTTGTGGAACGACGTCCGCTCGGCTCCCCAAGCTTCTCGATTGACCGAGCGTTGGGGCGCCGAGGATTGGGCGGAGCGAATCGGCGTCGTGCCCGTGGCCTCGTTCACCATCTCGAAATGGCAATGGCTGGTCGAGAATGAGCCGCAAACCGCCGCCGCGGCGCGTCGGGTGCTGCTCCCACACGACTACCTCACCCTGCGGTTGACTGGAAACGCATCGACTGACCGTGGCGACGCCTCCGGAACCGGATGGTGGTCGACGGCGTCCGAGGAGTACTCGGATGAGGCGCTGGACCTGGTTGGCCTCGACCCGGCCCTGCTCCCCGACATCGTTGCTCCCGGGGATCGCGCCGGGGTGGTTTCCGGGGAAGCCTCTGAGGCGACCGGAGTGCCGGCGGGGACGCCGGTGGCCGGCGGGACCGGGGACAACATGGGCGCCGCCCTCGGCCTCGGCCTGCGTCCGGGTAGACCGGTCGTCAGTCTGGGAACCTCGGGGACGATCTATGCCGTCTCGGAAAGCAGGATCGTCGATCCGACCGGCGTGGTGGCCGGTTTCGCCACCGCCGATCGGGGTTTCCTGCCGCTCGCCGCCACACTGAACTGCACCCTCGCAGTCGACCGTTTCGCCGCCTGGTTGGGGCTCGACCGAGAAGAGGTGGCCGACGCCACCGATGTCGTGGTCCTCCCCTATCTGGACGGGGAGCGAACCCCCAACCTCCCGGAGGCTGCTGGAAGCATCCACGGGCTACGTCATGCCACCCGCCCCGAGGAGATCCTGCTCGCCGCCTACCAGGGAGCGGCCGCCTCACTCCTCGAGGCAATGACAGCGATTTCCACCGTTGGTTCGGGGATCCCCCAAGACGCTCCGCTGACCCTCATCGGCGGTGGTGCCAGGGGGGCGGCCTGGCAGAGGGTGATAGCCGACCTCTCCCAGAGGGTGCTGATGGTGCCGGAGACCGATGAGCCGGTGGCAATGGGAGCCGCGATCCAGGCCGCGTCGATGATCACCGGGTCTCCGGGATCTGATATCGCGGAGAGCTGGTCGACCATGCAAGGCCCCTTGGTCGAACCGGGGGAGGAACGGGGCGACATCCTGGAACGAATCAAGGCGACCAGAGCGGCCGCGTGCTGAATCAGCCGGCCACGAGCTCCAGCTCAAAAACGGTCCAAGGCTCGTCTCTGAAGTACCTCAGGTCGCCGTTCATCTGTCTGGCCAGGCCACGGGAGACCGACAGCCCGAGCCCCAACGAGCCGGTGTGGCGGCCGGGGGAGTAAGGCTCGAAGAGACGCTCCAGGATGTCGGAGGACACACCGACGCCGTCGTCCAGGACCTTGATCGCGACCCTTTCATCTCTTGCGTCGGTGCCGAGGCGGATACGCGATCCACCGTACTTCGATGCATTTCGCACGAGATTCCTGACTATTTGGCGAATGCGCATGGCGTCTCCCCGCACCACCAGCGTCGGATCGGCCTCATTGGCGACTCCTGTGAGGTCGATGGTGTCGAAGATCTCGTTCAGGGCCACCCGGGTTTGGTCGACATGGATGGACGCTTGGCTGCCGGCAAGGAAGTCGTCGAGCAGTGCGGAGACGTCACCGAGTTGCTTGCCGATCTCGGTCACCATCTCGTGTCGGGTCTCATCCTCCAAATCACCCCAATCTGAGGTGAGGATCGAACTGAACCCAACCACTGCAGTGAGGGGGTTGCGGAGCTCATGGGCGATGACTGCGGTGAGCCGGTCCTTGGCCTGGATGGCTTCCTCGAGGGAGCGCTCTGTTTCTCGAAGATCGGTGACGTCGAGGTCGACGATCACAACCCGCGAGTAATCGGGACGGTCGTTCCAGATGGAAGCCTTCCAGTGGGAGCGGACGATCACATCACCGGCAAGTGTCGGTGCTTTGTGCTCGCTCCCGAGAGATGTCACACCTTGGAAGATCGCAAGGAACTGGGCGATCATGTGTTGGCGAAGCTCTGGATACGCGTCCGCGGAGAAGTGGCGCGCCACCAGGTCGGGAACCTGATCCTCGTACGGGAAACCATAGAGAAGAGCCCACTCGTCGCTGGCGCCGATTTGCACCGGTAGTCCAAGACAAGTGAGCAGTTCGCTCTCGTCTTCCAACCGGTGGGCGATCTCGTCCAGCGTCAGACCAGCAAACCGGGTGATGATGGGTGTGTAGTCCGCAACCAGCATGGGAACGGAGACAGCGGAGACCAGAATCTCGATTCGGTCCTGCATTCTGTCCACCGGCGTATCCATATCGCTAATAGATCGGCGGATAAAGCCCGCACCTTGATTCAGGATACGGCGGAATCGGGCTATCCCTTGGGCGGGGTTTCCCAGTCTTGGACGTTGTTTCCGGCTTCGAGGGCGAGGATGTCGAGGGCGGCGGTGGCGCCGGCGCCGGCCGAGATGATCGCCTGGCTTCGCTCGGGCCTTGCGGATCGGCCGACCACATAGACTCTGTCGAGCGACGATCGATAGTCCCGATCGACCTTAATGGCGCCAGACTCGTCTTCGGCGACTCCCAATGACCTGGCCAGCACTGGATTCTTGCCCTCGGTGAGTATCAGGTAGTCGACCGTGATCGACGCGGATTCGGTGGTCACGACGAAACCGTCCTCGATGCCGACCGAGGTGACCTCTTCATCACTGAGCGTGGCGCCAAACCCGGTCACCTGCCTCTTGGCGATTCTCTGGAATGAGGTGCCCTCGATCTCAGGAATCCCCAAGTAGTTGTGTAGATAGGCGTAGTTCATCGCGGTCTTGTCGGTCCCGAACACCGTCACCTCGTGGCCGTTCTTGGCCAGGAAGAGGGCTGCAGAAAGGCCGCCAGGGCCTTCACCCACGATCGCCACTGAAGCCATTTGATTCCTTTCTCTCGTCGCCGTCAACGCGCCACGACTGCTCCCTATGCCCGTCTGCGCACAATGATGCCGCCGTGGAGACCATGACCGTGCCCGTCACCGGGGCTCTCGACCTGAGGCAAACCCTGAGGCCACTTCACGGCTGGTTTGCTGACGACGGCTGGTGGTTGACGGCGCGGACCCCTGAGGGGCCAGGGACCATCCGCATCCGACGCACCCGTGAGGAGGTGGTGGGCGAAGCGTGGGGTGGGGGGGCCGACTGCCTATTGGGGTCATTAGGGGCGATCGCCGGGCTCGAAGACGATCCGTCGGCTTTCACCACGGATCACCGATTGGTTGGGGAGCTTCATCGCCGTCACCCCGGGCTCCGATTCGGGAGGACCGGGCTCGTCTTCGATGCCCTGGTGGTGGCGATCGTGAGCCAGAAGGTGACCGGGAGCGAGGCCTCGTCAGCCATGCGCAGCCTCCGTCTGGCCTTCGCTGAGGCGGCACCGGGGCCGCGCGGGCAGTTGTTGCTGCCACCAGATCCGAAGCGAATGGCGACGGCCCCGTATTGGGCCTATCACGAATTGCATCTCGAGAAGAGAAGGGCGGACGTGCTCCGGCGGGTTGCGGCCAACTTCGCCGACATCGAGGCCTCGAGTGCTCAACCACCTGCGTCTGCAGCACGGGTCCTCGAACAGCATTCGGGGGTAGGCCCGTGGACCGTGGCCAAGACCCTGGTGGTATCACACGG
The DNA here is from genome assembly GCA_035292605.1 of Acidimicrobiia bacterium. Taxonomy (GTDB): domain Bacteria; phylum Actinomycetota; class Acidimicrobiia; order Spongiisociales; family ZC4RG35; genus JALYNX01. Next base: position 9,649 of record DATDPT010000151.1, read on the forward strand.
CGATCCCGATCAGGTCGAGATTGGGGACTTCCACACCAAGCACATCGTGGTCCATCATCTGACCGGGCGCTCCCGCGGCAGCGACGAGGAGATGTTGGAGCTACTGGAGCCGTTCCGGCCGCAGAGGGCCCGGGTGATCCGACTCCTCCACACCCTGGGGCACGAGCCCAAATTCGGGCCGAGGACGGCGCCCCGCGACATCACCGCGATCTGATCGGGTCAGTAGTACGGGAAGTACTCCTCGAGCTCCCAATCGGTGGTGTGGGACATGAACCGCTTCCACTCGGCCCTCTTCACTGCGAGGAATCCTTCGACATAGCTCGGCGAGAATGCCTCTACGAACTCCTTGTCATCCTCCAGCGCGTCGAGGGCAGCGCCGAGGCTGGAGGGGACCGTCACGTCGGTGTCGACACCGGTTATGCAGTCCTGGGTCTCGGCGGGGGGGCACTCCAGTTCCATGCGCACCCCGCGCAAGGCCGACACCAACGAGGCGGCGGCGGCGACGTGCACCGACGTCGCGCCATCCGCCAGTCGGTGCTCGAGCCGCATCCCTGACTCATTGGCGGGTGGCACCCTGACCGCGACCCCGCGGTGGTCGAATCCCCAGTTGGCGTAGTAACCATTGAGAGATCCTGGCTGGAGGCGCTTGTAAGCGTTGACCGTGGGTGCGACCAAGGCGGTCATTGACACATGATCGTGGACCATCCCGGCGATGCACCGGTGGGCAACCTCACTCAGGCCGTCCGGGGCGGAGGGATCGCTGAACGCGTTCTTCCCGTCCCGGTCGACCAACGAGAAGTTGACATGGATCCCGCTGCCTCCTCGCACAGTGATCGGCTTGCCGAGGAAGGAGAGGAGGTAACCGCGCTTGGCCGCGATCTCCCTCGCCATCACCCTGAACAAGAAGGCATCGTCGGAGGCCTGAAGGGACGTTCCGTAGCGAAGGGTGAGCTCGAATTGACCGTCTTCGTATTCGGAGTTGACGGATTCCAGCTCCAGGCCGACATCCAAGGCGGTCTCCATGATCTCCTGAATGGTCCCGCTTGGATCTACCGCGGTCCCGGTGCCGTAGACGTACGAGCCAGGGGTGTGGATCGGCCGCCATCTCCGGTCGCCGTCAGGCTCGAACAGAAACGCCTCCAGCTCGAAGCCGATCATCGGAGTCAGCCCCAACTCTTCCCACTCGGCGACGACCCGCTCGAGAATCGAACGCGGGGCGAGCTCCACGGGTGTCCCGTCTTTGGTTATCGACGCGACGACGACACCGGTCCCCTCCTCCCATCCGGGCCTGATGTCATCGGTTGAAAAGCGGGCCTCGACATCCGGAAAGCTCTCGTGATGGGCGCCGGGATGGGGGATCATCACCCGGTTGAGTTGAAGGGAGAACAATGCCACGCAGTGGTTGCTCCCCTCCTCCGCCCGGGCGCTCGACAGGTACTTGCCTCGGGCCAGACCGAGATGGTCGGGCCAGAGAAAGCGAACCCGGTCGTAGCTGGTCTTGCTCAGAAAGCTGCCTCCTGTACGGCTGCGCACAATTGCGCGGCGGATGGTTCGGCCCGAAACAGTATCAAGGGCTGTTGCCCCTGAGCACGGTGCCCTCTCCTAATTGGGAGGCTCAGGTGTCAAATACGACCCTGTGCAACCCAATTTCGGGCGCTGACCTGCTGAGGCCCTACTCTCCATCTCCGTGATCACGTACCGGTTGGGCAACGACCTCGACCTCGACGTCGTCATCGACCTGTACATCGACTCCACCATCGGGGAGCGCCGCCCGGTTGATGATCGGGAGCGCATGAGGAGGATGCTGGCGGAAGCCGACCTCGTGGTTACGGCCTGGGACGGCGAGACATTGGTTGGTATCTCCCGCTCGGTCACGGACTGGGTCTACTGCACCTACCTCTCCGACCTGGCAGTGAGACTGGACTACCAAGCGCAGGGCATCGGTCGCGAATTGGTCCGGAGGACGCGTCGGGAGACCCCGGAAGCCACCATCATCCTGCTCGCGGCGCCGAAGGCCATCGAGTACTACCCCCGGATCGGGATGACCCAACACAACAGTGCTTGGATCCTGGCACCCGGTGAGGAGCCGGTCTGAGCCTGGTCAACCCTCGAGCCAGACGACAATGAGGTCACCGACGAATCTGGGCGAGTACATGTCGTTGTGGCGGGCGCCTTCGACTCCTTCCACCAGGGCCTCCGAGCCGGCGCCGGTCAGGGCCTCGGCGAAGTCGAAAGTGAAAGAGGAATCGATCAGCCCGTCCTCGTCGCCGTACATGAGGAGACTCGCCAGATCGGGGTTCTGGTCGACCAGATTGAGAGGATTCCCCGCTCGCCACGTTTCCGGATCTTCAGTGGGGGTGCCGCCGAAGAACGGGTACATCAAGGGGCCGAGCCGGGCCACGTCGTAGGGCCCGGCGAGCCCGACCAGGCGATCGGGGACCCCGGTTCCCGGGATCGGGCAGGAGGTTGCGTAGCCATCACCGCTGAGAGCGACCACCGCCGAGATATGGGCTCCGGCCGAATGGCCGAGCACTGCGACAGTGCCGTCGGAGGCGGGGTGTGCTGCGGCGTAGCGGACTGCGCAGGCGACATCGTCGATGGCGGCGGGGAAGCCAGGCTGCTCGCCGGCCAAGGTGTACCGCGTGTTGACGGTGAGGTAACCCGCCTCGGTGAGTGACTCGGCGAGGGGCCGCATGATCGAAGGCGAGCCTGCCACCCATCCTCCGCCATGAACCAGGACCACTGCCGGGAACGGGCCGGTGCCTTCGGGAATGAGGATCTCGGCGTCGATCTCGGGCAACGGCTCAGGAGTTGTGGTGGTGGTGACCGTGGTGGTCGTCGTCGAGGACGTCGTAGTCGTGGAGCTGGTCGAGGCGGGACGCGAGGTGATGGTGGTGGTTGGCGCGGCGGCGGTGGTCACGGTCGCCCCATCGGAGGCGTTGCAGGACGCCATAGTCAAGACCAGGACGGCTGAGATCAGGGGAGAAGGGAGGCTGCGTCCCGATCCACGTACCACTCGACGACTCCCTCGGCTTCGCTCAGTTGCCCGGCCGGTGTGCCGTCTTCGAAGCTTGACTTGAGGGCGGCCGCCTTGTCGATTCCGAGGGTAACCACCAGGACGAGACTTGCGCTCCACAGGAGCGGGTAGGTCGCCGTGAGCCGATCTTCTCCATCCCCTGTCTCGCGATTGGCGACATACCAGCGGCTGCGCTCGGCCAGGGCCGGTGTGTCCGGAAACAACGATGCGACGTGGGCGTCGGCTCCCATGCCGAGCATGATCAGGTCGGGAGGTCTCTCGCCATGAATCGAGCGCAGACGTGCCTCATAATGGGCCGCGGCGTCCTCCGGTTCCATGTACTCACTCCATTTCGGCCTGATGAAGTTGGCGTCGACATGGTCGAGCAAGGTCACGGCGGCCATATGCCCGTTGGAACGCTCATGGTCGGGAGGGACCCAGCGCTCGTCCGAGAGCCAGGCATCGACCTTGTCCCAACCGGTGGCCCGGCCTCGCAGCATCCGGTAGGTGGCCTCCGCCGCCAAGCCGCCAGCCAGCCCGAAGGAGAAACGCCCTTCGGCCGTGGAGATCAGGTCGGCGATCCGTTTCGATGCTGCTTGGGTCGCAGCGTCAGGCGTGTCATGGACGATGAGCTCCACATGGCAACGGTACTGGCTCGATACATTGGAAACATGGTCTCACCGGTCTCTATCTCTTGGCCGGGTGGTGCGGTCTCCGGCCGGCTCGCCGGTACCGGGCCGGTTGGGATCCTCCTGGCCCATGGGGCAGGCACCAATCAGGACCACCGGGTCATGGTGGCCCTCCGTGACCGACTCGCCGCAGCCGGGCACCAGGTGCTGACCTTCAACTACCCCTACACCGAACGGGGGTCGAAGAGCCCTGATCGAGCAGAGCGCCTCGTCGAGTGTCACCGGGCGGCGGCCGAGGTGTTGGGTGAGAAGGTCGACGTGGTCTTCCTCGCCGGCAGGTCGATGGGGGGCCGGATGGCCACCTACCTGGTGGCCGAGGGTTACCCCGCCGCCGGTGTGGTCCTCTACGCCTATCCCTTGCACCCGCCAGGCAAACCGGAATCGCTTCGAGTAGCCCATCTTCCGGAGGTGAGACTGCCACTTCTGTTCTTCCAGGGGACGAGGGATTCTCTGAGTCGCATGGATCTCTTCGAACGACACATCGCCCCCCTTCCCAACGCGACTGTGGAGATCCTCGAGGGCGCCTCCCATTCGCTCACCGGGGGCGGTTGGTCCGAAGAGGCGATGCTCCAGCATCTGAGCGAGAGGACCACATCGTGGATCGCCGCGATCTCGTCTGGCAGAACAGCCGCCACCAAGCCATAATTGGTCGCCACCTCTCATTCCTCCAAGGAGTCTTTCGATGCCCGAAGTCAGTCTGCGCGCCCAAACGGGGCGGAGCACCGGCTCGCGTGAGTCCGGTCGCGTCAGGAAGACAGGGAATGTGCCGGCCATCGTCTATGGAAAGGGCACCGAGCCGGTCTCGATCGCGGTGAACGCCCACGATCTGCACGTGGTGCTCCACACCGAAGCCGGCGCCAACGCCCTGATCAACCTCGAGATCGAAGGCGGCGCCACGTTGTTGACCATGGCCAGGGTCATCGAGCGCCATCCTTTCCGCAACGAGTACCGCCACATCGACTTTGTCACGGTCTCTCTCGACGAGATCGTCACCGCCGAGGTGGCGATCCACTTCGAAGGCTCGCCGATCGGAGTGACCAACGGCGGCGTCTTCTCCCCCCAGCGCACCCATGTCGTCATCGAGGCGCTGCCCACGGCGATTCCATCAGCAATCGTGCTCGACGTCTCGGATGTCGAGATCGGCGACTCGCTTCGCATCGGCGACCTCCCGGTGATCGAAGGTGTGACCTACACCGAAGATCCGGAAGCGGTCGTCATGAGCGTCACCACACTCGCTGCCGAAGTCGTCGAAGAGCCCGAAGCGGAGCTCGAGGGCGAGGGAGAGGAGCTTGCCGAGGGTGAGGAGCCTGCTGAGGGCGAGCAAGAAAGCGAAAGCGCCGAATAGCCAGGTTCACATGGTGGTCGGTCTCCGCAATCCGGGGAGCGACTACGAGGGAACGAGGCACAATGCCGGGTTCGAGGTCGTGGCGCGGGTCGTTGCCCGTCACGGTGCCAGGTTCGGAAGGGCTCCTTCACGGGTTCGTTGTGAGGTAGCCCAGCTTGGCGTCGGAGACAGCCGGGTGCTGTATCTGGTGCCTTCCACCTTCATGAACGAGTCCGGTTCTGCGGTGCGGGCCGCTGTCGACTACTGGGGTGTCGATCTATCCCGAGTCCTGGTGATCCACGATGACATCGATCTTGCCTTCGGCCGTCTCCGGCTCCAGGTCAACGGTGGGAGCGGTGGTCACAACGGGCTCAGGTCTCTGGAGAAGGCCCTGGGTACCCCCGACTTCAGCCGGCTCAAGTTGGGGGTGGGCCGCCCTCCGGGGTCACAGGACCCCGCCGACTTCGTCCTCCGCCCGTTCTCGAAAGCCGAGCGCGGCGAGGTGGATGTCATGCTCGAGGAGGCTGCCGACGTCGTGGACCAGTGGCCGATCGATCCGGCTCGGGCCCAGGAGATGGCTGCCTTGAGAGGACGGGACCAGCTTTCGTGATGCCGAGGGCATAGCGTTTCCCGATGCCCGACTTCATCGGCGCCCTGGATCAGGGGACGACCTCCACCCGTTTCATCGTGTTCGACGCCGCCGGGGCGGTGGTGGCCGTCGACCAGCGCGAGCATGCCCAGATCTTTCCCCGGCCCGGTTGGGTCGAGCACGACCCGGTCGAGATCTGGTCCAGGTCATCGTCCGTCATCGAGGGAGCTCTTTCCAAGGCCGGCCTGAGCCCCTCGGACCTGGCCGCGATCGGGCTGACTAACCAGCGCGAAACCACCGTCATCTGGGACCGCGCCACCGGAAGACCGGTTGCCAACGCGGTCGTGTGGCAGGACACTCGGACCGCCGAGGTCTGTTCCCAGCTGGCCGGGGCCGACGGCGCCGATCGGTTCCGTGCAGTCACCGGTCTGCCGCTGGCGACCTACTTCTCGGGGCCCAAGATCCGTTGGCTTCTCGACGAGCTCGACCTGCACGACGCCGCTGCCCGTGGGGAGCTAGCCTTCGGCACCATCGACTCTTGGTTGGCCTGGAATCTGACCGGTGGGCCGGGCAGGGGGACCCATATCACCGATGTCACCAATGCCTCCCGGACGTTGCTCATGGATCTCGCCACCACCACGTGGGACGCCGACATCGCGTTGGCGATGGATGTCCCCACCGCGATGCTTCCCGAGATCGTGCCTTCGATCGGAGTCCTTGGCACCTGTGTCGGCCCCCTGGAAGGGGTGCCCTTGGCCGCCATTCTCGGAGACCAGCATGCCGCGCTGTTCGGTCAGGTGTGCTTCGAACCCGGTGAAGCCAAGAACACATACGGGACCGGCAATTTCATGCTCCTCAACACCGGCTCGGCGCCCGTGGTCTCCGAGGCTGGTCTGCTCACCACCCTTGCCTATCAGCGCGCCGGGGAGAAGCCGGTCTACGCCCTCGAGGGCTCGGTGGCGGTGACCGGATCCCTGGTCCAATGGCTGAGGGACAACCTCGGGCTATTGGACGCCTCCTCGGACATCGAGAAGCTGGCTCGCACGGTCGAGGACAACGGAGACGTCTACTTCGTCCCCGCCTTCTCCGGGCTGTTTGCTCCTTACTGGCGACCCGACGCCCGCGGGGTGATCACGGGTCTGACCAGATTCGCCAATGGCGGGCACATCGCCAGGGCCGCCCTCGAGTCCGCCGCCTATCAGACCCGTGACATCCTGGACGCGATGACCGCCGACTCGGGTGTCAGGCTCACCGAGCTCAGGGTGGACGGGGGCATGACCGCCAATTCATTGTTGATGCAGTTCCAGGCCGACATCCTCGGTGTCGATGTCATCAAACCCCGGATATCGGAGACGACGGCACTGGGTGCCGCTTTCGCCGCCGGCCTGGCGGTGGGGTTCTGGCCGGACCTCGACGCGATCAGCGGTCTCTGGGCCGAGGATGCCCGATGGGAACCGACGATGGATGACGTCGAACGAGAGAGGCTCTACGGACGATGGCGGGAGGCTGTCGAGAGGTCGTTCGGATGGGTTTGACCCGAGGATTTCGCCGGTCCCGCCGATAAGATCGCTGCGAGTCGAGGAGGTCCCATCTCACTGCCTGACATGCTGGCGCTGTCCAGGATCCTGCTGGTGCCTGTGATCATGGCATTCACCAGGAGCGAGCAGATCGAGCACTCCCTGGCGTTTGCGGCTGGCGTGTTCGCCTTGGCCGCTTTCACCGATTATCTCGACGGCTATCTCGCGAGAAAGATCAGCGGGGGAACCATCCTCGGTGGGTTCCTCGACACCACTGCCGACAAGATCCTGGTGACCGGCACCCTGCTGGCTCTGGTCTCGATCGACCGGGTCTCAGTCTGGCCGGCCGCCCTGATCATCTTCCGCGAGTTCGGGGTGATGGCCCTCCGGGGGGTGGTTGCCGCACAAGGGGGTCTGATCCGCCCATCGACGTGGGGGAAGATCAAGACGGCGACCCAGTTCGCCGCTCTCTTGCTGGCGTTCTTCAGGCTTTCGGAGCCATGGGGCCCGTGGTACCTGGATCAATGGGTCATGCTGCTGGCCGTCATCGCCACCATCGGGTCGGCTTGGGGGTACACGACGGCGTTCTGGCACACAGTGCGTTCTGAGCCCGCCGGCTACCGGCGGTGAGGGTCGCCGTTACCGGCGGCTCCGGGGTGGTGGGGGCGGCGGTGGTTAGGCATCTGGTGGATGCCGGGCACGAGGTGAGGGGATTGGCGCGAACGACCTCGGCCTCGGAAAAGATCGCCGCACTGGGGGCCAGGCCCTTTCCCGGTGACGTCCTCGACCCCGACAGCCTGGTCGGCTTGGTCTCGGATGTGGACCGGGTGTTTCATGTCGCCGGGGTCAACGAGATGTGCTCGGCTGACCCCGGGCACATGGACGAGGTGAACATCGTTGGCACCTCCAACGTGCGTGACGCCTGCCTGACTGCCAGTGTCGGCCGGCTGATCCACACCTCATCGGCGGTGGCCATAGGTGAGGAACACGGCACAGTCGGCTCCGAGGTAAGCCCTCATCGGGGGTGGTATCTCTCTCGCTACGAGCGCTCCAAGCACATCTCGGAACAGATCGCCCTCGAGGAGTCGGCTGGGCTCGAGGTGGTGTGTGTCAATCCCTCATCGGTGCAGGGCCCAGGCCGCGCTTCGGGGACCGGCAAGCTGATCCTCGATGTCATGCGGGGCAAGCTCCCCTTTCTGGTCGAGTCCACGATCTCGATCGTCGACATCGACGACTGCGCCCGAGGCCATCTCCTGGCGGCGGATCTGGGATCACCCGGCGGGCGCTATCTGTTGAGCGGTGTCTCGCTGACCATTCACGAGGCCCTGGCTCTGCTGACTCGAGTCAGTGGCCTTTCCCTCAACCGCCGGTTCCTGCCGGGCTCGGTGTTGTCCGCCGTGGCCGGAGGTATCGAGCTCGGGGGGCGTGCCTTGGGACGCCGGCCCCCGGTTTGTCGAGAAATGGCGCGGGTGCTGCGGCACGGTCACCGCTACGACGGCACCAGGGCGATCCGGGACCTGGAGCTGGGTTACACGCCGGCCGAGGACACTGTGCGACGCACGATCGACTGGTTCTGGGCCCAGGGCCTACTTCAGACCTAGAGGTAGCATCGACCGGCTCGATGCCAGCACCGCTCGCACCACTCCTCTCCGCTTGGCGCTCCGCGTCCCTCCCGGATCTCGGGGGCTCCTGGGCCGTATCTGCAGGGGGGAGAGCCTTCGCCATCGCCGGACTTTCCGACCAACTCGAGCAAATGCTCCTGGTCGTGGTGCCGGGGGAGCGTGACGCCGAGGAGCTGGCGGACGACATCGCGCTGTTCCTCGAGGATGTCACTCTGGCTCCGGCCTGGGAGACCCTGCCCTTCGAGCACGTCTCACCCAATATCGCCACCATGGCCCGTCGGGCGGAAGCCCGGCATCGCTTGGCCCGGGGTGGTGGCCCGGCGGTGGTGGTGGCCAGCATCCGCAGTGCGATCCAACGTCTCAGCCCATCCAGCCCTGACCCGCTGACCCTGGCCAGGGAAGACGAGGTCGCCCGCGACGAACTGGTGCGCCTACTGGCCGATCTGGGCTATTCGAGGACCGACCGGGTCGAGGGAAGAGGCGAGTTCGCGGTCCGGGGTGGGATCGTCGACGTGTTCCCCGCCCAGGACGAGGAGCCGGTTCGCCTCGACTTCTTCGGTGACGCTGTCGAGGACATCCGGGTCATCTCGGTCGCCACCCAACGATCGGAGGACCCGGTCGACCGCCTGGTCGCCTACCCGGCTCGAGAAGTTCGCCCTGGAGGAGTTCTGGTCCAACGCGCCTCCGAGCTCGTCATCTCCGAACAATGGGCCGCGTCGACCTGGGATCGGATCGCCCAGGGTCAACTCTTTCCTGGCATCGAGTCGTGGCTGCCCTGGGTGGCCGACCCGATCTCGCTCATCGATGCCGCGCCGACCGAAGCCCGCCTCGTCGTCATCGAGCCTGCACGGGCGCTGGACAGAGCGCGCGAGCTGATCAAGGAGGAAACCGAGCTGGCCCAGGCCCTCGCTCCCACCTGGGGAGAACAGGCTCCGGAGGCCGGCGCCCATCCCGCCTTGTTCCTCGACCTCGAGGAGAGACTCAGGGATCGAGCTCATCTTCGGGTCCCGGCTGCGCCGACCGGCCCCACCGACCCGGTGCTGGAGGTGCGCGGCCTCGATGCAACTCCAGGTGATCCCGAAGCCGTGACCCGGGGACTGGCACGGCTGTTGGAGCGGGGGATCACCACCGTGGTGGCGATGGACGGAGCGCCGGCGGCCGACCGGGTGGCACAGGCGCTGGCTGAGAACGGGCTGGCCCTTGACCGGCTCGACACGCTCGTGAACCCGAGGCCGGCGATCGTCCCGGTGGGCATCCATCGGGGATTCGTGGCCCCGGGTATCGGGGTTGCGGTCCTGGGAGAGCAGGAGATCGCCGGCCGGCGCCGAGCTCACCGCCGGGCGGGCCGGAGTCGGGCTGCACTGACCCACCAATACCGCGACCTGACCGAAGGCGACTATGTAGTCCATCACCAACACGGGATCGGGAGGTTCGAAGGTCTGGTGTCGAGGACGATGGTGGGGGTGGAGCGGGACTATCTGATCATCGCCTATGCCGGTGCCGATCGTCTCTATGTGCCTGTCGATCAGCTGGCTGCCGTCACCAGGTACACCGGTGGGGAGGCCCCCCGGGTGTCGCGGATGGGGGGCAAGGACTGGTCAGACCAGAAGGCGCGGGTTCGCAAGGCGGTGGCCGCGGTGGCGCAGCGGGTGGTCGAGCTCCATCGGCTCCGAGCCGCCGCCGTCGGCCATGCCTATGCGCCGGACTCCCCGTGGCAAACCGAGATGGAGGGCACGTTCCTCTACGAGGAGACACCTGATCAGCTTCGCGCCATCCTCGAGGTCAAGGCGGACATGCAGACCGACAAACCGATGGACCGGCTGGTCTTTGGCGATGTCGGCTTTGGCAAGACCGAGGTTGCGATCCGTGCCGCCTTCAAGGCGGTGGAGTCGGGCAAACAGGTGGCCGTTCTATGCCCGACGACCCTGCTGGTGCAACAGCATCATCAGACGTTCTCCGAGCGGTTTGCGCCCTATCCGGTACGGGTAGAGGCCCTTTCCCGTTTCCTCACCACAAGGCAGCAGGATCGGGTTGTCGCCGCGCTGGCGACGGGAGAGGTCGACGTGGTGATCGGGACCCATCGCCTTCTATCCGAGGACATACGCTTCAAAGAGCTCGGCTTGCTGGTGATCGATGAGGAGCAACGCTTCGGGGTCACGGCCAAGGACGCCCTCAAGGAGTTGAAGTTGGGGGTGGACGTCCTCACCCTCACCGCCACTCCGATCCCACGTACGCTGGAGATGGCCCTCACCGGGATCCGGGATGTCTCCCACATCAGGACCGCCCCCGAGGACCGTCATCCGATCCTCACCTATGTCGGCCCTGCGGACGACCAGGCGGTCTCGGCGGCCATCCGACGTGAGATGCTCCGGGAGGGGCAGGTGTTCTACGTGCACAACCGGGTGCAATCGATCGATCGGGCGGTAGCGCATCTCCGTGACCTGGTCCCCGACGCCAGGTACGTGGTGGCCCACGGCCAGATGTCGGAAGGACAGCTCGAACAAGTGATGATCGATTTCTGGAATCGCGAGTACGACGTCATGGTCGCCACCACCATCATCGAATCCGGTCTCGACCTGCCCCAGGTGAACACTCTGATCGTCGAGCGCGCCGACCTCCTCGGCCTGGCCCAGCTCTATCAGCTTCGGGGCCGGGTGGGCCGCTCCAGTCAGCGGGCATATGCCTATTTGCTCCATCCCCGGGACCGGAGCCTCACCGAGGAGGCTCATCGCCGGCTCGAGGCGATCGGGGAAGCAACCGAGCTGGGCTCCGGGTTCCAGCTCGCACTGAGGGACCTGGAGATCAGGGGTGCCGGTTCGATTCTCGGCGAGGTCCAGAGCGGGCATATCGCCGCGGTCGGCTTCGAGTTGTACGCCGAATTGGTCGCTGATGCCGTCTCCGAGCTGGAGGGGAGAGCGGTCCCGGTCGAGTCCCGCTTTGAGATCCGGATCGATCTCCCGGTCGACGCCCACCTTCCCGATGCCTACATCCCTGAGCAAGAACTTCGTTTGGAGGCCTATCGACGTCTGGCGGGCACCTCGACGCCCCCCGAGGTCGACGACGTTGCAGCTGAATGGGAGGACCGGTTCGGGCCGCTCCCGCCTGCCGCCTCAGCACTGGTGGAGCTGGCCCGGCTCCGAGTCGACGCTCTCCGGGTCGGGCTCGAGGAGATGGTCAAACTCCGCCATGAGATCAGGATGGGCCCGGTGGATCTCAAGCCCTCCCAGGAGGTCCGTCTCAAGCGTCTGCAGCCACGCGCGGTGCTCCGCGCCGCGGAGGGCCTCATCTTCATCCCGGCGCCATCGCCCCTGATGCCGGGCCTGTCCCGGTTCATCGCCCAAATGTGGCCGGAGGGGATTCATGATCCCGAGCGGGTGCTTCTAGGGGCGTGAAAGGCTCTACCATCCCCAAAACTCTCTTTCTCCACTTCTAAGAAGGAATTCTCTTGAAGAAACTCTCATCGCTTCTGGTCTCGTGCGCGCTCGTCTTGGTGTCTTGTGGGGGCAGCAACGAAGTGGTAGCGACCGTCAACGGTGTCGATGTGACCGTCGGTGACGTGGAGGCCTTGATCGACAGTGGTGACGAATCCACGATCGCCAAGGCAGAGTTTGCCCAAGTCCTAACCTTCAAAATCGTCTACAGCATCATGACCCGGGACGCAGAGGACGAGTTCGGAATCACCTTCAGTGATGAGGAGATCGCTGCCGAGGCTGATGGGATCATGGCTTCCGAACTCCCCCAGGGCCAGACTCGTGAGGCCTTTCTCGAAGAGAGAAGGGTCACCGAGCAGTATCTCCAGGAGGTCGCCCAACAGTCGTTGGTCTTCGCCGCGGTGGTGGAGGCGATGGCAGCCGATATGGAACCTCCCACTCAGGAAGAGATAGACACCCAACTGGCGCGATCTGTCACCGAGGTTTGCGCGGCCCACATCTTGGTCGGCACAGAAGAGGAGGCCGATGCGGTCGCCGCCCGTCTCGCTGATGGGGAGGAGTTCGCAGCCCTTGCCGCGGAGCTCTCACTAGATGGGAGCGCTGCGGAGGGGGGTGACTTGGGGTGCCAGCCGGCAGGCGCCTATGTCCCCGAGTTCGCAGCCGCCGCCATGATCGCCGAGTTGGGCGTTGCCACTGATCCGGTCCAAACAGAGTTCGGCTTTCACATCCTGCTCATCAGCCAGCGCACCGAAGCCCCGCCCGAGGAATGGCCCACCGAGGACCAAATCATCGAGTTCTTGCTCAACCAGGTGGCGGGCCCGGCCTCCGAGGAGTGGTTCACCGAGAAGGCCGCCGCGGCCGAGGTCGAGGTGAACGAGAAGTACGGCACCTGGCAGACCGAGCCCACACCCGAGGTGGTACCACCCACCGAGTGATAGTCGTCACCGGTCTCGGTCCCGGCGATCTCGACCGGATCCCGGGCACGATTCGAGCCATCCTCCTCGACCCCGAGCGTGTGGTCATCGTGCGCACCCGACATCACCCGGCGGCCGGACAGCTGGCTCAACTTCGCGAGGTCACCTTCTGTGACGATCTGTATGAGCCGGCGGAGCGCTTCGAGGACGTCTATGCGGCTATCGCCGATCGGGTGCTCACCGCTGCCGAAGGGGGCTCAGTGGTCTACGCGGTCCCGGGAAGCCCAATGGTGGGCGAGTTCGCGGTGCGGAGACTTCTGGGGTCAGGCGCCGAGATCGATCTGATCCCGGCCGAGTCCTTCATCGATGCGGTGTTGGCCGAGGTCGGCTACGACCCGTTGGATCGGGGGCTCCAGATCCTCAACGGCCACGAGCTCCCCGAGCCGTTGGTGTTGGACAAGCCCACCATCATCGCCCATCTCGACCGCCCGGAGATCCTGGCCGAGGTGGCGGCCCGGGTGGACCGGGTGCTCCCCGAAGGCAGCATGGTCCGGGTGCTCTCGGGTCTGGGAGCGGCCGACTCGGTCAGCGTCGAGACGATCGCCTCCCAAGTCGACTCCTCCCTGGCCGGATTTCGGACCTCGCTGTTCATCGACGCCGACCCCGGTGGGCTGATCGGGGCGGTGCACACCATGATGCGGCTTCGGGAGGAGTGTCCCTGGGATCGGGAGCAGACCCATCAGAGTCTGATGAAGAACCTGGTCGAAGAGACCTACGAGCTGATCGAGGCGGTGGGGCGTCTCCCGGAGGGGGAGCCGGACTGGGTGGCATACGCCGAGGTAGAGGACGAGTTGGGAGATGTTCTGCTTCAGGTCCTGTTCCACGCCGTCATCGCCCGCCAGGCCGGAGCCTTCGACATCGACGACGTGGCCGAGGTGATGCGTCAGAAGCTGGTGCGTCGTCATCCCCATGTCTTCGGTGAGGTGGAAGTCGGCTCGGCTGAGGAGGTCAAGTCCAATTGGGACCGGATCAAAGAAGCGGAGAAGGCCTCGGTCGCCGAGTCGGTGCTCGACGGAGTGCCCTCAGGGGTGCCTGCTCTGCATCGGGCTTCGAAGATCCAGAACCGGGCGGCCAAGATTGGCTTCGACTGGGAGCAGGCCGACCAGGTGTTACCCAAGGTGCGTGAGGAGTTGGGGGAGTTGGAGGAGGTCTTGAGCGACCCGGTCCGGGCCCAGGACGAACTGGGTGATGTCCTGTTCTCGGTGGTCAACCTGGCCCGCCATCTCGGGCTCGACCCCGAGATCGCCCTCGGCCAGGCAACCAACCGCTTCGAGGAGAGGTTCCGCCGCATGGAGGCAGAGGGTCCACTCGACGGTCTCGACCTCGACGGGCTCAACCAGCGTTGGGATCGGGCGAAGGGAAAGGGCTGATCAAGGGGTCACCGGAACAAAACCGGGACGGTGGTAGCTTGGCGCCGCCGGGCACCTGTCCTCCCACCCACCCATGAACAAGACCACTATCGAGCGGATACACGCACGCCAGGTCCTCGACTCCCGGGGTAATCCCACCGTGGAAGCCGAGGTTCTGACCGCTGGTGGCGGATTCGGGAGAGCCATCGTTCCCTCCGGGGCCTCGACCGGGGCCATGGAGGCGATCGAACTGCGTGACGGCGGTGAGCGATGGGGCGGCAAAGGGGTCACCCAGGCGGTGGCCAACATCCGAGAGGTGCTCGCCCCGGCCCTGATCGGGGTGGATGCCACCCGTCAGGAGCACATCGACCAGGCAATGCAGGACCTCGACGCTACCCCGAACAAGGCCAACCTGGGCGCCAACTCCATCCTCGCCGTCTCGATGGCGGTGTCCCGGGCGGCGGCGGCCACGCTCGGGCTGCCCCTCTACCGGTATCTGGGGGGTCCGGCGGCCAGGACCATGCCTGTCCCCTGTCTCAACGTGCTCAACGGGGGGGTTCACGCCGCCAACTCTGTCGACATCCAGGAATTCATGGTGGTCCCCGGAGGGCTCCCCTCATTCTCTGAGGCACTGCGCGCCGGGGCCGAGGTCTATCAAGCCCTGAAGAGGGTGATTGGGGGCCGGGGCCTGGGCACCAATGTCGGTGACGAGGGCGGGTTCGCCCCCGACCTTCCTACCAACGAGTCGGCTCTCGAGCTTCTGGTGGAGGCGATCGACGTCGCCGGTTACGAACTCGGTGACGAGATCGCACTCGCCCTCGATGTGGCCGCCACCGAGATCCACCGTGAAGGCCGCTACGAGCTGGACGGCCGCGACCTCTCCTCCGAGGAGATGGTGGCCTATCTGGCGGACCTGGTGGAGCGCTATCCGCTGGTCTCGGTGGAGGATGGGATGGCAGAGGACGACTGGGATGGTTGGAAGCAATTGACCAAGAAGGTGGGTCGCCGGGTCCAGCTCGTGGGCGACGACCTCTTCGTCACCAACGAGGAGTTCCTGCGGAAAGGCATCGCGGAGGGGGCGGCAAACGCCATCCTGATCAAAGTGAATCAGATCGGCTCGGTTTCGGAGACGTTGCACACGATGGGGACGGCGAGGAATGCCTCCTTCGGGATGATGGTGAGCCACCGGTCCGGTGAGACGGAGGACAGCTACATCTCACATCTCGCAGTGGCGACGAACGCCGGTCAGATCAAGTCCGGGGCCCCGGCGCGAGGAGAACGGACCGCCAAGTACAACCAGTTGTTGCGGATAGAGGAGAGTCTTGGAGTCGAGGCCAGGTTTGCGGGATGGTCGACCTTCCGAAGGTCCCGTTGAGGATGCGCAGCCGTTCCGGGGTGGCCTTGGTGACGCTTCTGTTCATCCTGATGGGCGCCGCCTTCCTCACCCAGGTGGTGCCCTATCGCCAGATCCTCGATTCCCGCCGCCAGGTCGAGGCGTCGCGGGATCAGCTCGCATCCCTCGAGGCCCAGAACGAGGTGCTAACGGCCGATGTGGAGGCCCTCAACACACCCGAAGAGATCGAACGGCTGGCCCGCGACAAGCTGGGGTACGTGCGCGAGGGCGAGGTTGCCTACGTCGTGCTCGACCCGCCGGGAGCCCAGGCTGTGCAGCCTGAGGTGTCTCAGCTCCCCGAGCTTCCCGACAAGACCTGGGTCGACCACATCTGGGATTTCATCACCGGGGGCGACCTAGATTCAATCGGGTGAGTGGAACGGATGACCGCGGGGTCATCGAGGCCCAGATCGGAAGACCGCTCCGCGCCGATTCCAAGACGGTTTCCCGATGTCACCTCGATCTTCCCGTGGTCGTCGAGGTGCCCCCCATCCTCGACGATGGCACCCCCTTTCCCACCCTCTATTGGCTCACCTGCCCTCTGGCAACGACTCGAATCGGTCGTCTCGAAGGCGCCGGCGGAGTGAAGCGGATGGAGCAGAAGGCGGCGGCCGATCCCGAGTTCGGCCTAAGGCTGGAGGCAGCCCATGACTCCTATGCCGCCCAACGTGACGCCCTGGTCCCCAGTGGGGCGTCACCGGCCCCCTCCGGCGGGGTGGGAGGCAGCATTGTCGGGGTGAAATGCCTGCACGCCCATTACGCCCACACCCGATCGGGTCGGACCAACCCAGTGGGCGAACTGGTCGCCTCCTGGATCGAGCCCCTCGATTGCCAGGTGCCATGCGTCATGGATGGAGAGATCAACCCGGCCTGGGTGAGCAACCCATGATCGTGGGGGTGGTCGACATCGGGACCAACTCGATTCGGCTTCTGATCACCAACGGGACCGAAGATCTGGAGCGTTGGGAGGAGGTCACCGGCTTGGGGAGCGGGGTTGACAGCAGCGGGGTCCTATCTGAGTCCCGGATCGTCGAGACCTTGGTGGTCCTGAATCGATATGGGCGGTTGATGGAGGAGGCCGGGGTGTCGAAGCGAATGGCGATCGCGACGTCCGCTTCCCGGGATGCCGCCAACCGGGAAGGGTTTTTCGACCGCGTCGAGGAGATGATCGACGTCCGACCCACCTTGATCTCGGGTGAAGAGGAAGCCCGGTTCGCCTATCAGGGCGCGGTCCGGGGCTTCGAGGGTCCGACTCCGGTGGTCGTCTCCGACATCGGGGGCGGGAGCACAGAGTTCGTGACCGAAGCCAGCGGGGTCTCGATCGACATCGGCTCGGTTCGGATCACCGAACGAGCCATCCCGGACCGACCGGCCCCCCGCGACCAGGTCGCCGCGGCCCGGGCCACCATTGGACAAGAGTTCTCGAGTCTGCCGCCAATCGAGTTCGGCTCGTTGATCGGTGTAGCCGGGACCTGGACCAGCCTGGCGTCTGTGGCACGCGCCCTGCCTCGGGGCACCCCGGTTCACGGCCGTGAGGTCACCCGGGCCGAGGTGGGGAGGATCGTCGACATCATGGCCCAGCTCACCGTCGAGGAAACGGCGGATCTTCCCGGTCTGGACCCGAAACGGGCTCCGGTCATCCTCGGCGGGGTCCTGGTGGCCGAGGGGGTCATGGATGCTCTGAGCGCCGACAGGGCCATTGTCTCGGAGCATGACACCCTCGATGGTGTCGCCATGACTCTGTTGGCTTTACCCTGACCCTTCACCCGAGCCCGGGTGGCGGAATGCAGACGCGAGGGGCTTAAACCCCCTTGAGCCGTTTCGGCTCGTGTGGGTTCGAATCCCACCCCGGGCACCAGTCAGTCATCAGGGAGCCATCGCCGAGGACGCCGACAGCCGGAGTTGTCCTGCCGTCTCCGCGGGCACTCCGAGATCGACCCTCATGTTGTCGGGTGACTCACCGGTGATGGTCGCTGTTATGACCAACGCGGCCAGATAGGACCCTTCGAGTGACGGATGGGAGTCGTCGGGGTCGTGGAGGCGGATTCCCGAGTTGGATTGCAGGGAGAGGAGCCATGCCTCGCCGGCCGGCGCCACCGGTTTGCCCAACAGCGCGGAGAGCTCGTCGTAGGTGGAGTTGATGGCGCGCTGCATCGTCCAGTAGGTGGAGTGACCGGTCTGGGCGAAGCCTGAACGGTGGCCCCAGGTTTCGAAGAGGATGAGTTGCGCCCCCGAGGATGCGGCTTGGGTTGCAAAGGCATTCGCCGCCGGGAACATGAGCTCATGTGCCGCGGTGGCGTCCGAGGGCACGGCTGACTGTTCCTGGATCACCACGTAGTCGAAGTCTCCGGACTTGATCCGTTCACCGGCCACACCGTCGCGCAGATGGTCGCGCAAACCGGCACCCCCCTTGGTCACCGACTCGACCTCGATTCGCATCCCCACCGAATCGGCCAGCTCCGCCACCATCTGTGGAAGGTCGTTGTAGAAGGTGTAGCTGTTGCCGATGAAGAGGACCCTGGCATCGGGCTCCTGTGGTAGGCACCCGGCGAGGAGGGCTATAGCCAGCAGGAGGGCAACGGCTCGTTTCAACACGGAGAGTGTGGCTTGGTCGCGGCAGCTATCTCAACTGGTTTGGTCGGTCAGAAAGGTCGTGGGACCCGGGCCGGTGGGTGGGGGAGGGGAGAGGAACCGGGCCCGGGCCCCACGATGAACGAGGCCAGATCTATCTCCAAAAGGCACCACCTTCCCACACACAGATTCAACCCCGTGCCAAAAGTGTAATCCGACATCCTGTCGAGACGGGGGACGCCCGGAGCCCACGCCGACTCGGTTACCGTCATGCCCTGGACTTCCAATGGCTGATTATCCATCCGAGTACGAGTTGGACATCGTGCTCCGCGACGGCGGCGGGGCCAGGGTGCGCCCGATCAAACCCGAGGACGCCGGGCTGATCCGTGACTTCTTCGAGACCCTCGGCCCCGAGTCGCGCTATTTCAGGTTCTTTCGGATCAAAGAGACGCTCGAACCAGAGGAAGTCGCGTTCTTCACCGAGGTCGACTACGCAGACCGGATGGCGCTGATCGCCCTGCTCGAGGGCAGGATGATCGCGGTGGCCCGTTACGACCGTGAGGGCCACGACGCCACCGCGGCCGAAGTGGCATTCGCTGTGGCCGACAAGCATCAGGGCCGGGGGGTGGGCACCCAACTCCTCCAACTGTTGACCAACCATGCCAGGTCGCACGGCATCGAGCGGTTCCATGCCTACGTCCTGCCCGAGAACCGTCAAATGATGCGGTTGTTTCGCAACTCGGGCTACGAGATGACACGCACCATGGATGAAGGCGTGTTCACGGTCGATTTTCCCGTCGCCGAGAGCGAGGGCCTGCTCGAGGCGGAGTCGGAGCGCGAGAAACGCGCCGTGGCCGCCTCCCTGTTGCCGCTGTTCTTCCCCAGGTCGGTGGCGGTGATCGGGGCCTCGAGTGACCCCGCCTCGATAGGGGGCAGGTTGTTCCACAACATCCTCTCCACGGGGTTCACCGGCCCGCTCTATCCGGTCAATCCCAAGGCCAAGGTGATCAGCTCGGTGCACGCCTACTCGACGATCCTCGAAGTCCCCGATGAGGTTGATCTCGCCTACATCGTCGTGCCCCAGCCATTCGTGATCGACGTGGCACGTCAATGCGCCGAAGCGAGGGTGAGGGGAATCGTCGTCATCTCGGCCGGCTTCTCCGAGGTGGGCCCCGAGGGCGCCATCCTCGAACACGAACTGCTCGAGATCGTTCGCGACTCGGGAATGAGAATGGTCGGCCCCAACTGCATGGGCCTTTTGAACACGGTCTCATCGGTGCAGCTCAACGGGACCTTTGCCCCCGTCTATCCGCCGGCCGGGAACGTGGCGATGTCGAGCCAATCCGGTGCCCTCGGGATCGCCATCCTCGACTACGCCAGACGAGCCAACATCGGCATCTCCCAGTTCGTCTCGGTAGGCAACAAAGCCGATGTCAGCGGCAACGACCTGCTGCTCGCTTGGGAGGACGATCCTCAAACCGACGTCATCACCCTCTATCTCGAGTCCTTCGGCAACCCCAAGAAGTTCTCCCGGATCGCGCGACGGATCGGTCGCCGCAAGCCGATCATCGCGGTCAAGTCGGGGAGGACCTCCTCCGGGAGTCGTGCCGCCTCGTCGCACACCGGCGCCCTGGCCTCTTCGGATGTGGCGGTCCAGGCCCTGTTCCGTCAGGCGGGAGTGATCCGGGTCGACACCATCGAGGAGCTGTTCTCAGCCGCCAGTCTTCTCGCCAATCAGCCGATTCCACTGGGCAACCGGGTTGGGGTCGTCTCCAATGCCGGCGGCCCGGCGATTCTGGCGGCCGATGCTCTCGAAGCGATTGGCCTGGTGTTGCCCGAGTTGTCTCCGGAGCTCAGGGCCGAGATCGGGAGCCAGCTGCCGGCGGAGGCCTCCACCCGGAACCCGGTCGATCTGATCGCTTCCGGCGGGCCAACCGAGTTCGACCATGCGGTCTCGTTGCTCCTGGAGTCCGGCGAGGTGGACTCGGTGATGGTGATCTACGTCCCGACCTCTTCGGAGGGCGCGCAGGGGGTGGCCGCCGCCCTCAGCCGGTGTCAGGAGCGATACGACGGGGAAGTGACCCTGCTCTCGGTCTTCATGCACAGT
The DNA here is from genome assembly GCA_035292605.1 of Acidimicrobiia bacterium. Classification (GTDB taxonomy): domain Bacteria; phylum Actinomycetota; class Acidimicrobiia; order Spongiisociales; family ZC4RG35; genus JALYNX01. The sequence continues at coordinate 30,231 of DATDPT010000151.1, forward strand.
GGGGATACGGCTCGCTATCTGGCTGGCGCCGAGGGTCGGCGCGCCATTCCCACCTACATGTTTCCCGAGGCTGCGGCTCACGCCCTCGCTCGAGCAGTGGCTCATGGGGTGTGGCGTCAGCGCGACCCCGGTACCGAGGCGCGGCTGGACGGCCATGAGGAGGCGGCGATCAGGGCGATCATCGACGGTGCGCTGGAGAGGGTCCCTGCCACCGGGGCCTGGATGGAGCCCGAGCAGGTCGACGCGGTTCTCAACGCCGCGGGCTTACGGGTGCCGCGGTCGTCGGTCGCCCACTCGCCACAGGAAGCCGTCGATGCCGCAGCGGCGATAGGTGGGCCAGTGGTGGTCAAGGTGATCTCCGAGTCGGCCCTCCACAAGTCGGATGTCGGGGGAGTCGTGCTCGGAGTCCAAGGCGAAGAGGTGAGTGCTGCCTACGAGACCGTCACCAAAGCGGTGTTCGACGCGGACGGTGTGCTGGTCCAGGAGTTCGTCGCCGGCGGCCACGAGGTCTTGATCGGGATGACCCAGGACCCGAACTTCGGCCCCCTCGTCGGGTTCGGCCTCGGCGGCGTCTACGTCGAGCTTCTTCAAGACGTGGCGTTCCGGATTCACCCCCTCACCGATGTCGATGCAACGGAAATGATCAGGGAGACCAAGGGCTTTCGGCTCCTGCAGGGCTATCGCAACGCCGCCGAGGGCGATGTGGCGGAACTGGAGCGAGCCCTGCTCAGGGTCTCGGGTCTCATCAGTGTCGTGCCCGAGCTGGTCGAGATGGATCTCAACCCGGTGAAGGTGTTGCCTCCGGGCGAGGGCGTGGTCGTGGTCGATGCCAGGATGCGCATACAGCCGGTTCCCGAGAGACGTCATCCCCGGATGCGTGATTTGCCCGGGGCGCGAGGACATGTCCTGGAGGATCTCAGGTGATGGGGTCGGTGGAGGGGTAGTCCGACTCGACACCGATCTCGGTGGCCTTTATCGAGACCCAAACCGGGGCCCCCTTCGTCAGCTCGAGATCTCGGACCGCCTCTCGAGTCACCTCGACGGTGAGGGCGAGGGGATCCTCCACCTGGAGACGAGCCCGGTCCCCGAGGAGCTCGACGAGCGTGACCGAGGTCTCCCAGGTATTGCGGGCGCTTCCCTCGGGCCGTCCTCGGTGCAGCGAGATGGTGCGGGGGTGGATGGTGACCAGCACCGGGCCTTCGAGCCCGTGGTCCGCGATTTGGAGCCGGCTGGCGCCGATCTGCACCGTCCCGTCACGAGCCATTCCGGACAGCAGGTTGGATCCGGCTAGGTCCGCGATGTATGGCGTGCGGGGCCGGAGCCGGATGTCGTCGGCCGATCCAACCTGGGTGACCCTTCCCTCCTCGATGACGTGGATGACATCGGCCAGGAGGAATGCCTCACTCGGGTCGTGGGTGATGAGTAGCCGGGGACCGGGAAACTGTGTGAGGTGGTCGGCGAGGACCCGTCGCAGCCGGGCCCTGGTAGCGACGTCGAGGGCTGAGAGTGGCTCGTCCAGGAGAACGAGATCCGGCTCGATCGCCAAGGCCCGTGCCAGGGCCACCCTTTGCGCCTGACCTCCCGAGAGTTGACCGGGCCTTCTCTCCGCCAGATCGTCGAGGGCCAGTCTCTTCATCCAAAGAGCGGCCCGTTCCAGGGCCGGTTTCCTTCCCATCCCATGGCTGCGCGGTCCGAAAGCGACGTTCTCCGCAACGGTCAAGTGGGGAAAAAGGACATAGTCCTGGAAGACCACGCCGACCCGTCTTTCTTCGGGGGGAACGAACCGGCCCCTTTCGGAGTCGTCCAGGGTCCTTCCGTTGAGCACGATCTGCCCGCCGTCGACGGGAATGAGCCCCGCCAGGGCGGCCACGGCGGTCGACTTTCCCGCCCCATTCGGCCCGAGCAACGCAACGGTGCGTCCGCGGGGGATGGCGATCGAGATCTCCAGTGTGAACTCCGAGCTGCGGCGAATGGTGAAGCTGGCGTCGAGACCTTGGTCGCTTGGCTGGTGGGTCACAGCGCCCTCCACCAGCGGTCCCGGAGGGCGATGAGGACGGCGAGAGACACCGCCACCATGACCAGGCTGATCGCCACCGCGACGTCCCGGTTGCTTTCAAGGGAGACGAACACCGCCAGGGGCAGGGTCTGAGTGCGGCCTTGCAGGTTGCCGGCGAAGGTGATGGTCGCGCCGAACTCGCCGAATGCCCTGGCCCAGGTGAGGACGAGACCTGCCAACAGCGAGGGCGCGATCAGGGGGAGGGTGACCCGTCGCATCACGGTCCATCTGCCGGCACCGAGGGTGGAGGCGGCCCCCTCGAAGCGGGGATCCAGGTTGCGCAGGGCACCTTCCACGGTGATCACCAGGAACGGCATGGCAACAAAGGTGGTGGCGATCACCACTCCCCAGGTGGAAAAGGGCAGCACCAGCCCGGTGGCCGCGTTCAACGGCTCTCCTATCAGCCCTCGGCGGCCCAGGGCGAATAGGAGTGCCGCCCCACCGACGACGGGGGGCAGCACCAGAGGCAGCGTGATCAGGGCGCGCAAGATGGATCGGCCCGGGAAATCGGTGCGTGCCAGCACCCAGGCCAAGGGCACGCCCAGGACCGCCGAGATGGCGGTGGCGGTCAACGATGTGACGACGGACAGCCGGAGGGCGTCGATCACAACCGGGCTCGAGGCCAGCTCAGGCAGGTTCCCCCACGGGACCCTGGCCAGCAACCCGACCAGGGGAATCACAAAGACTGAGAGGCCGATGAGCCCGAGGGCGATCAGCAACGCAGGCGGCCGGTGAGCGCGTTTCCGCGGGGTGGTCTCACTCACGGAGCGATGAACCCGTATTCGCCCATTATCGCCTGACCTGTATCGGACATCACGAAACTCACGAACGCGGCAGCGGCTTCAGCGTTGGGGGCCTCGACCAGGATCGCGATCGGGTACTCGGCGACGACGTTTTGGTTCTCGGGGATCTCAACACCCTCGACCCCGCCTTCAGTCGAGATGACATCAGTCACATAGACGATGCCGGCGTCGAGCTCACCTGCCTCGATTTTGGTGAGAAGGGCCCGGACGTCCGGCTCGTTGCTGTCGATCGAGGGGGTGACCCCGGCCTTGTCGAGTGCCTGGCGACCAAAGTCACCACAAGGGACGTCCTCGGCACAGAGGCCGATCAGGAGTCCCTCATTGGCGAAGTCGGCAAGACCGGTGACGCCCGCCGGATTGCCTGCCGGCACCGCGATCTGCAGCGTGTTTCCGGCGAAGACCCGGGCCTCCCCGGCGACGGCGCCGGCCTCCGACACTCGATCCATGTTCGATGTGTTGGCCGAGGCGAACACATCCACCGGTGCGCCCTCGAGGATCTGCTCGCGAAGGCTGGAGCTGGATGCCAGGTTGAGCAACACATCGACCCCCGGGTTGGCATCTTCGAAAGCAATCTCTATTGCGCCGAAGGCCTCGGTCAGTGAGGCGGCCGCGGATACCAGGACCTCTCCGTCGACGTTCTCGTCTCCAGACCCGGCACACCCCGCCCCGACGAGGGCGAGCAACGTCATGAACGTGACCAAGCGCAGCTTCGTCATCGTCGACCTCGATAGTCTCAATGTAACTAGTAGACGTGCCACAATACCCCGTTCCGATCCGACATGCCCCCGAACCAGCTCTCCGTTACCGAATACGCCGTTCTCGGGATCCTCGGCGAAGGCCCGACCCACGGTTTTGCCATCGCCAGGCTGTTCGCCCCCAACGGCGAGGTGGGGCGGGTGATCACGGTGAGAAGGCCGCTGATCTACCGCGCCCTGGACCGCTTGAGCCTTGCCCATTTTGCCGAGGCGATCCACGCCGAACCGGGTGATGCCGGGCCACAGCGGATCATCCACCGCATCACCCCAACGGGCCGCAGGCGGCTCAACCGGTGGTTGCGCCAACCGGTGCAGCATGTGCGTGAGATGAGAATCGAGTTGTTGCTCAAGCTCACACTTCTGCAACGTGCCGGCCGCTCACCATTGCCGCTGATCACCGCCCAGAAGGCTGCGCTTCACCCCACACTCGCGGCCCTGGAGACCTCGCGCCGAGGGGCGCCGAACCATGTGGAGCTGTGGCGTCGTCACAACGCGTTTGCGGTGGCCGCCTTTCTCGACGACCTGGAGGATGCCTGGGAAAGGCGTTGAGCGAAAGGTATAGCCTCGGCTCATGGAACACGTGCAGATGAGCGTTGACGGCGGCGTGGCCCTGGTGCGCCTCGACCGGCCCCCGGTCAATGCCCTCTCCGAACAGGTGGCGGTGGAGTTGAAGGAGGCGTTCGAGGCCTGTGCCGACCCCGAGATCCGGGCGGTGGTAGTGACCGGACAGCCCCATTTCGCTGCCGGGGCCGACATCAAGGGGTTCCAGGCCGCCTTCGATGCCGGGGCTGAGGAGAGGACTGCCTGGACTCTTCAGGAGGCGATCGGCGCTCTCGAGAATCTGGAGAAGCCGACCATCGCCGCCGTCCACGGCTACGCCCTGGGTGGGGGCCTGGAGTTGGCCATGGGCGCCGACTTTCGTTACCTGGCCGAGGACGCCCTGGTCGGGCAGCCCGAGATCCTGCTTGGGATCATCCCCGGGGCCGGGGGCACCCAGCGGTTGCCCCGGCTCGTCGGCTATCAACGGGCCAAGCAGATGATCTTGAGCTGTCGACAGGTGGGGGCCGAGGAGGCGCTGGCCATCGGCCTCGCCGACAAAGTGGCTCCGCCCGGGGAGGTCGTCGAGTTGGCGCTGGCCGACGCCGCCGAATGGGCCACCAAGGCCACCCGTGCCATTGCCGCCGCCAAGAAGGCCCTGAAGCGTGGGTTCGGCCTGCCGGTGGACGAAGGGCTCCTCGTCGAGCGTGATGCGTTTCAGGCCGTATTCGGGTCTGAGGACGCCCGAGAGGGCGTGGCCGCCTTCATCGAAAAGAGGCCGCCCCGTTTCAAGGGTCGCTGACCGCCAGGCGCTCCCCGAGCCGCCGGAGATTCCCTCGCCACACCCGCTTCAAGACCGGGCGCGCCAGCCAAGCTCCGACTGACCCGGCGAGCCACCACGGAAACCGGAGCGTCTCGTTCCAGTGCAAGTCTGTGCCTACGGCGGTCGGGCGAATCTCGAATCGGCCGACACCCGAGACCGCGCCCGTATGTCTCACTCCGAGCAGCCGGCCCTCCTCCCACTCCACGACCGTCATCAGATCCTCGGTCCTCAAGGGGCCGATCCTCGTCGGCACCCGCATCCTGGTCCCCACACCCGAAGTCTGATCCCCCACGAAGAGGATCCCGCCGGCATCGGTCATCCACTCGGGGTGAGAAGCCAGATCGGCGAGCTGGGCCCACACCTGCTGTGGTGAAGCGTCATAGTTGGCGGTGAGCGTGAGCCGGGTCAAACCTGGCTGACCGGGTGTCGGAGAATCGTCTTCAGGTTCTCGGGCTTCGCCATTCTCGGGTCGCCCAGGTAGATCTCGTGATGTCGACCGTGGAGCTTCAGACCGTTCTCCATCGCATAGGCGTCCATCAACTCGATGGTCCGAGGCTCCTCGGCGTAGGCCCCGATGTGCATGATTTGGATGCTTGGCCCTTCTCGCCAACGGTCGAGGCGGAGTTGGTCGAGCACCGGGTTGGGGTGTTTCCTTCCGGCCTCGGCCACTGCCTCATCGAACATCGTTTGGGTTATGTGGTCGGGCTGGACCATGAGCATGGTATAGAGCCAGGGCTCCGGCTTGCCGAATGCGAACTCCCCGGACTCCGACGACCAGAGGCCCTCAAGGGCCATGATCTTGTAGTCGATCGGTTCGACCGTGCTCAGCTTCGACATGAACTTGAGGCCATACGCAACCCCATAGATCGCGCGGAACGCCTCGGCGAAGCCGGCCGACTCTCCCGGGTTGACCCCCGTTTCCACCCTTCCGTCGACGGCGAGGATCAAGAACTCGGGGACATCAACCAGTTGAACCGACCGGGCGGATGGGGAATAGAGGTCCTTGTATCGCTTGCGCAGGTCCAGTTTCTCGATCCCGGGGGTGGTGGTCTTCGCGTGTGCCATGACTCTAAGAAAAACGCGCCTGCTCTACTCTGACAAGGGCCATTTTGCCCTTCTCCCCGAGCCAGTGAACAGAAATGGCCCAGGCCCGAGATCCTGCGAGAATCGCGATCGTGATCTACCTCGACCACGCCGCCACCACCCCTATGCGCCGCGGGGTTTGGGACGCCATGGCGCCCTACACCGATATCGAGTTCGGCAACTCCTCGGGGATCCATCTCGTCTCACGCCGTGCCAAGAACGCCCTGGAGGAGGCCAGGGAGACGATTGCCGCCGCCATCGGCGCCGGCACCCTGGAGATCGTCCTCACCTCCGGTGGCACCGAGTCGGACAATCTCGCCATCAAGGGAGCAGTGTTCAACGAGAGCCCGCGACGGGGGGTGGTGACCGTGGCCACCGAGCACGAAGCGGTTCTCGAAACAGGGGATTTCCTGAGGCGAATCGGCATGCCGGTCACTGTGGTCGGTGTCGATCCCGAGGGACATGTCGATGTGGAGGACTTGGTCTCGGTCATCGACGATGGAACCGCGATCGTGTCGGTGATGCTCCTCAACAACGAGACCGGGGTTGTCCAGGATTTGGCGCGGATCGTTGAAGCCGTGAAAGCCCGTGATCCCGAGGTTCTGGTGCACACCGACGCGGTCCAGGCGTTCGCCTCCGAGCCGATCGACGTCTCGGCACTTGGAGTGGATCTGATGTCGTTGGCCGCCCACAAGTTCGGGGGCCCCAAAGGTGTTGGCGTCCTCTATGTGCGCGAGGGAACCGCTCTCGAGCCGGTGCAGCACGGTGGAGGCCAGGAACTGGGTCGGCGCTCGGGGACCCACGATGTGGGCCGGGCCGCGGGGATGGCCATGGCCATGGACTTGGCGTTGAAGGATCGTGAGGATTTCGGTCACCGCGTCGGTCAGATCCGGGACGACTTCGAGAAGAGGTTGATGGCTGGCGTGGAGGGGATGGTGGTCAACACTCCGGAGCACGGGCGCTCTCCGCACCATCTGAATGTCAGGTTTCCCGGTGTCCTCAACGAGACGTTGCTGGTCCGGATGGACCTGGCCGGGGTGGCGGCGTCGGCGGGATCGGCGTGCCAGTCCGGTGCGTCGGAGGTTTCCCACGTCCTGGAGGCGATGGGTCTGACCCCGGGACAGGCCCGGGAGAGTGTCCGTTTCAGCTTCGGCTGGCCCAGCACCATGGAGGAGGCCGAGGAGGCAGCCGAGATCGTGACCGACCTGGTGGAGAAGCTGCGATGAGGGCGTTGGTGGCAATGTCGGGTGGAGTCGACTCCTCGGTGGCGGCCGCTGTGATGCGTGACGCCGGTCACGAGGTGGTCGGGGTGACGCTCAAGATGTGGTCTGGGCCCAATGGCGAGGCGCCAACCGCCGGCTGTTGCACGGTGTCCGACGCCGAGGATGCCCGCCGGGTGGCGGGCCAGCTCGATATCCCCTATTACGTCTTGGATTACACGGCCGAATTCCGGGACGGGGTGGTTGAGCGGTTCGTCAGCGACTACGTCTCCGGGCGCACCCCCAACCCGTGCATCGAGTGCAATAGGACGGTCAAATTCGACCGTCTCCTCGGACGTCTCGACGATTTCGAGAGCGACGTCCTGGTGACGGGGCATCACGCCAGGAGCCGCTTCGACGGCAAGCACTGGAGCCTGCATCGTGGGGCGGATCGAGCCAAGGATCAGTCCTACGTCCTGTCGATGCTCACCCAGCGCGAGCTCACCCGATCCCGGTTCCCGGTGGGAGAGCTGACCAAGCCCGAGGTGCGTTCGATGGCCTCTGCATTGGGTCTGCGAACTGCCCACAAGCCGGAGTCGATGGACATCTGCTTCGTGGGCCGTCGTGACTATCGGTCATTCCTCGCCGGGTCGGCGCCTGACGCCCATGTGCCCGGACCTATGGTCGACACACGAGGGCACGAGCTGGGGTCTCATGACGGGATCGCCGGGTTCACGGTCGGACAGCGCCGGGGTCTTGGGGTCGCGGTGGGCGAGCCGAGGTTCGTGGTGAGGATCGAGCCTGCCACGTCCACGGTGGTCCTCGGCCGGCGCGACGAGCTTGGGGTAGCCGGAGTCGAGCTGGCCCAGGTCGTCTGGAGCTCCGGCGAGGGCCGATCTGGTGAGGTGATGGCGCAATACCGGGCCCATGGCGACCCGGTGCCCGCCGTCATCGAGGGTGATCGCCTGCTCTTCGCAGACCTCCAGGAGGCGATTGCCCCCGGCCAGACCGTGGCCTTCTACGACGGTGATCGGGTCTTGGGCGGGGCCTTGATGGCGCGGACTCTCCTGTGACGGGTCGTCGGTAACGTCAGCATCGATGTCGGTCGGCCAATCTCGAATCGAGGAGCTCCGCTCCCAGGTCAACGAACATCTCTATCGCTATCACGTTCTGGACGATCCGACCATCTCGGATGCCCAGTTCGACGCCCTTCTCGCCGAGCTGAAACGCCTCGAGGAGGAGAACCCCGAGCTGATCACACCGGACAGCCCGACCCAGCGGGTTGGGGCGCCGGTTGGCGACCTGTTCGCACCAGTCCGTCATCTCCGACCCATGTTCTCGTTGGACAATGCCGCCTCTCGGGAGGACCTGGAGACCTGGGAGCAGCGCCTGGAGCGTCAGTTGGGCCGGCCACCGCAGGGCTATGTCGCCGAGCTCAAGATCGACGGATTGGCGGTGGTGCTGACCTATCGAGACGGTGTCCTGGTCACCGGCGCCACCAGGGGTGACGGGGTGACCGGCGAGGACATCACGGCCAACCTGCGCACCATCAAGTCGGTTCCACTCAGACTCCTCGACCAGAGCCCGCCATCCATCCTCGAGGTTCGAGGCGAGGTGTACATGCCGGAGGCTGCCTTCGAAGAGCTCAACAAGCGTCAAGCCGAAGCGGGGGACCGACTGTTCGCCAACCCGCGTAATGCGGCGGCCGGATCCGTCCGGCAGAAGGATCCGGCGATGACCGCTGCCCGCAACCTCTCCATCTGGGTGTATCAGCTCGGGCTCGTCGAAGCTGGGCCGGTGTTCGAGTCGCACGCCCACACGATCCGGTATCTCCAGGAAGTCGGGTTCCGAACCAATCCGGCGAGCCAGGAGTTGAGGAGCATCGAGGCGGTGCTCGATTACGTGCTACAAGCCGAGAAGGGACGTCACGACACCGGCTATCAGACCGATGGGGTGGTGATCAAGGTCAACTCGCTCACCGAGCAGGAGGCTCTCGGATTCACCTCACGTGCGCCGAGATGGGCGATCGCCTACAAATTCCCGGCAGAAGAGCAGGTCACCACCCTCAAGGACATTTGGATCAATATCGGCCGGACCGGCGCTGCCACCCCCTTTGCTGTCCTCGAGCCGGTGTTTGTTGGTGGCGCCACAGTCGGCCTGGCCACGCTGCACAACGAGGACCAGGTCGCCCTCAAGGACGTCCGGATCGGTGACCAGGTGATCGTCCGTCGGGCGGGTGACGTGATCCCTGAGGTGGTGGGGCCGGTGCTCGCCGTCCGCACCGGCAAGGAGAAGGTGTGGAAGATGCCTTCGAAGTGCCCGTTCTGTGGCAACCCGATTGTGCGAATCGAGGGCGAGGCCGTGGCCCGCTGCACCGGTGGGTATACCTGCCCCTCACGAGTACGGGAGTGGTTGTTCCATTTCGCATCCCGGGGTGGGATGGACATCGAGCACATGGGATACAAGACGATCGATCTCCTGCTCAGCGAGGGGATGATCTCCGACCCGGCCGACATCTTCATCTTCGAGCCGGACCAGCTGCTCGGTCGTGAAGGTTGGGGTGCGATCTCGGTCGGCAACTTGAAACGCGCGATCGAGACCGCCAAGGACCGACCGGTGGCGCGGCTCTTGACCGCACTCGGGATCCGTCATGTTGGTGGGACCGTGGCCCGGGTCCTGGTGCGTTATTTCGGTGGGCTCCCCGCCCTGATGGCCGCAACCGAGGACGACATCTCGCACGTCGAGGGAATCGGCCCTGTCATCGCCCAAGGGATAGCGACATGGTCTGCAGATCCCGACAATCAGGCGCTGGTGGCCAAGCTAGGTGCGGCCGGAGTCCGTCTCGTGGACGAGATCGACCCCAGCGTGTCCTCCGACCTGCTGGCCGGGGCGACATTCGTGGTCTCAGGTACGGTGCCGGGGTTCAGCCGTGAGGAGGCCCAGGCCGCCATCGAGCAGCGTGGCGGAAAAGCCGCCGGATCGGTTTCGGGGAGAACCACGGCACTGATAGTGGGCGACTCCCCCGGTGCTTCGAAGTCGAAGAAGGCCGAGGAGCTGGGGATCCCGATTCTGGACGAGCACGGCTTCAAACGCTTGCTCGAAGAAGGTCTTTCGGTAATCGGCTGACCTCGTCCCGGTCGGGCGACATACAGGTTGAGGGGGGAGCCAAGCCGTCGAGATCCGTGTGCCTTCCATCACAGTGGAGGTGGACGGAGGCCGGCTCCAGCAGGCGATCTCAAACCTGGTCTCTAATGCCGTCAAGTATGGCAACGGGCAGGTCCTCGTCACTGCCGAGCGAGGTGTGAACCTCGTGGTCGAGGTTCACGACGACGGTCCCGGTGTGTCGACCAAATATGAGTTGGCCATATGGAATCGTTTCGAGCGGGGGTCTCGAAACCTGGACAGTCGGATCCCGGGGTCGGGAATCGGGCTTGCGATTGTGGCCAAGGTGGCCAAGGCTCATGGCGGGCATGCCGGCTATCACCGCTCAGAGATCTTGGGCGGCGCCTGTTTCTTCGTGTCAATCCCGGTCCGGGCGGTCGCCAGATCAGATGGCCCTCGTCCCAGGCCTGACACCACGGAACCCATCGCTGTCTGAGCCTGCGACACTGATGGGATGCGCTCCGAGGATTCATGACAACCCAGGAAGAGGTCTTCGACAGTCCCGAGGGTTGGGTTTCCCGCCACATCCGCCAGTACGTGAAAACCGACGGCCGGAAGGGCCACGAATGGCGCAAGGGCGTTCCCGCGCTGCTGCTCACCACACGGGGCCGAAAGACCGGGAAGCTGCGACGCACCGCCCTCATCTACGGTGTCGACGGGGACCGCTACCTCGTTGTGGCCTCGGTTGGCGGGGCTGCCGAGAATCCGTCCTGGTATTTGAATCTGGTCCAGAATCCCGAGGCCGGGTTGCAGGTGGGGGCGGACAAGTTCACCGCTCGAGCCCGTACCGCCGGCGCCGATGAGAAACCGCGTCTGTGGCGGCTCATGGCCTCGATCTGGCCCGACTACGACAAGTACCAGGCGAGGACGCAGCGTGAGATCCCGGTGGTGATCCTGGAACGGGTCTGAGGACCCGGGCTCAAATCGCGAAGAGGTCACCCGCCAAATACTTGAGACCGGTGTCGACGGCGACGGTGGCTACTACGTGACCGGGTCCCATCTCCCGGGCCAGGCCGATCGCAGCCACGACGTTGAGCCCGCTGGAGATCCCGGTCAGAAGTCCCTCCTCTGCTGCCAGTCTCCCGGCCATCACGCGAGCCTCATCCTCATCGATCGCCCGGACCTCGTGGTAGAGGCTCTCATCGAGGAGAGGTGGCAAGAACCCGACCCCGATCCCTTCGACCCGATGCCCTCCCGCCACTCCCGTCGAGATCACTGCCGAGCTCGCGGGCTCCAACAGGACGACGCGGGTCCCGGCGCCCGCCTCCCGGAAGGCGGTGGAGACGCCCATCGAGAAGCCACCGGTCCCCACGCCGGCGCAGAACACGTCGATCGGTCGCCCGATCTGGCCCAACAATTCCTGGCCCGCTCGTCGGTAGCCGCTCAGGGCGTCGCGGTTCCGGAACTGATCGGTGAAGTAAGTGCCCGGCTCGGCGGCCAGCTCTTTGGCCTTCTCCACCATCCTGGGGATCAGGTCGGGGGTGATCACCCCGCCCTCGCTGGGGACGATGGTGAGCTCGGCGCCAAACGCCTGCATCGTCTTCAGCTTCTCAGGGGCAAAGGCGTCGGAGCTGACCACTTTGAATCGGTATCCCTTCACTGCACAGACGAAGGCCAGCGACGACCCGGTGCTTCCGCCGGTGTACTCGACCACGGTCATCCCCGGCCGAAGGTCGCCACGGCGCTCGGCCTCCTCGATGATCGCCAGTGCCATCCGGTCCTTGTAGGACCCGGTCGGGTTGAACCACTCCAGCTTCACGAAGATGTCGGCCGCCCCCTCGGGCACGACCTTGGCCAGCTTCACCACCGGGGTGTCACCCACCAATTCGGTCATAGATGAACCCAGTTGTGGGATGTTGGCTCCTTGGTCGGCTGGGCGACGATTATGGCTAACTTCCATGCGGTGACACTCTCCTCGGTGCGGACTTGAGCCGGGTTGTCGTCACCGGGGGCAGCGGCAAGCTGGGTAGGACGGTCGTCGACGACCTGCTGGAGCATCGCTACGAGGTGGTCAACATCGATGCCGCGCCACCCCGCGAGCCAAAGTGCCCCTTCACTCGGGTCGACCTGACCGATCACGGTCAGGCACTCGAGGCCCTGATGGCGGTCGACGACAGGTACTCAGGTGTTGATGCCGTCGTGCACCTGGCTGCGATCCCGGCACCGGGCATCACGTCGAACTCCGCGACCTTTGCCAACAACATGCTGTGCACCTACAACGTGTTCAACGCAGCGCGTGTGGCCGGGATCAAGAACGTGGTTTGGGCGTCGAGTGAGACCACGCTCGGCCTCCCTTTTGCGACCCCACCGCCCTACATCCCCGTCGACGAGGAGTACCCGGCCCGGCCCGAGACGACCTACGCCCTGGTCAAGCATCTAGAGGAGCAGATGGCCGCGCAGTTCTGTCGTTGGGACCCGGAGCTGAAGATGATCGGGCTCCGGTTCTCCAATGTCATGGAGATCGACGACTACACCCGGTTCCCTTCGTTCGACGCGGACCCCAGTCTCCGATCCTGGAACCTCTGGGGGTACATCGACGCCCGGGACGGGGCCCAGGCGGTGCGACTGGCGTTGGAACACGATTTCGCCGGCACGGAAGTGTTCATCATCGCCAATGCCGACACTGTGATGACCCGGCCCAGCGCCGAGTTGGCGGCCGAGGTATTCCCCGGCGTCCCGGTGATCAGGGCTCTCGAGGCCAACGAGACGCTGCTCTCTATCGAGAAGGCCCGCCGCGTGCTCGGTTACGAGCCGGAGCACAGCTGGCGGGATCATGTCGTCTGAGCAGGGAGAGTCAGCCCACCCGAAACGACCAGGAGAAATCACCGGGATCGGGAAGACCGTTGACGGTGTCATAGACCACGCGGACGGTGTGCTCCCCGGAGGTCCATTCGTTGATGGTCGGGTTGTTAGCGCTGGGCGCCCACCTGTAGACCCCGGTTCCCTCGACGAAGGTGGCATCGGACACCAGCCATTCGTCGACATAGATCTCTGCCTGGTAACCGACCTCGAGGTCGATTTCGATCGAGGCTTGCGGTGGGACCAAGTGCCCCGGCTCGGGGGAAACCGATTCGACCGGCCCCGGGAGCAGGATCTCATCGCCCTCGGTGGCGAAGACGATGCCGAACGCGATGGCGGCGACCGCCATCAGGCCCAGCCCCAGGTAGATGAGACGGTAGGACATGCCACGGGCACCGTAGCTGCGCGCAGTTACTCTGCCGCCCGGGCACCGTTGAAGAGGTGAACGAGGTTTGTCAGACCAAGAGTTGATCAGGTCCGCCTTTGCCGGCGACGTCGAGATCGAAACCGCCCGTGAAGCCGTGGAGCGGGCCATCGAAGCCCTCGATCGTGGCCAGGCCCGGGTGGCGGAGAAGACCCAAGAAGGGTGGGTGGTCAACGAGTGGCTGAAAGAGGCGATCCTCCTCTACTTCCGTCTTCGAGAGATGGAAACGGTCGAGGTGGGCGGCTATGAGTACCGCGACAAGATCCCGCTGAAGAAGGGACTGGCGGCACAGGGGGTGCGGGTGGTGCCGCCGGGGACCGTCCGTTACGGCGCCCATTGCGAGCCCGGTGTCATCGTGATGCCCGGCTACGTCAACATCGGCGCCTACGTCGGGGCCGGCACCATGGTCGACACCTGGGCAACAGTCGGGTCCTGTGCCCAGATCGGGAAGGAAGTGCACCTCTCGGGCGGGGTTGGGATCGGTGGCGTACTCGAGCCTCCGAGTGCGCGCCCCGTGATCATCGAAGACGGCGCGTTCATCGGTAGCCGATCGATCGTGGTCGAGGGGGTCATCGTCGAGGAGGGAGCAGTTCTCGGCGCCAACACCGTGCTCACCGGCTCTACGCCGATCATCGATGTGACCGGGCCCGAGCCCGTTGAGCACCGGGGGAGGGTCCCAGCCGGTTCGGTGGTGGTTCCCGGGACCCGTCCCAAGGAGTTCCCCAGCGGCACCTACGACCTGGTTTGTGCCCTGATCATCGGGCAGAGAAGCGAGGCCACCGACAAGAAGACTGCGCTGAACGACTATCTCCGGGATCTCGGCGTCCAACTGTGATCGATCTCGTCGAGACCCTTTGTTGGCTCGTCGACATTCCGTCGGTGACCGGCGACGAGTCACGTCTGCGCGACGCGATCGGCCACCGTCTGGAAGCGATGCCGTCCCGGGCTGTCGGCGACTCACTGGTTGTGGGCCGGCCCCGGGAGCAGGCGGTTCTCCTGGTGGGTCATCTCGACACCGTCCCTCTACAGGGTCATGTCGGGGCGACGGTGGAGGGCGGCCGGGTCCACGGACTCGGCGCCACGGACATGAAGAGTGGCCTGGCGGTGATGATCCATCTCGTCGAGTCACTTGGGCCCGACCGGGTGGTATGTGTCTTCTACGCCGGCGAGGAGGGCCCTTTCTCCGAGAATCAACTCGGGATGGTCCTCGAGGCTGCGCCCTGGCTGCGGGCGTCGGCGGCGGCGGTCGTCATGGAGCCCACTGACCGGGGCATGGAGGCCGGATGTCAGGGTGTCATCAACGCCGAGCTGGCCTTCGAAGGCGAGGCGGCGCACTCGGCGCGACCGTGGCTGGGAGAGAACGCGATCACCAAAGCGGGAGCGTTCCTGACTCGGATGCACGGTCTGGAGCCGGAGTTGCATGTGGTGGGCGGTCTCGACTTCAAGGAGGTGATCTCGGTCACCATCGCACATGGCGGAGTGGCCAAGAACATCATCCCCGCAACGTTCACCCTCAATGTCAACTACCGATTCTCCCCGGATCGATCTATGGAAGGTGCGATCGACCGCCTGCGCGAGCTGTGCTCGGCCGGAGACCGTTTCGTTGTCACCGACTCGGCGCCGGCTGGGGCGGTCGCCATCGAGCACCCCTTGTTCCAGCGGCTGATCGAGGCGGCGGCGGCTCCGATCTCAGGGAAACAGGGATGGACCGACGTCGCCCAGCTCTCCGAGGCCGGGATCCCTGCGATCAACTTCGGGCCGGGCGAGCCGGCACTCGCCCACAAGCCGGGGGAGTCGGTCCGGGTCGACGACCTGAGCTGGGCATACGACTCGTTGTCGGCCGTGCTCGGCTGAGAAACGGAGAATCTCGCGGTTCCTACACTCTCAGGCCATGGCTGTCGAAATCGATATCGCCCACGTCGCACGTCTGGCGCGGCTCGATCTCAGCGACGACGAGCTCGAAGGGTACAAGCACCAGCTCGGGCTGATCCTGGAGCATGCGGCACGGGTCCAGTCCCTCGATGCGGAGCCTCAGGTCGAGAACGCCCATCCCTTGGGCCTCTTCAACATCTTTCGTGACGACGTGGTCCTTCCGTCCCTCGATCGTGACGAGGTGATGGAGAGCGCACCCGAGACGAGCGACGGGTACTTCGTTGTTCCGCCGGTGATGGAGGGCGAGTGAGCCCCACGCCGGGTGTCGCCGAGGCGGGACGTCGGCTTCGGGAGGGCGACACCACCGCAGTCCGGCTCTTGGAGGACGCCCTGGAGCGCGCTGCCAGATATGAGGCCCAGGTCCACGCCTTTCTCACCATCGACCGGGAGTGGGCTCTGGAGACGGCGGGCCGGGCCGATGCCGATCTGGCAGACGGGATCGACCGCGGGCCGTTGCACGGAATCCCGATCGCCCTCAAGGACAACATGTGCACCCGAGGGATCGAGACCACTGCCGCCTCCCAGATCCTCGCCGGATATCGCCCTCCATACGACGCCACGGTGGTGGCCAGGCTGAACCAGGGAGGGGCGGTGGTGGTGGGCAAGACCAATCTCGATGAGTTCGCCATGGGCTCCTCCACCGAGAACTCGGCGTACGGCCCCACCTACAACCCGTGGGACACCACGCGCGTTGCCGGCGGCTCCTCGGGGGGCTCGGCGGCAGCGGTCGCCATCGGCTCCGCAGCCGCCGCCTTGGGCTCGGACACCGGTGGCTCGATTCGCCAGCCCGCCTCCCTGTGCGGGGTGGTGGGGATGAAGCCCACCTATGGGACGGTCAGCAGATACGGGCTGATCGCCTTCGCTTCCTCGCTCGACCAGATTGGGCCACTGACTCGAACCGTCGAAGACTCCGCCCTCACCCTCGAAGCAATCTGGGGACACGACCCCTTGGACGGGACCTCGTTCTCCGGCCCTTATCCGGATCCGAAATCGAGCCTGGACCGTGGGGTGGCCGGTCTCCGGGTGGGGGTGGTGAAGGAGCTCTCCGGGGATGGATACGAGCCTGCCGTCGAGTCGGCTATCGGTGAGATGGTCTCCAGACTCGAAGGCGCCGGCGTTGAGATGGTTGAGGTCTCTTTGCCGTCTTTCGAGATAGCCCTCTCCGCCTATTACCTGATCGCCCCGGCCGAAGCCTCAGCAAACCTGGCCCGATTCGACGGGATTCGCTACGGGCATCGGGGTCAGGGGGCGACGACCGAAGCCCTGATGGCACGGAGCCGCGCCGAGGGCTTCGGACCGGAGGTCACCAGACGCATCCTGCTCGGCACCTACGCCTTGTCTGCCGGCTACTACGACGCCTTCTACGGGCAGGCACAGCGGGTCCGGGCAGCTATCCAGGAGGACTTCGCACGCGCCTATCAGCAGGTCGACGTGCTGGTCTCGCCCACCAGCCCGACCGTGGCCTTCGAAGCGGGGGCGCGCACCGCCGACCCTCTTGCCATGTATCTCTCCGACATCTGCACCATCCCCTCCAACCTGGCTGGGCACCCGGCAATATCGCTCCCGGTGGGGCTCGACGACCAGGGTCTGCCGATCGGTTTCCAGGTTATGGCGCCTCCGCTCGGGGAAGAGGTGATGTACCAGGTGGCGGCCGAAGTGGAGCGATTGGCCGGGTTCGACCTCAGTCCCGGGCTGGAGGAGGTGGCCTCGTGACTTGGGAGCCCGTGATCGGGATCGAGGCCCACGTCGAGCTTCTCACCGATTCCAAGATGTTCTGCGGATGTGCGGTGGGGTTCGGCGCCGAGCCCAACACCGACGTCTGCCCCACCTGTCTCGGGCTTCCCGGCGCTCTCCCGGTGCCCAACAAGGCCGCCATCGAGTCGATCATGGCGATCGGCCTCGCCCTGAACTGCGAGGTGTCCGAGCGGTCGGTCTTCCACAGAAAGAACTACTTCTACGCCGACCTCCCCAAGAACTATCAGATCTCGCAATTCGACAACCCGGTCTGCACCGGCGGCTATCTCGATATCGAGATCGAAGGGGTCACCCACCGGGTGGGGATCGAACGTGCCCACATGGAGGAAGACACCGGCAAATCGACACACGTCGGCGCCGGGGGACGGATCCACGCCGCCGAGTCGACGCTGCTCGATTTCAACCGCTCCGGCGTGCCCTTGGTCGAGATCGTCTCCCGCCCCGAGATCCGAGGCGCTGAGGAGTCCAGGGCCTACGCCCACGAGCTTCGCTCGTTGATCGTCGAGCTCGGTGTCTCCGATGCCCGACTCGAGGAGGGTTCGATGCGCTTCGACGCCAACGTCTCGATCCGCCACCAAGGCAGCTCGCAACTGGGCACCAAGGTCGAGGTGAAGAACATGAACTCGTTTCGCTCCCTGGAACGAGCGGTGGAGCACGAGATCGCCCGTCAGATCGAGCTGGCCGACTCGGGTGGGAAGGTGGTTCAGGAGACCCGACACTGGGACGAGGAGGCCGGCGTCACTCATTCGATGAGGACGAAAGAGGGCTCATCGGACTATCGCTACTTCGTGGAGCCCGATCTGGTGCCCATGGTCCTGGACCGCCAGTGGGTGCAACGGATACGGGAGGGTTTGCCCGAGTTGCCGGCCCAACGACGCGAGCGTTATCGAGGTGATGGGCTCGGCGAGGCCCTGGCAGGCGTCCTCGCCGCGGTCGACCCCGCGTTGCGGCATGTCTACGAGGTAGCGGTGGCCGAGGGGGCCGAGCCGAAGGCCGCAGCGAATTGGGTAACCGGCGAGGTGATCGGATGGTCGCGTCGCCACGAGGTGGAACCATCGGAGCTGCAGCTCGACGGGACCGCCCTGGCGGAGCTGGTCGGGATGGTCGGCGAAGGCAAGATCTCGTCGTCTGCGGCCAAGGAGGTGCTCGACGGTGTCCTCAGCGGAGAAGGCTCCCCGGCAACGGTTGCCGCGTCCCGGGACTTGATCCAGATCAGTGACAGGGCGTCACTCGGTGACCTGGTCGCCGAGGTGTTGGAGTCCAACCCCAAGGCGGTCGAGGGGTATCGCGGGGGAGATGAGAAGGTGGTTGGCTTCCTCGTCGGGCAGGTGATGAGAGCGACCCAAGGGAAGGCCGATCCGCGGGTGGTCGACGAGCTCCTACGAGAGCAGCTCCTGGCCTGACCGGTCGAGCGACCGTGCATCGGTTAGCTTCCGTGCGAAATGCTGCGTCACACCAAGATCATCGCCACCCTGGGCCCGGCGGTAGCCGACGAGGCGAGCATCCGTGGCCTCGTCGAAGCTGGGATGGACGTGGCCCGCCTCAACTTCTCCCACGGCGATCATGATTTTCACCGGACCCTCGCCGGTTGGGTGAGGGAGGCGGTCCGGGAGACCGGGAGGGAAGTCGCCATTCTGCAGGATGTCCAAGGCCCGAAACTGCGAGTTGGCGAATTCCCTGCCGGCGCGATCCGTCTCAAGAAGGGTGATCAGGTCCGCCTTGTATCGCACAGCGGGGTTGGCGGGCGCAACGTGATTCCCGTCGGTTATGACCAGCTTCTCATCGATGTGCTGCCCGGGCACCGTGTCCTTCTCGCCGACGGGCTGATTCAGCTCGACGTGATCGGGCTCTCCGACGATGGGCTGGTGGCAGAGGTGCAGGTGGGTGGTGATCTGTCAGACCACAAGGGGGTCGCATTCCCCGACAGTCTCCTGTCGACCGAGAGCGTCACCCCCAAGGACGAGGTCGACATCGCTTTTGGCCGCGAGCTCGGGGTCGACTACGTGGCTGCATCTTTTGTCAGAACCGGTGATGACGTGAGACGGGTCGGCGAGCTCTCTGGAGACGTGCCTGTGATCGCCAAGATCGAGCTGGCTCAGGCCTATGAGAACCTCGATGACATCCTCGAGCCCTCGTTCGGGGTGATGGTGGCCAGAGGCGATCTCGGCGTTCAGCTGCCTCTGGAGAGGATCCCGCTGATCCAGGCCGACATTTTGAGACGTGCCAACGCTGCCGGCCGGATTTCGATTACCGCTACCGAGATGTTGGAGTCCATGACCAAGAATCCCCGGCCGACCCGGGCCGAAGTCACCGACGTCGCCACCGCGGTGATCGCGGGGACGGATGCGGTCATGCTCTCCGGGGAGACCGCTGTCGGCGACTATCCAGCGCAGACGGTGGCTGCCATGGCCGAGATCTGTCGTGTCGTGGAGGAGGACACCCTGTCGAACAGGGGCGAGAATCCGGTCCCATTCGTGGGGGACGGGAACACGGTTGCCTCTGCGGTCGCCCAGGCCGCCACCGGGGTGGCCGTCAATCTGGGGGCCACCGCCATCGTTGCCTTCACCGAATCGGGCAATACGGCGCGCCTCATCTCGAAGTACCGGCCCGAGGGTCGGATCGTCGCCTTCAGCCCCAATGAGGGCACATTGCGCCGGATGGCGCTGTACTGGGGTGTCTCCCCGCACGAGTTCGAGCGCCGCGATCACAGCGACGACGAGATGGCGGCAGGATCCGCGATCCTGGTGAACGAGGGGTTGGCCAACGTCGGAGACACGGTGGTAATGGTCGCCGGGGTCCCCCCCAACATCCAGGCGTCGACCAACCTGCTCAAAGTCCAGGTGATCGGCGACTAGCCCGAAGGCACCGGCGGGCAGGAGTAAGCCGCCCTCGTCCGGATCAGGTCGACGGTGGGGCAGGTGGATAGGTCGTGCTCGTCGGCACGATGGTCGTTGTGGTCGAGGTGGAGGGAGGACAGGTGACCGTGGATTCCGGGACCTTGCAGGGGTGGACCTCGAAGACGGCGAACCTCGCGGCGTATCGAACCACCCACTGCTGGGAGTCGATCAACTCGTCACCACGCCGGATCTCCCGGGTGACGGTCACACTCCACCCACCTCCCTCGGTCTGGGTCTGCTTCTGCTCGTCCACGTCGAGCTCGGGATTGGCGACGTATCGGGGTGGGGGAGGGTCGGTGAGGGCGTAGCGATCTGATACTTCACCTCTGACGTGGAGGGCATTCGGCCCTCCCTCGGGGTCAGTCCAGATCGTGGTGTTTCCTCCGTTCTGCTCTCCCTTCATCGCCCTGCCGTCATTGCTCCCGAAGATGCGGACTGTGATCGCGGTGTCGCTGTACCTGGTGTCGATCAACAGCGCTCCCTCACGATTGTTGCGGAACCGGAGATCAGGGTTTCTCCAGCTGAGGGTGGCTTCGATGCCCTCGGGATACCGGGAGAAGTAGTAGGAGTGCGGCCTGTGCTCGACGTCCTCGTATCCTCCCCAGAAGACCGCGTTGTAGAGGGTCGTGGTGAATTGGCTGACACCGCCGCCGATGGATTCCTCCAGCACCCCACCGAGGATCCCCGGCGCCGGGAGATATCCACCCTCGAGTGTTCTCTCACCGACCGTGTCGTTGAGGCTGAACGTCTGTCCCGGGGGCACGATGGTCCCGTCGATCGTGTCGGCCATGGTGTGGATGTTGGTCACCCGTGGTTGGCAACAGTCGTGATAGGTGGTGAACTGCGAGACCAGGTGCTCGATGTGGAGACCCTCCAGGTACTCGGTCGTGGTTTCTGGATCGGCGCCCTCAACCAGCGGCAGCTCGCCGGTTCGCTGGCTGCTCAACCCGGCGTCCGTGAGACGACGGGCAGTCTCCGTGGCGTCGATCTCCGTCCCCTTCGCCCCGGGCACGATGCTGATCGCATCACCTGAGATCTCGAACTCGGCGTTCACAGGCTCGTCCTCGAAATCCGCCCGAACCGGTTCCAGGAGGCTGTCGACTATCTCCGGATCGAAGAAGTTGTTGATTTGCGGCGTTCCCTCGACGGCGGTCGCCGAACGAAACGCCTCGCGCAGCTGAGATGTCGTGAATACGACCTCGGTCCCGTCTTGCACCAACACGATCGAGTCCGACAGCAGCTGCTCGGCTTCAGCCAACGCCGCGTCGACATCCGCCTCGGTGAGCTGCGGGACGATGGTGACGACCGGGATGGTCAGGTTCCGAGCTTCACGGGCCACCATCGACGACTCGACGATGGTGGCCGCGGCAGGCCTGTCCACGCCTTTGCCGACCGCGGGGTAGACGGGGATCAACTCCTCCTCGACGAGATCGACTCCGCCCTGACTCGCCGGGCTTGCGATCACATCCGTATCCCACACATCAAAGATGGCATCGACCGCCTCGTCTTCCACCGAGCCCGAAACCGGCACCTCGACGGTGGCGAAGAGATGCCCGAGCCACCAGGCGAACTGGGAGACCACATTGCCCTGTCGCCCCACTGCCATCGCATCTTGGACGATTGTCGTTTCGTCTATGTCGAGACCTGCTTCACGGGGGAGAACGCTCACCACTTTGCCGTCAAGGGTGAAAATCGCGGGACGAGTCAGATATATGTCCTCCACAGCGACCAGGGCGGACAAGGCCTGGTCTGTGTCGAGGCCGCCGATCGGAGTAGAGGCAACCTCGACGCGACCCATCACCTCACCTCTCGACAGAACCCGAGTGAGCCCGTAGAGAGATGGGAGCAGTGCGAAGATCGCCCCGAAACCCAGGGCAAGGGCGACCCATGTAGTTGTCCGCGTGGAGACGTGTCTGTTCATTCAGAAGGCCGACCCAAACGGCCTCGTGGATGGGCCGGCGGATGGTAACCGTGGGGGGCCGGCTAGTCGCAGTCGTCCCTCGAGCTGCGTCTAGCCTCGGCGTCAGTGCCAGTCGCCTTCCCTGCCGTGATCGATGGTGATCGTATTCGAGTCTCGGCGACCGTCTTCGTCACGTACAAGAAGTGCCCCGGGCAGGCAAACGCACGTCTGCAGGGGATCTATGGCCCCGACACTCGCCCCGCCTTCCTGGGGAGTCTTGCCCACCGGATCTTCAGCCGCCACCTGACAGGGGGCCCGATAGCCGCCGATGAGTTCGCCCAGGCGTGCCGGGAGGAGATAGGGGGATCGGCGCTGAACAACAAGCTGGCCGGTCTCGAGCTGAAGCCGTCGATCCTCGCCTCGATGATCGACGAGGTGCGCGGGCTATATGAGCGTTTCACCCGGCTTCCCACCGAAGGTTTCGAGGGCTCGGAGGTGTCGCTCACCACCGAGCCGGTTGAGGGCGTGGAACTGATTGGATCCGTGGATGCCGTGTATCGGGAGGATCTGGGCGGGCATCGCCTCGTTGACTGGAAGACGGGCGACCTCGGCGAGCCCGAGGATCAGCTTCTGTTCTACGCCCTGCTCTGGGCCCTGGAGAAGGGCGAGGTGCCTGCCTACGTCGAGGCGGTGTCGGTGCGGACCGGTGAGCGATACCGCACCGTCCCCTCGTCGGGCGACATCAACCGGGTTGCAGCCGAAGTTGGGGAACTGGTCAACGAGATGCGTCGGGCCTGGACCTCGGGAGTGGAGCCGGTTCGGACCGCTGGGCCCTGGTGCCGCTACTGCCCGATCCTGTCGGACTGTGCCGAGGGTCAGGCGGCCGAGGCGCTGCTCGGTTAGAGCAGCGCCGGGCCGGGAATCTGTTAGCAGCAGCAGCAACCGCCGCCACAACATCCAGATGTGTCTTCGCTGATAGTCATCTCGTCTCCTTTCAGATCGATGACCGTCGATACATCGAGTTTGGTCGATGGATCGATATATGTCAATATGGGGGGATGGAATTCTGCTGTGCCCCGGTGTTCGAAGGTGTGATCGAGGAGGAGGACGCGGTGGAGACCGCCAGAGCACTGGCCGCGCTCGGTGACCCGGTCCGTCTTCGGATCGTCTCGCTGCTGGCCGCGGCACCGGGTGGATCGGCCTGTGGCTGCGAGCTCGAGTCACCGCTCGGCCTCAGTCAGCCGACAGTTTCCCACCATCTCCGAATCCTGCGTGAGGCCGGTCTGGTGACCGGTCATCGTGAGGGTCGGTGGGTGCACTATCGCGTGGTCTCGCAGCGTCTTGACGAGATCCGCGAAGTCCTGACGCCCCCGCTTGCCGTCGGTGTCTAGAGCGATTCGTCGCCCTGAGGGGTGACGTAGGCTCTCTGCGACGCCCATAGACAGGAGCAGCCATGCAGAGTCGAGCCACCGCCACCTGGCAAGGCGACCTTTTCACCGGATCCGGCACCGCCTCCCTCGCCACCGGGGTGGCCACCGATCTCCCCGTCAGCTGGTCCAGCCGCACCGAGGCCGCCAACGGCAAGACCAGCCCTGAAGAGTTGATCGCGGCCGCTCACGCCGCCTGTTACTCGATGGCTTTCTCCAACGGCCTCTCCGGAAGGGGCTTTCCACCTGTTCGGCTCGACACCAGCGCCGACGCCACGTTTGAGAAGATGGAGCCCGGATGGCGTCTCACCAAGATGGCATTGAGCGTCCGGGGCAACGTTCCCGGCATCGGCGAGGACGAGTTTCAGGAAGCCGCGGCCGCCGCCAAGGATGGGTGCCCGGTCTCCAACGCCCTGAAGGGCAACGTCGAGATCACCATCCAGGCCGTGCTCGCCTGATCGTCGCCAACTTCAACTCACCATCTCGAGAAGCTTGGTGATTGTGTTCCAGTTGCGTGCTGTCCCTGCCACCCCCAGGACCCGCTCGAAGTAGTCGAGGCCGAATTTCGAACGGCCCTGGCCGTTGGGATAGCACAGGTAGATCTCCCTCCCTTTCACCTCGAAACGGTCCGGTGGGGAGCGGTCAGGGTCGAGATCGGCAACCCTGTCGGCCGCAGGGGCGGTCTCCAGGAAGACAACATGGAGTCGGGAGTGGTCGGAGTCGTTCTCGCGAAACGGGTGTGCGGCGGCCACGGTTGCGAGGTCGTCCCTGGCCCGGACGATGACCCTCACCTCGAGCCCGAACTGGTCGGCGATCGCCGTCTCGAGAGTGGTAGGCAATTCCTGGAGCAGCCGGCGGCCGGGATCGAGGACGATGTTTCCGCTCTGCAAATACGTCTGGACACCGTCGAACCCCTGATTCGACAGGGCGGATCGCAACTCAGCCATCGCCAGCCTGGCGTGCCCGCCCACGTTGACGCCTCGGAGCAGGGCAACCGCCAGGCTCACGGGCTAACCGCCCTCTATCGCATGGCGGAATGCCGCGAACAGCGGTTTGTGATGACCGGCATCCAGACGCTCCGGATGCCATTGCACCCCGACTGCCCACCAGGCGCCGCGGCATCGGGCCGCTTCGATCAGCCCATCGGAGGTGCGCCCCTCGACCACCAGATCGTCGGCGAGATGCTCCACACCCTGATGGTGCAGCGTGTTGACCGACAACTCATTGGACCCGTAAACCTCGGCCAGCACCGACCCGGGCTCGAAACGGACCTCATGGCGCCGTTGATTCAGGGACGCGGGATCCCCCTGCACCGGGGCGTGGAGCCCACCCTCACTGGTGACTTCCTGATTCAACGTCCCTCCGAGAGCCACATTCAGGAGTTGAAGGCCGCGACAGATGGCCAGCAGCGGCTTGCGCAGGGCCCGGGCCTCGTGGACCAACGCGATCTCGAATTCGTCGACGGCCGGGTCGTCCCCGTAGGTCGCCTGGTCGCGGGCGGAGCCGTAGCAGGCGGGGTCGACGTCGCCGCCCCCAGTCAGGACCAGACCATCGACCATGGCGACCAGCCGCCCGGCTTCGCGGGGGGATTGGCCGGCCGCAAACATGATCGGGACCATCCCCGAATCAACCACCGCCGTCACATAGTGGTCAGCCAGGCTGTGCAGCGGGTCGCTGCCGATGTAGGTCTCCAACCGTCTTCGCCAGGTGGTGAGCCCGACCAGAGGGGTGGTCACGATTCGACCTCCGGTTCGTAGTGCTTGGACCGGGGACCGTGCGGGGCTCGGATCCCCCTGAACTCCCAGTCTCCTCCCAGGGCGGTCGAGACCACCTCCTCGGATTCGCTGGGCTGGGCGCCGACATCGACCCGGATCGAGGGGCCCTCGACGATGGTGTTGGTCAACGCCCCCAACCCTTCAACCTCGACGGTGACGACATCGCCCGGTAACACTGGCCTGGAGCCCGCCGGTGTCCCACTGAGGATCACGTCACCCGGGAGCAAGGTGATGGTGCGGGCCAGGTCGGCCACCAGATAAGCCATGTCCCATTCCATCTCGGCGGTGGTCGCCTCCTGTCTCACCTCGTCATTGACCAGAGTCCTGATTCTCTTGTCCCGAAAGTCCCAGTCGTCCACCAGTCCCGGTCCGAGCGGGCAGAGGGTGTCCGACCCCTTGACCCGGAGCATCGACCCGACGTCGGTGTCGCGAAAATCGTGGAGCCCGTAGTCGTTGGCGATGGTGTAACCGGCTATGTAGGCGTCGGCCTCGTCGGGGGAAATGTCCTTGCAGGTCTCTCCGATCACGATGGCGATCTCGCCCTCGTAGTTGAGGTACCTGCACCCGATCGGCCGGACCACGTCGCCAAGATGCCAGTTGAGTGCCGTGGTGGGCTTCTGGAAGTAGGTCGGAGCCGGGGGAAGCCGTGTCATGAACTCTTCGACCCGGCTCCGGTAGTTGAGATGGACGGCAAGGACCTTCGAGGGCTCGGTGGGAGGGAGATGGTCTGCGGACCCGGCATCGAACCTACGGCCGTCGTCGGCCACCAATTCGTCGCCCTCGCGTCGCACGTCGAGCGGGTCATCACCGACCAGGATCCTGCGGTGCTCGGTCATCGAGGCACACGGTAACCAGAGGCCGTTGCCGGTTATGTTTGGTTCCTAACGATCTCATGCCGGTCAACATTCTCCATCAGGACCTCGGAGAGGCGCACGCCAACCTCGCCTCACATGACACATTCGTCCGGTGCGTCCCCCACGCCGCGTTTGCCCGGATGCGTCACGAGGAGCCGGTGGCCTGGGTCGAGGAGAGCGACGGGTCGGGTTTCTGGGCCGTCGTCAGACACGCCGACGTGGAGAAGGTCAGTCGCGACTTCGCCAGGTTCACCGCATCACGCGGGATCCGGATCGAAGACATGGCTCCCGACGAGCTGGAGGCGAGACGCACCATGATGGAGTTCGACCCCCCGGAGCATGCCCGATTGCGCAGGCTGGTCCAACCCGGCTTCACCCCCAGGGTGGTGGCCACCTACGAGGAGGCGTTCCGGCGGCTCGCCGGGTACGTGCTCGACCAGGTGCTGCCGATGGGCGAGTTCGATTTCGTCACCGAGATCGCCCGTGAGCTGCCGATACGCCTTCTCTGCCGTCTGTTGGGAGTTCCCGAGTCGGATGCCTCCAAACTTGTGGCCTGGGGCGACCAGATGATCTCCAATACCGATCCGGAGTACGCGCCGGTCGTGATCGACAAGGACGACAGCGAGCAGTATCGCCTCCTGCCCTTCCGTTCTCCGGCGGCGATCGAAGTGTTCCGCTACGCCGAGGAGATGGCGGTGAAGAGGAGGGCCAATCCGGAAGACGACATCATCACCACCCTGCTCCATTCGGAGCCGGATGGGGAGCCGTTGACCGACCTCGAGTTCAAGAACTTCTTCACCTTGATGATGGTGGCCGGCAACGAGACCACCCGGCACACCATCAGCCACGGTCTCGTCTTCCTGACCGATCATCCCGAGCAGTTGGAGGAACTGCGCACCGATTCGGACGGTCTGTCCGTCTCGGCAACCGAGGAGATCCTCCGGGCGTCGGCGGTGACGATGCACTTTCGCCGCACCGCCACGGAGGACACCGAATTGGGGGGAGTCGCCATCGAGAAAGGGGACCGGGTGGTGGTCTGGTACCCGTCGGCCAACTACGACGAGGAAGTGTTCGCGGACCCGTTTCGCTTCGACATCCGACGCACACCCAACGACCACCTCACTTTCGGGGCGGGGCGTCATATCTGCCTCGGCGCCTCATTGGCCCGCCTCGAGGTGCGGGTGGTGTTCGAGGAGTTGTTGAAGCGGGTGCGCACCATCGAGATCATCGGTGAGCCCGACCGGCTTCGCTCCAACTTCATCAACGGGATCAAGCATCTGCCGGTTCGGATCGGCGTTTAGCGATCAGGGCCGACCGCTTCCAGCGGTATACTCAGGAACTCGTCCGGTCGGACGTCCCCCAACGATCGAGGGTTTCACCATGTCTCAGGTTTCACGCGCCGCGCTGGTGGTGGCAACAGTGCTGATGCTCGCCGCCTGTGCTGGCGGCGAGGTGTCGAGTGTTACCGAGAGGGACGTCATAGTCTCAAAAGAGGTCGTCGAGGTCAGCGGAGCCGAGACGCTCACCATCTTCGAGCCCGGCGGCTGTGGCCCCCATGCCTTCGAACCTGGAGCCTGGAACGGGATGTTCAGCACCGATGGTTCCGAGCCGTGGCTGCTCGACGTCACCATCGTCACCTTCGAGGCACCGAAGGTCTACGAGACGTCGGCCCAGGACGAATCGGGGAAGGCCAGCATCTTCCTGACCAATGGGGCCGGCACCACTTACGAGACCACCGACGGGACAGGGATATTCGCCGTCGATGAGGGTGGCCTCAGCGGGTCACTCGACATCACGTTGACCAACGCCGACGACGGGTCAACGGTCAGCCTGAATGGCAGCTTCACCTGTGAGGACCTCAGCTGAGAGCTTGATCAGCCGATCAGGGTCTTCTCGATGAGGTCGATGGCATGATCGATGTGGTCGATCGTGGTGCGCCGGTTGAGGATGGCGAAACGGAGCACGAACCGGTTGTCGACCATCGTCGGTGACACGTGCACCATGCGGTCCCGGTTGATCGCCTCCATCGCCGCCCGCCCCTGATCGTCGTCACGGAAGCGGAAGGCGACGATTGAGAGGTCCGGGCGCCATGGGGTCTCGATGCCCTCGATCCCAGCCAGCCGGTTGTATGCCGACTCCGCCAGGTCGAGGCTTTCGTCGAGTGCCTCCCGAAATGGGGCCACCCCGTGGAGGTGGAGCGGAAGCCAGACGTGAAGGCCTCGGAATGGCCGTGACAGCTCAGGGCCTAGAGAGGCGATGTCACGCAACCCGGAATGGCTGTCCTCGGCGAGTAGGTAGGCGCCCCGACCCTGGTTGGCGTCGATCAGATACGACTCGTCGCGCACCAGCAAGGCGCCGTTGCCGAAGGGGATGGAGAGGCCCTTGTGGGGATCGATGGAGATCGAGTCGGCTCGTTCGATTCCAACCAGTCGGGCATGGCCCCGATCGGTCAGCTGGAAGAAGCCGCCGTATGCGCCGTCGATGTGGAACCAGAGCTCGTTGGCGGCACACACTTCAGCCAGGTCCCAGAGCGGGTCGACGGTTCCGGTGTCGGTGGTCCCTGCCGATCCCAGCACCAGGAAAGGCAGCCGCCCGGCGTTGCGATCATCGTCGATGGCGGCCGCCAGGGAGTTCGGGTCCATGCGGAGGTCGGAGTCGACGGCGACAGCCCGGATCTGATCGTCGCGGAACCCGGCGAGACGGGCTGCCTTGGCCAATGAATGATGGGTGTGCGGAGTGAGGTAGAGGACCCCTCGTGTCAGGTCGTCACCGAGCTTGGAAGTGCGGGCGGCCACGATCGCGGTGAAGTTGGCGAGGGATCCGCCGGACAGCATGAGGCCGGAAGCGTTCTCGCCGAGATCGAAGAGCGAAGCCATCCAGGAGATCACCCCGTGCTCGATGGCGCTCATGCCCGGCGCGGCTCCCGCCACCCCGCTGTAACGGTTGAGCCCGGCGGCGAGAAACTCGGCCAGGGCGGCCGTGTACAGGCCGGCGTTGGGGATATAGGAGAGGTGGCCCCCGGACGGGTGGAGGATCCCGGACTGGCCGGCCGCCTCGAGTTCTTTCAGGATCTCGTCCAGAGTTCGGCCCTCCTCATTTGGAGGGCGAGCCAATCTGGCTGCTACTGATGGGTCGAGATCGACACCGGAGGCTGACATGGTGGCGGCCTGCTCGTACCAATCGTCGAGGTAGTCGAGGATCGCCTCGTTCAGGGCTTCACGCTCGCGTTTGTCGGGCTCCAGAGGCGTCGACATCGAGGTCAAGGTAGCCCACCCGAATGCTCTTGGTGATATCGGGCGATCTACGATGTGCCCCCTCCTCAGATGCCCGGATTTCTCTTCCCACGCACCGCCGACGGACGTTCGTCGCTGATCCCACCCCCACCGTGGCACTACTCGGGCGAGATGCTCACCGTCGAATATCGGGCCCACCCCGACCGGGT
>DATDPT010000152.1:0-6003 GCA_035292605.1 Acidimicrobiia bacterium
AGGATCATCCACCAAAGGCCGGCCCAGGGCACGACGAGCATCCTGGAAACCAACTCCGGTCTCCTCGGCGAGATCGCAGTACTCCTCAGGGGCGTCGTAGAGGACTTGCTCCCGCGACCAATGGCCGAGCCCAAACGCGGCGTGGGCCGAGTAGTCGCCGTCCGCCAGCATCGGCGCAGGGATTTCGTACTTGTGTTTGTACACCGCAACCAGTTCCCGGTCGCCGGGAGCAACCACCACCACCTCGAGACCGCTGTCGACGTATGTCGGATAGTCCCTCTGCAGCTGCGCCGCCCGCTCCAGGCCACAACCGCAGCCCAGATGCCGCCACAGGATCACCAGGGCCTGCTTCTGCGACCAATACGAGCTCAGGGCCACAAGCGACCCGTCCTCGGCCACCAGCTCCACATCGGGAGCAAGGTCACCCCGGCGAAGCGGGTTCCCAGGCAGGGTGGGGCCGTCAAGCCAGTGCTGAAGCCACCGCCGCTCTGCGGATTGATACAGCTCCTGAAGATTGCCATCGCGCATGGAGCCGAAACTAGCGACGCCGCCCTGGATCATCAGCAGGTCTGCCATTGCCCGATAGGCCGGGGTACGGTCACAACGTGCCCAATCGCCTCGCCAAGGCATCCTCGCCCTATCTGCTGCAACACCAGGACAACCCTGTTGACTGGCACGAATGGGGTGACGAGGCGTTCGCCGAAGCACGCGAACGCGACCTGCCGATTCTCCTCAGCGTTGGCTACTCGGCCTGTCACTGGTGCCACGTGATGGCACACGAGTCCTTCGAAGACCCGGAGACAGCCGCGGTCATGAACCGGCTCTTCGTCAACGTCAAGGTCGACCGTGAGGAACGACCCGATGTCGACTCTGTCTACATGGAGGCGGTGCAGGCCATGACGGGTCAGGGCGGGTGGCCGATGACGGTCTGGCTGACCCCTGACCGGCGGCCGTTCTACACCGGCACCTACTTCCCCAACAGCGACCGGCATGGGATGCCTTCCTTCGGACGGGTGATGGCAGCCGTGTCGGATGCCTGGGTCAACCGCAGGGAGGAAGTCCTCGACCAGTCGGAACGACTCACCGAGGCGATCAATCGCGCCATCCCATCCACCGGTGCACTCCCCTCCGAGGAGGCGCTGCACAACGCCTACCGCGACATTGCCGGATCGTTCGACCGGATCAACGGCGGCTTCGGAGGCCCACCCAAATTTCCACAGCAGCCGGTCCTCGAGTTCCTGCTCCGGGCCCGCGGCGAGCCGTGGGCGCCGCGAGCCGACGAAATGCTCCAGATCACGCTCGCCGAAATGGCCAGCGGAGGTATCCACGACCATCTGGGGGGTGGTTTCTCCCGATATTCGGTCGACAGCCAGTGGCTGGTGCCCCATTTCGAGAAGATGCTCTACGACAACGCACAACTTGCCCGCCTCTATCTCTGGGCGGGGAACGAGTTGGGCGATCCCAGCCTCTTGGAGGTGGCCCGGTCCACGCTGGACTACCTGCTCACCGACCTCCGTCACCCGGAAGGGGGCTTCTTCTCGGCCGAGGACGCCGACTCCGAGGGTGTCGAGGGCAGGTTCTACGTGTGGACGATCGACGAGTTGGGTGCGGTTCTTGGCGAAGAAGACGGTGCCGAAGCCGCCCGGTTCTTCGGCGCCACCCCACATGGGAACTTCGAAGGCTCCAACATCCTCTATCGGCCCACCACCGAGCCCTGGACCGATCGGATCGAGTCGATCCGGCAGAGACTTCTCGAAGTCCGTAATGGTCGGGTCCGTCCCGGGCTCGACGACAAGATCGTCACCTCCTGGAACGGGTTGGCACTCAGGGCCCTGGCCGAGGTGGGCGCCGCTCTGGACGACGACAGCTATCTAGAGGCGGCGGTGAGCACAGCTCGATTCCTCGTCGGGAACCTGATCGTCGACGACGTCCTCATGCGGTCCTGGAGGGAGGGCCGAGCCAACGTGCCCGGGTTCCTGGAAGATCACGCCTCGTTGGCCCTGGGTCTGTTCTCCCTATATGCCGCCACCGGTGACTACGAGTGGTATGAGATGGCTGAGCGCCTCACCAGGGAGATACCGGTTCGGTTCGACGATCCCTCGGGAGGCTTTTTCGACACCGCAGCAGATGCCGAGAGCCTGATCAAGCGTCCCAAGAGCCTCAGCGACAACCCACTCCCTTCCGGAAACGGGATGGCGGCAGAGGCCCTGGTGACCCTGTCCTCCTACACCGGGGAGGCGGGGTTGAAGGACCTTGCCGTCGAGGCCCTGGCCGCGTCCGGGGCGTTGATCGAGCGCTACCCGTCGATGGTGGGCCACCATCTCTCGGTGCTGCACAGCATTGGAAGGACCCGCGAGCTGGCCGTAGTCGGGCCTGATCGGCGTCGTCTCACCGACGTCTACTGGGAGAGGTTCCGTCCCCACGTCGTGCTTGCCACGGCATCCCAGGCCGACGACCGGATCCCGCTCCTCGCCGGGAGGGGGGCTCCCGGGCTCACCATGGCTTATGTTTGCGAGGGCCACGTCTGCAATCTCCCGACCGCGGACCCCGGCCTGGTCAGAGCCCAACTGTCAGCCTGACCCGGCGATCTGCACCGCCCGGCGCAACGCGGTCATCATCACCTCGGGCGAATATGGGCCTCGTCTCGACGCCTCCTCCAATGGCACGTTCTCATAGACACACAGACCGGCCACCCGGGCCACCTCCTTCAGTTCCTCCATTTGGGTGCCGGCCTTGGCCTGGTTCATCACATCCCCATGACCGGGGATAAGCGCGCCATCCAGGGATGACAGAGCCGCGCTCAAGGTCTCCGGCCAGGCGAGGGGATAGCTGTCGCCAAAGTTCGGGGGCGCCCCTTCCTCGAGCATGTCACCGAAGAAGGCCAGGCCGATGTCAGGAAGCCTGATCACGATGTCGGCGTCGGTGTGGGCCAACCCGTGATAGGTCAACTCCACCCTTCGCCCGCCGATGTCAATGGTGGCCGAATCCTCGAAGACCTCGCCTGGTGGGACGACGACTACTCCCTCGATCTCATCCGCCAAGGTGTCATCACCATCCTCACGAAGCCATTTGAGGGCGCCCTGGATCATCTCCTCGGGTCGCTCCAGGAGAGCCTCACGACAAAGCTGATGGCCCCAGATGTCGGCGGCCGGGAAACGAGAGTTGCCGAAGGTGTGGTCCCAATGCCAGTGGGTGTTGACAACCCAAGACACCGGGAGAGTGGTCAGGCTCTTCAACTCCTCGATCAGTTGATCGGCCTCGCGATGTGAAGCACGGGTGTCGACAACGAGGAGACCCTCTTCACCCACGACAACACCGACGTTGAGATCGAGGGAAGCGAAGCGCCTCCTGAAGACGCCGTCGGCAAGCTCATCGAACACCGGGCGAGGTTAGGTCCGGCTAGCTGCCCTCGCTCCCACCTACCGGGAGATCGGTGCCCGCCACCCATTGGCCCTGTCTTGTCGTCATCCCGCCAAGCTACAACTTCAAGTTCACTTGAAGTCAAGGGGCTAGGCTAAGGCCAATGGAGTGGCTCACGATCGGCGAGCTGGCGGAGAGGGCGGGTGTGGCCACCTCTGCCCTGCGCTTCTACGAGTCCCGGGGGCTGATCGCCTCGGAGCGAACCTCGGGCAACCAAAGGCGGTACCCGAGGGCAACCCTGCGCCGGGTCTCACTGATCCGTGCGGCACAGCAGGTCGGGCTTTCGCTCGGTGAGGTGGCGGTGGCCCTGGAGACGCTCCCTCACCAAGGCACGCCGACCAAGCGCGACTGGGAGCGGTTGTCGCGATCGTGGAGAAACCGACTCGATGGTCAGATCGCAGAACTTCAGGCCCTGCGCGACGAGCTGACCAACTGCATCGGGTGTGGCTGTCTCTCCCTCAAGTCCTGTGCCATCTTCAACCCGGCCGACACGGCGGCGGCGAAGGGCACAGGCCCTCGCTACCTGCTCGGTGACATGCGAGTTGCTATACCGGCTGATTGACCTCCGCTGGGACCTGGAGTGCCTGAGCGGAGGCGAGCACGTAGGCGATCCAGAGTGCGTCCGCCAGCAGCAAATGGACCAGCTGCATCCACACCGGGACTCCGAGCAGGATGTTGAGCGACCCGGTGAGGATCATCGCCCCCACCAGGGCGGGCAACACTTTGGCCGTCGGGGGACGTGGGCCTTCGACCCGGCTCGAGGCCCACCAACCTATGGAGGCGGCCACGATCGCCAGGAGAGGGTGAACCATCCTGAGGTCGGTGAGGAAATGTGCCTCGCCCGAGCCCTCAAGCCCAGACCCATCCTTGGGGAAGAGCGTGTCAGCCAGCGCAGTCACCGCACCTGTAGCCGCCAACAGGACGAGCGCAATCCCACCCACGATGACCCATCGCCACATCATCGGTTTCGAGCTCGGGGACAACCGTCGCCCTCCCGATAGCCAGAA
Source organism: Acidimicrobiia bacterium (assembly GCA_035292605.1). Classification (GTDB taxonomy): domain Bacteria; phylum Actinomycetota; class Acidimicrobiia; order Spongiisociales; family ZC4RG35; genus JALYNX01. Next base: position 4,428 of record DATDPT010000152.1, read on the forward strand.
GGCGGTGACGGTCAGGGCGGCCAGGAGGAGCAGCGTGTTGACCAGATGAAGTGGCACCGCGACCACCCGTGCTGCAGAGGTGTCATCGGCCACCCACTCGAAGAAAACGATCGAAGCCCCAATCAAGGCCTCGACCGTGATGGAGACCAGGGATACCAGAGCACCAGCTCGCGCCGGGTGCCTCTTTGCCATGTTTCGCCAGACCGCGACGGTGAGGAGAGCCACAAACACGTAGGCGACAACACTTGAGAGCCGGTGTAAGTACTCGACGCGGGTAGCCCCTTCAAACTCTGGCAACAGTTGCCCTTGGCACGCGGGCCACGACCTCCCGCATCCAGCCCCGCTTCCCGACGCCCTGACGAAACCCCCGAAAACAATCACGCCCACGTTGAAAACCAGGGTGAACCATGCGAAGCGAGCGATCCGGGTCACGCGGGCCAGGTTAGAAGCACCCTCGCGGTTCGACTCAAGGCGGGCGGGCCTAGCCTCCTCCGGCGATGGAGATCTTTGACGACGTTGTCGCTGCAATAGGCAACACGCCCTTGATCCGTCTCGCCCGCATCCATCCTGCCGGCAATCTGGTAGCCAAGCTCGAGTACATGAACCCCGGTGGCTCGATCAAAGAGCGGATCGCCGTCTCGATGATCGACGCAGCCGAACAAGCGGGCCTCCTCAAGCCGGGGGGGACGATCATCGAACCAACCTCGGGTAACACCGGTGTCGGCCTCGCCATGATGGGAGCTGTCCGTGGCTATCGAGTCATCTGCACCGTCCCCGACAAGGTGTCCCAGGAGAAACGAGACCTGCTCGCGGCCTACGGGGCGGAGGTGATCGTCACACCTACCGATCTGCTCCCCGAGGACCCAGGCTCCTACTACGGCGTGGCGAGACGGCTGACCGCGGAAATCGACGGCGCCTTCCACCCCGACCAGTACACCAACCCGGCAAACCCGCAGGCCCACTACGACACGACCGGGCCCGAGATCTGGCATCAAACCAACGGGGATATCGACGCACTGGTGGTCGGAGTGGGAACGGGTGGCACGATCAGCGGCACGGGGCGGTTTCTGAAGGAGTTGAAGTCCGGTCTTCAAGTGATCGGAGCCGATCCGGAGGGCTCGATATTCACCGCCACCGGCCAAGCAGAAGTCCATCAGTATGCGGTGGAGGGGGTCGGGGAGGATTTCTATCCCGAAACGGTGGACCTCGATGTGATCGATCGTTGGGTGAAGGTGACCGACGCGGAGTCATTTGCGATGACCCGCCGGCTGGCGCGAGAAGAAGGGATTCTCGGTGGGGGCTCGTGTGGCATGGCTGCCCACGCCGCGGTTCAGATAGCCGAGGAAGACCACCGTGCCCTCGTTGTGGTGATCCTCCCCGACTCGGGTCGCGGGTATCTCTCGAAGATCTTCAACGACCGCTGGATGGCCGACCAAGGATTCGAGATATGAGAGGGCCCCCGGCCATTCGCCGGGGGCCCTCCAAGTCGGCTCGGGCGTTGCTTCGGATCAACCCGCCGCGGGTGGACGATTCCCGTGGTCGCCAGAGCAGGGTGGTCCTAGATGGAGTCGCCACC
>DATDPT010000153.1:0-3273 GCA_035292605.1 Acidimicrobiia bacterium
AGGCCGTCGAACACACCCTCGGAGCATTCGGCGGGGTGGACGGCGACGATCACAGAACGGGAAGGTAGGTCTCGAGCTCGAATTGGGATACGTGATGCTGGAACCGATCCCACTCGCGGCGTTTGTTGCGGAGAAACCAGTCGAAGACATGCTCGCCGAGCGCCTCGGCCATCAACTCGGACTGCTCCAGTTTGTCCAGTGCCTCGGAGAGGGTCTCCGGAAGCCGTTTGACACCGGCGGCCGCCCTTTCCGCAGGCGTCAGCCGGTGAATGTCAGCGGCCACCTCCGCTGGCAGCTCGTAGCCCTCCCGGATCCCGGCCAGACCGGCGGCGAGGATCACCGAAAGTGCCAGATAAGGGTTGCACGCCGCATCGGCGGCCCGGTACTCGACCCGGACGCTCGACGGCTTGCCTTTCTTCACCGAAGGGACTCGCACCAGCGCGGACTGGTTGTTGCGAGCCCAGGACACGTAAATAGGTGCATCGAACCCCGCCACCAGCCGCTTGTAGGAGTTCACCCATTGGTTGGTAACCGCGGTCAGCTCGGCGGCGTGCCGGAGCAGCCCGGCGATGAAGGCCTGACCCACCTTGGAGAGACCTCCTTGCGTTCCCGGCTCGTGGAAAGCGTTGACGTCACCTTCGAATAGGGATAGGTGGAGGTGCATCCCAGAACCGTCGTAGTCCTCGAGTGGTTTGGGCATGAAGGTGGCGTAGATCCCATGTTGGAGGGCGACCTCTTTGACTGTCAGCCTGGAGGTCATGATGTTGTCTGCCATCGTCAGGGCGTCGGTGTATCGCACGATGATCTCGTGTTGGCTCGGCGCCACCTCGTGATGGGAATGCTCGATGGGTATCCCCATGTGCTCCAGGGCGTTGATCGTGTTCCGCCGGTACTCCTGGGCGACGTCGAGCGGCGTCAGGTCGAAATAGCCGCCACGGTCCAGGACCTCGGGGACGGGCCCCGAGTCCCGGAAGTAGAAGAACTCCAGTTCGGGGGCGGCGTAGAAGATGTATCCCTTCTCAGACGCCCGTTCCAGGTTTCTCTTGAGGACGATCCGTGGGTCCCCGGGGAAAGGCTCTCCGTCCGGGGTGTAGATGTCGCAGAACATCCGTGCCACTTGCTCCTCGGTTCGCCAGGGAAGCACCTGAAACGTCGAGGGGTCCGGTTTGGCCAGCATGTCGGCTTCCTGGATGCGGGCGTAACCGTCGATCGAGGAGCCGTCGAAGGTCATCCCCTCCTCAAATGCGACTTCGAGCTCCGTCGGGCCGATCGAAACCGACTTCAGGAACCCCTGGACGTCGGTGAACCACAGCCGCACAAAGCGGATTCGACGCTCCTCAACGGTGCGAAGGACATATTCGGCTTGTTTGTTCATATGGTTGTCCCGTCTGCCTTTTCCCACATTATGAGCTGCCCTGGCTCGGGAGGGAATCGCGAGCTCCATCCCCCCCGGCCACTGTGATCCGAATCGTCACCAACGAGGCGGCAGCCGCCAGCCCTATCACCAAGGCAAGGGCTGACGAGAGGTTGGCAGCAGAGGCCACCAGGCCCATGAGTGCCGGTGCAGCCATGAATCCGAGCCTGGTGCCGACGGTGAGGGCGGCGAGCCCGGCTCCCTCGGCGAACGTCGGGTGCGACCCGGCGAGCTTGTACAGAACCGGAAGGGCCACCGAGACCCCGAGCCCCCAGAGCCCGAATCCGATCAATGCGATCACCGTGGCACCGGACACCACGACGAGCAGCATCGAGGCGACCGCAAGCAAGATCCCGGCGAAGAGGGTGGGAACCCCTCGGAATCGGTCAACGAGATAGTCACCACCCATCCTCCCGGCAAGCATCCCCGTGCTGAACAAGATCGCCCCGGTTCCGCCGACCGCAAGGGTGGCACCGGTGATGTCGATGAGAAAGATCGCCCCCCAATCCATAGGGATTCCCTCGATCATCGCCGTCGTGCCGCCGGCCAATATCAATCCGAGGGCGACCCTTCCCGACCGCTCACCAGTGCCCGGTCGAGGGGCGGCGTCCGGGACCAGCCGCGCCGCGAATCCGACGACGATGAGACTGATGATGGAGGTGCCCACCAGTTGCAGGCCGAGTCCGACACCGCCCAGCACGCCGAGAGCGCTCAGACCCGATCCGACCAAAGCCCCGAGACTCCACAACCCGTGGAGACGGGTCATTATCGAGCGCCCCACGGACTCCTCCACCCGAACCCCGACCGCGTTCATGCCGACGTCGGTTTGGGCGTCAACAAACCCGAGGACAGCCAGCAGCAGGGCAAGAAGGAACGCGGTGGGGACCACCGCGATGAGGGGGAGCAAGATGAACAGCAGGGCGGCACCAACAACGGCAGACCTTCTCGCCCCGATTCGACCTAGCACTAGGCCGCTCACCGAGGAACCGATGAGCGATCCCAGACCGCCGAGCGCAAGGGTCAGGCCCAGGGTGCCCAAATCCATCGAGAGTCGGTCTCTGATTTCGGGGAGTCTCGGGATCCAGCTCCCGACCACGAGGCCGTTGACGAGAAAGATGAGTGCCACACCGGTGGTGGCGCGCCTGATCGTCAGGGTCTTTCCCCCACGCTCAACTCGCCCGGCGGCGGGCGGCGAGCCACTTGCGGCGGAGGGCCCTGCGGTCGTCTTCAGCTGTCCCACCCCAGATACCCGATCGCTGGTTAGTCTCCAGGGCGAATTCGAGACAGTCGCCGGTGACCGGGCAGACGGAGCAGATCGCCTTGGCTTGTGCGATTGCTTCGTCGATTGCTTCGCCGACCGGGAAGAAGAGAGCATGGGGCAGGCCCGAACAGGTGGCACTGTCCCGCCAGTCGGCGACCAGTCCGGTTGCGAGTTGGAGTTGGCCTTCGGTCACCCCCCGGAGTTTGGTGTCACCTTCGCGGTTTGCCAAGACCGGGGGGTCAGCTCGCCTTCAGGAGAGGCTCAGGTGGTGGGGGGAAACTGCTCGTCGTCTGGCTCGCCCGGGTCGATGTAGTCGTCGTCGGGCTTGGCCCCTCCAAGCGGGGTTTGGTCGGAATCGGCGCCGGGCTCGGCCTCGCCGGTGTCAGCCACACCTTCGTCCTGAGTCGGCTCTCCAGGCGGAGCCTGGGCCGGCGCCATCACGTATCTCTCGGTTTCCACCACTTCGGCGAGGTGAGTCCGTCTCATGGCGATGGTCACCAGCCCGATCAATGCGAGCAACGCCAGACCGGCCGCGATCTGGGAGGCCAGAGTGGAGAGGGGATCGGCCGTCAGCCGCACGAAGGCGAAACCGTCGCAT
>DATDPT010000154.1:0-6837 GCA_035292605.1 Acidimicrobiia bacterium
CGGTAGGTCTCGCCCGGCCCCAGCAGTATCGACGGGTATTCCGGGTGGTGGAGGGAGTCGGGGAAGTGCTGGGCCTCCAGGCAGATGCCACCGAAGGGCGGATAGACGACTCCATCCTTGCCGACAGTCCGAGGCATTGAGCCCGCCGAATAAACCTGGACCCCCGGCTCGGTCGTGTGCAGGTCCATGACCAGGCCATTGCGCGGGTGCTCGAGTCGCCCCGCCCAGCGAAGGGTCGAGTCCCACTCGCTGAGGACCAGATTGTGATCGAGGCCGATGGACGGGCTGTCGGCGAGCTCGGCAATCCGAGGCCCGATTGCCGTCGGGTTCTTGAAATCGAGAGCTGTGCGATCGACCGGGGAAAGAGGTCCCAAAGGGATCAGGTCCTGGTTGGTAGGTGTGAAACGATCGGCGAAGACGGTCAGCCTGTGGTCGTCGACCCTCTCCCCATTGCCGCCTCCCAGGTTCCAATAGGTGTGATGGGTCAGATTGACTGGGGTGCGCCGATCGGTGGTGGCCTCGTAGTCGATTCGCAGGCCACTTTCCCCGGTGAGGCGGTAGGTGACGGTCACCTCCACATTGCCCGGAAAGCCCTCCTCCAGGTGGAGACTCGAGTACCTGAACTCGACCGATGCAGCGTTGGGATTCCCGCGTCTCACGTTCCAGACAACCCGGTCGAAGCTTCGAGAGGCTCCACCGTGGAGATGGTTTGCGCCGTCATTTGCGGCCAGCGTGTACTGCACGCCGTCTATGGAGAAGCCGGCGCCTGCGATCCGATTGGCCACGCGACCCACCGTTGCCCCGAAGTAGAGACCGTGGTTGGTCTCATACTCGGCAAGGGTGTCGAATCCGAGCACCACATCGAGGGTTCGACCACCGGCATCAGGCACCAACAGCCGGGTCAGTCGGGCGCCGTGGTTGGTCAGCTCGGCCCGGAGCCCGGTCGGGCCGACGAGCTCGATCAGCCGAGATGCATCCGGTGACTCCTCGGCTGGCGTTGTCTCATCGGCGATCACGGCCCGAGCATGCTATTGGGGTGATCAGATCCGGCGGTTCTTTCGCGACCCGGGTCGTGAATCTGTTCGAGATCAATGAGGTTCGGACCGGCCCGTAGTGGGGTGCTTGGGGATACGCTCAGGTCTTGTCGCAGACCCTCGCCCGAACCCTGGTCTTCGTCACCGCGGCGGCGGTGCTCATCCTCGAGATCCTCGCCGGCCGTCTGCTTGCCCCATACCTGGGAGTCAGTCTCGAAGTGTTCACCGGGATAATCGGGGTCATCCTGGCCGGCATCTCGGTCGGCGCATGGCTCGGCGGCCGAGCGGCCGACCGTGGCGACCCGGTCGGCCTCCTCGGGCCGTTGCTGGTGGCCGGCGGGCTCTCGGCGTTGGCCGCACCGCTACTCGTCGATCTCGTCGGACCCGCTGCAGACAGCGGCCCGCTTGGGATCATCGCTTTGACCACGGTCGGTTTCTTCCTGCCCTCCGCCCTCCTCTCCGCGGTGCCGCCGGCGGTGGTCAAGATTCGCCTCGCATCCTTGGACAGCACCGGATCGGTGGTCGGCTCCTACTCGGCGATCGGAACCGCCGGGGCGATCTTCGGCACTTTTGTCACCGGCTTCTTCTTGATCGCCGCCTTCCCTACCCGTCCCATCGTCATCGGCGTCGGGGTCGGCCTGACCCTCGGGGGGCTTGCGATCTGGGTTGGACGAAAGCGGTCGGCGTCGGTAGGGGCTCTGGCCGCCACAGTGGTTCTCGGAGCGGCTCTCGTGACCATTGACGGTCCTTGCGACTATGAGACCGCCTATCACTGTGCCGAACTCGAGACCGACCTGGCGCGTCCGTCGGGCCGTCTCCTGATTCTCGACCGGGGACACAACAGCTATGTCGATCTCGCCGACCCAACCCACCTCGAGTTTCGCTATCTCCAGGCCATCGTCGATGTCATCGATGCCGAAGCTCCGGCGGGGCCGCTCGACATCGTCTCCATAGGCGGAGGAGGATTCACCTTGCCCCGCTACCTCGATGCCACCCGGCCCGGGTCGGAGCAGAAGGTCCTCGAGATCGACGCCAGACTGGTCGACATCGGCAGGACCGATCTGGGGTTCGATGACCAAGCGGTCGTGGTGGTCGACGATGCAAGGCGCTCGATGGAGCAGGTGGAGCTCGAATCCCTCGATGTTGTGGTGGGTGACGCCTTCAGCGGTCTCTCGGTCCCGTGGCATCTGACCACCGTGGAGTTCGTTACAGAGATCGCCGATCGGCTGCGACCGGGTGGGATCTACGCCGTGAATGTCATCGACTACGCCGACGCCCCGTTCGCCCGGGCCGCTGCGGCCACCCTCGGCGAGGTGTTCGAGCATGTGGCGGTTGTGGCCCCGCCGGGCTATTTCGACGACAGGCAGGGTGGCAACTACGTGCTGGTGGGGTCAGATCGGCCTTTCGACCAAGCGGGCATCGGAGGGAGGATTGCCGCCCGCGCCGGGTCCGAGGTGGTGGTCAGCGGGGCTGAGCTGGACCAGTTCATCGGGGGCGCCCCGCCACTCGTCGACGACTTCGCTCCCGTTGACCAGATGATCGACTGGCATTACTGATCCCCGAGCCGCCGTCAAGCGTCGAAGGGATCGGTGGGGCAGGGATCTTCGACGTTGACCTCGGCCCCAGCCCTCTCATATGAATAGGTGCAGTCCGGAGAGCCATTTGCCACATCGAGCATGAATGTGTCGGTGTCGAGGTCCAGGCTCCCCGAGCCGGTGAGCACCAGCCCTTCGGCGAGGGCGCAGTCGGCAAAGTCGAATCTGTAGCCCACGTCGGTCGCGGTGATGTCGACGGCTCCCCCGAGGTTGCATCCAGCAGCTGTGTCCTCGATGCCATCCCAGTACAAGTACTCGGGCAAGTAATTGATCTCCAATTCCACCGCGTCCAGCATGGCCTCGGCATCCTCGAACCCGTCGACAGATTCGGGGAGGAGCGGGACATAGGGGTCAGTCACATCGCCTTCACACGTCGAGACGGTGGGAGGTGTTCCCTCGAGGATGAAGGCGGTGGCGTCCTCGTCGGGACAGGGGTTGCCCCGCCCGAAGATGACATGGGGGCCCCCGCCCTGGGTCATCAGGAAACCATTGGCGAGCCGGCTCCACACCGAGACACCGTTGGAAAACGGGGTAGCCGGGTCGGCCGTGGCCCCGAGGACCATGGTGGGAATCCCATCGGCTTCAAGCGGTTCGGGCCGCTCGAGGTCGGTGTTCCGAGTCGGCCAGAACGCACAGGGGAGGTCGCCATAGAAGATCGACCCCAGGCGCCTGCCGTCGTACGACGCCCCGGCCTCGAAGAAAGAGTCGACCACGTCCTGTGGGCTGTCGCCTGCGAAGTTGTAGTCCAGGCACTCGACGGCGTAGTAGATGGCATCCGACCAAGACGGGTCCTCGATGATGCTCTCGTCCTGGGGATCGGTGCCCAGGTTGGGATAGAGAAGCCGCAACAGCGGGATCAGGTCCCCCCTCCCTGACCGAGCCGCCAGGGCCCGGTTGAAGAGCATCCGATCGGTTTCGCCATACATCTGGCCGCTGGCGATGATCTCGAGGTCGGTGAGACTGAACGTCCGTCCCGCGCTGGACCCGTCGGCAAGGGGGAAGTCGACGGTGAGGGGCCCTTCAGAGAGCAGAGCGGCCAGGGTGTCATAGGCCGTTCCCGGGTCGTCCACCATGTCCCCGACGCATAGATCATCGGTCTCGCAGGCGTTGAACGTGGCCTGCAATGTCTGGCCGAAGGCCGTCGCCTGCACGCCGTAGAAGGTGAAACCGTCCAGAGTCAGGTCGACGGTCCCGTCCAGCAACAGGCGATCGAGTTGGTCGCCGTGGGCGGCGGCGTAGGTTTGGGCCAACTGGGTGCCGTAGCTCTCGCCATAGAGGATGAACTCTTCGAAGCCAAAGGTCTGACGGAGCACCTCGAGGTCTTCCACCACCTGAGCCGTGGACAGGAACGGGAGCGATTCCGGATCGCCCATCTCGCTGACGCACTCGGTGGCAAAGGTCGATGCCGCTTCCGCCAGAAGACTCTTCCCGGCATCCGTGGCGACGTCGGCATCGGCGCGATAGAGGTCGTTGGCGGCCCGGGGACAGGTCAACCCTCCTGATATGCCGACCCCTCTTTGGTCGAAGAAGACGATGTCGAATTGCTCCGGGATTGCCGGGTCGAGTGCCGAGGTGTACGAGTCTGCGGACATGATCCCGGCGGTCCCGGGCCCGCCGGTGGCGGTCACGAACGCTCCTTTGCTCTCACCGGTCGCCGGGAGGATGGCAAAGGTGACGTCGATCGTCCGCTCATCGGAGCTGTTGAAATGATCGAGGGGCATTTCGATGGCCACGCAGCTGAATTCCGAGTCAGGGCAGAGCGCACCGCCGAGTGCCTCGATGATCTCGGCAGTGGACCCCGCGACCGGCGGCTCGACCTCAGACTGGCTGGTGCAGGCGGCGATAAACACGAAGAGGATGGCGGTGATCGATCTCTTCACGGTTGAGGAGAGTACGCCGCGGGCAGTCTGCCGGAGCGTGCCTGCCGGCTCTTGAGTCAGTGCTTGATCTCGACGCCGCCGAAGAGGATCGTGGCTTGGATCTGGAGGATCGGTGCCTCAGGCCCGATCCGCTCCTTGGCGGTCACGTTCTCGAAGCCTCCGAAGATCGGGAATCCACGGGTGACGACCTGCCACCCCTCTGGCACCGAGACCTCCACCCCTCCGAAAACGGCGAAGACGTCGAGGGTGGCCCCGGGAGCGAGTCTGGCGTCGTGAAGGTCGATCTCTGCTCCGCCAAATATCGCACCCACGTTCCCCCCCTTGAATTCGGCGGAATGCGATGCGATTTCGGTCCCGGAGAAGATGTTGAAGCTGGAGATTCGATCGGCGTCCGATACCTCGTGTCCGGGTCGGACCCTTCCGAACATCACGAACACCCCGATCAGGATGAGCAGGGCTGGAACGACGACGCTGAGCGAATCGACCACCTCGAGTGTGCGCGCCAGGAGAGCGGTGCCCACCACCACGACTATCAGTGGTATCTGCCAATGTCCCGGATTGGCGAGGAAGGAGAGCAACCCTGCCGCGATGACCAGAACCGGCCAATACCTGCCGAACACGTCGCCTGCGTCCAACACACCGGAGTTGTCGAGCAGCAGCACGACACCAACGGCCACCACCGCAGAGCCAAAGAAGAGCCGTGCCCAATTCATCCCTAACCTCCTCATGGCTCGCCCGGGATTCGAAACGGACCTTTCATCCGACTAGCCCGCAGCTTACGAAGCGCAACAACCGGCTCGGTCACGCTTGGGCGTCGCCCCCTCTCGCCCCCAGTTCGTGGTCGAGAAGGAAGATCGCACCGGAGTCCCCCGAAGCGAGTCTCAGTCGATCGAGGATTGTCTGCGCCGTGGATTCCTCCTCGTTCTGCTCCGCGATAAAAGCTTGAAGAAACGGGAAGCTGGCCAGATCGCCCCGATCTGAAGCAAGGCGGTAGAGAGCGTGGATTGCCTCGGTGACGGCGCGCTCCTGGTCGAGGGCGGCCTCGAAAGCCGGCTCCGGCCCGTCGAATTCGGCCATCGGTGCCGGTACCTCACCTATGTGCACCCGGTTGCCCCGGTCGAGGATGAAGTCGAGAAAGCGGTCGGCATGAGCCCGTTCTTCGGCTGCCTGTGCCCGCATCCAGGCGCTCATCCCAACCAGATTGCTGTCAGCAAAGAAGGCGGCCATCTGCAGGTAGGCAGTGGCCGAGGCGAGCTCCATCGTGACTTGTCGGTTGAAGGCGGCTTCCAGATCGTCGGGCATTCGCATCGGGCGGCTCCTGGGGTTACGGGGCCGCCCATCGTATCGATCGCCGAGCTCGAGTGATTCGGTGCGGGTGCGACCCTCATGTTGGGAGGTCGGTTTGGATCAAGCCGCCCACTGTCGGCGGCGAGACATCAATCGGTCCGGTGTTCGCCCGACGTTGGCCAGGTGGGGTCAGGATCGGGCGAAACTGATTCGGTAGATGTCTGCTGGCGAGCCTGACGCCAGTTGGGGTCGAGGTGGAATGGAACGCTGGTGACCGCGATACCCACCTCGGCTGCCAGGATCCCCTTGATGGCAAGCCCGGTCTGGTTGTGGAGGACCTGGGTGATCCGCCCCGGTACCACGAATTCGGGGATGACCGCGCAGATGAGTGTGCCCGGGAGCGCGGTCCTGCGCCGCTCACGCAGGTACTCGACCAGCGGGTCGACGATCTCCCGATAGGGGCTAGGCACGATCTGGAGAGGGAAGTCATATTCCGCAGCCTGCCAGTGGTGCTCCAGCCGTTCACGTTGTGCAGCGTCAACGTCGATGTGGATGGCGGTGGTCGGCGTCCCCAGGCCTTGGGCATAGGTCAGGGCCTCTCGAATGGGTCGGGTCATGTCCGAGATGAGGACGACCTGCTCAACATGGCTGATCGACATGCGGGGGAGGCGGCTGCGCCGGGATCGCCTGAGCACATTCAGATCGGTCACCACGACGTGTGGCTCGAACAGAAGACGGGCCTTGATCGCAAGACTATGTGGATGACTGAGAGGGCTCAGTATGGAACGGATTCGAACCTGCTCACTGAGGACTACGGTCACCGTGGAATCGGGATGGGTGTCACGCTCCTGTCTGACCCGCGCCACGACCCGTCGTGAAATCGACTCATGCTCACCGGGGAGGATCTCCAGGGGAAACGTGGGATGCACCCGGTCCCAGGTGTACACCAGGTCGTCGGAGCCCGCCTCTTCGGCATGGACACAGGTGACCGATTCGACATTCAACAGTGACACGTATTGGATCGCCCTGTCGGTTCGCTCG
>DATDPT010000155.1:0-66680 GCA_035292605.1 Acidimicrobiia bacterium
CCCACCTCGAGATGAGACTTCCCACCGGGTAACCGGTTAAGGCCCCTGGTAGAAGACCAGGTTGATAGGCCGGACGTGTAAGCGCAGTAATGCGTTCAGCGGACCGGTACTAATAGGCCGAGGGCTTGGATTTGAATCCAAAGATGCGTGCTCGCTATGGAGTGCTCGGGTTGCCGAGTCACTCGAAGATTTGTCCGGTGGCTAGAGCGTCGAGGAACCACCCGTTCCCATTCCGAACACGGAAGTGAAACTCGTCAGCGCCGATGGTACTTGGGGAGCAATCCCCTGGGAGAGTAGGTCACCGCCGGGCAATCAACGTCGAGGGGCTGCCGACTACCGTTGGTGGCCCCTTTTTCTTGACATGGGAGCCCCGTGAGCAGTCGATCCAACCAGCACAAATCCAAGGGTCGCGACGAGGGCCGCAGACAGGAACCCCATGATCGCCGGCACCACACCGTTACAACGGTGGCTTCGGGCCAGCTTCCGAAATGGGTCCGTGAGGAGATCCTGAGATCGACACCCAAGGACCGTCGCGAGCCCGCCCTCAACCATCTGGCCAAGGCCCTCGACCACTTCGCCGACGAGCGCTATGCCGCCGCCCTGCCTCACCTCCGTGAAGCGAAGACCCTCGCCCCACGATCTTCAACCGTTCGGGAGCTATTCGGGCTGGCCGCCTATCGAACCGGGAAATGGGAGGAGGCGCTGCGCGAGCTGCGCACCTTCCGCCGGATCACAGGGGATGTGATCCACATGCCGGTCGAGATGGATTGCCTGCGAGCGATGGGGAAGAAGTCAGATGTGGTCAAGACCTGGGAGCGGATCCAGGACCTCGAGCCTTCGCCGACTGTCTCCCACGAGGCGAGGGTGGTCTATGCCTCGTTTCTTCTCGACGAAGGACGGGCTCGCGACGCCTGGGTGGTGATCAAGCCCGGCCGATTGGTGGCATCACCGGCGCCCGGGGAGGTTCGAAGGTGGTACGTGGCGGCACGGGTCGCCCTCGCCGCGGGGGACAAGGAAGCGGCGAGGCGTCTGCTGGCCGCCCTCGACGAGCAGGATGTCGATTTCGAGGGACTCGACGAGCTGCGCACGGCCCTGCTGTGACTTGTCCCGATCCAGCATGACCGACAGCTTCAGGCAGCGCTTGGTGGAGGTGGTGGGTCGACCGGTTGTCTCGGTTTCTATCGACCTCCAGGACTTCGCAGTTTTCAAAACGCTATATCTGGACCCGAGGGCCACGATCGACGACGCCAAGCTGGTCGAGTACTACATCAGCTACCGATGGCTGGATCTGAAGTCCGACGACACGTATGTCGACATCGCCGCTCAGGACTGCCCGTTTGCGTTCTTCGTGCAGAGTCATTTCGGGTGCGAGGTCTATCGCCAGGACTTGTACTACATGACGAAAGGGATTCACGGCACCGACATCGGGGGGAACGCCTCGAGGATTCCGTTGAAGACGGGCTCAGTCTCGAAGATGTCGTTACACAACTCGCTCGAGCATTTTGAGGGCAGGAGCGACATCAGGTTCTTCCGAGAGGCGCAACGTCTGCTTCGACCCGGTGGCAAGCTGCTCGTGGTTCCCCTGTTCATACGCGATGAGTACTCAACGGTGAACGACGCTGGTTGGGTGGATGAGGGTGGCGTGAAACACCTCTGGGGGGTGGGGGCCCGGTTCGCCCGCTGGTACGACCCGGCCCAGTTCAAGACTCGGATCATCGACAACAGCAACAAACTGGACCTCCACCTGTACCACGTCGACAACGCAGTCGAGGTCGACCCGAGCTGTTACCCGTACTTCGCGCTGTTCGAGAAACGGGCTAGTTAGAGCCCAGGCGATTCCTGGGTTCCCTCTCGAATCTGTCACTGCTATCCGACACACTCGTGACATCCGCATTTCCCCGATCGATGGAATGGGGGAGTGTCATGGATCTCAATCTGATCGTCCTTTGTGGGCGGCTCGCGGTTCCACCGGAGATCAAGATCTTCGAGTCGGGAACCCGTCTGATCCGCTACCTGGTGACGGTGCGCAGCGAGGAGCCGCGGCGACGGGTCGATGTGATCCCGGTTTCGATGTGGGACCCGCCCGAGGAGCTCATCGAGGAGACACCGGAGACCGGCCGCCGGATCTGGGTGTGTGGCTCGGTGCAACGGCGGTTCTGGGAGGCGCCCGATGGTCGCCGCAGTCGCATCGAGGTGGTGGCCGAGCAGGTCCAGCTGCGCGACGTCGAAGAGTTGGAGCCGGTGCAGGTCTGAATCCCCGCGGTCATTGGCGATTTTGGCTGGCTGGTTCAGAGGTACAGTGACCGACGTCCCCGTCCTGTCGGATTCCTGGAGGTGTCCCATGCCCTGGTACTGGAGCGATGACCTCGCCCGTGTCTTGCTCGCCGCCGGGAAGATCGAGCCCAGGCTGGCGGATCAGCTGGTCAGGACACCGGTCGCCATCCGTCGACCCGAGCCCGATCTGGAGACGGCAGCACTTGCCATGCAAGACGACGACAACGAGATCCCGTTAGCGGCCTGAGTCTTGCGGGCCCTGCTCACCCCGCGGTGGATGATCGCCCACGTGGTGCTGCTGGTCATCTCGGTCGTCTTTGTGAATCTGGGGATGTGGCAACTCCATCGGCTCGACGAGCAACGTCTGGCCAACACGGTGGGGGAGTCCCGGTTCGAGGCCGAGCCGGTTGACGCCACTCTGTTGGTGTCGGCCGCCGGCTCCGACCTCGACTCCCTCAGTGATCGCCGGGCTCTGGCGACCGGCATCTTCGTCCCCGAATCCGAGGTGCTGATCCGGAGCCAGGTCTATCGCGAGGTCGCCGGCTTCCATGTCATCACTCCGCTGCTGACGGAGGACGGTTCAGCGATGCTGGTCAACCGTGGGTGGGTGCCCCTGGAAATGGACCAAGTGCCGGTGACGGCGGCGCCGCCCCCGACCGGGGTGGTCACCGTGGAAGGGTGGCTGGCCCCTACCCAGGAGAGACGGGCGCTCGGGCCTCTCGACCCCGCAGACGGCCGGCTGGTGGCCTTGAACCGGGTTGACATCGATAGGATCCAGGACCAGGTTTCCCTGCCTCTATCACCGGTGTACCTGGTGGCGATAGGGGAGTGGGAGGCCGAGCTCCCGATCCCGGTCGATCCGCCGACATTCGACGACGAGGGGCCCCATCTCGCCTACGCCGTCCAGTGGTTCTCGTTCCTTGTCATTGGGCTGGTGGGCTATGGCTTCCTGATCAGGAAGTCGCTTCGCAGCTCAGGCTGAGACCGGGAGCGCGAGGTCGTCGACAATCTCGACCCCCTCGAGCCCGACGAACTGACGGGGGTCGAGCTTGATCTTGGCCGAGCGGGACCCGGCGCCGATGATCACCCATTCCGGGGCCAGCACCTGGCCGTCGATCCAGACCGGTATCCCGCTGGGGAGCCCGAACACGGTGACGCCGCCGATCTCCATCCCGGTGAGCTCCTTGGTCTGCTCGGCGGAGGCGAAACTCGCCTTACGGACCCCGAGCCGGCGGCGGACCATCCCATTGACGTCGAGACGGGTGGTGGCGAGCACCAGACAGGCGGCAACGTGTCCTTCCGGCTTCCTCGAGGCGACGAGGATGGTGTTCGCCGATCGATCCATCGGGACGTCGTAGGCAGCGCAGAATTGGGCGGTGTCGGCCAGATCGGGGTCACACGCCATTTCCTCATACCGGATCGAGTTGGCATCGAGGGCGGCGATCACACTCAGATCTGCAGACATGCCGGGGGAGAGTAGGCAAATCCTGGCAAGTCTCCACCCGGAACTGCCAGAGTTGGGGTCATGAGTGAATACGACATCGGAACCTACGGGCAGCGATGGGCGCCTTTCTACGACTCGATCTATGAGGAGATCGACACCGCCACCATCGGGTTCCTCCGGGCCTTGGCCGGCACTCCGCCCCGGGCACTGGAGCTGGCGATCGGGTCGGGGAGGGTGGCAATGCCTCTGGCGGAGGCAGGCGTCTCGGTCACCGGGATCGACATCTCAGAGGAGATGATCAGCCTGTTGCGGGCGAAACAAGGAGGAGATCGCATCTCCGTGGCGGTGGGTGACTTCGCCGACGTCGAAGTAGACGGGCAATTCCCCCTCGTCTATCTGACATTCAACACGCTGTTCGCCCTGCTCGATCAGGGGAGACAAGTGGAGTGCTTCCAGAACGTCGCCCGCGCCCTGGAGCCCGGAGGCCGATTCGTGTTGGACACCTTCGTCCCCGACCCGAGCCGTTACGACCATCTCGGGACCCGAATCGGGGTTTCCAGCATCAGTTCCAACGAGGCCCACGCCTACGAGCTGGCCATCCACGACCCACTCGGCCAGACGGTGATCTCCCACCAGGTGCGACGTCTCGAGGACGGATCGACGGTCGTGTTGCCGGTGACGATCCGTTACGCCTGGCCGACGGAGATGGATCTGATGGGACGGCTAGCCGGGCTGGAGTTGGAGGAGCGCTGGGGTTGGTATGACCGCCGACCGTTCACCGAGCGATCGGGACAGCACGTGTCGGTCTACAGGAAACCGCGGGCTCAAAGCTGACCGTGCCCCTCAGTGGGCGTGATCGTGATCATGGTTATGAGCGTGGTCATGGTCGGGGTCGGCTGCCAGCTCCGCCTCGTGGGCGGCCAGTTGGGCCCGTACCTCGTCCATGTCCACCTCGCGTACCTGTGAGATCAGGTCCTCCAACATGTCGGGGGGCAGAGCGCCCGGCTGTGAATAGAGGACTATCTGGTCCCGGAACACCATCAGAGTCGGAATCGAGCGGATCCCGAACGCCTGGGCCAGCTCCTGCTGGTCCTCGGTGTCGACCTTGGCGAACACCATGTCCGGATTGCTCGCCGACGCAGCCTCGTAGTTCGGCGCGAATGAACGACACGGGCCGCACCATTCAGCCCAGAAGTCGACGAGCACGGTCGCGTTGTCCTGGATCGTCTGGTCGAATGTCTCTTTGTTGAGTGCCACTGTGGCCATTTCAAAACCTCTGCTGTCTAGTCGGACAGGAGAACCATCTGAATTGTTCCGGGATTCCCCTTTGGTGGGGTTGTGATGAAGGGGGAGTGGGAGGGGACGGGGAGTGATGTGGGAGTGAGGTGAATGGATTGACTCATAATCCACGTTCTCTCCACTGATTCTCTCGGTTTCTTAGGAGACGGTGTGAGAAACGAGCTGAACGACCTGATTCGAGCAATCGTGGATACCCGATTCGCAGTCACCAACGTGGCGAACCGTGTGATCCAGGATCTGCGTCAAGGATACCGGACTTCTTACCGGGACCACACATGGGGCAAGGAGCACTACGAGGCCATGGAGAAGGTGCACCTAGGAGTGGAAGCCGCATGGCACTACGCGAAGTGGCTGCAGATTCCAGAGGCTGACTTCCGACTGGAAGAAGGATCTGCAGCACTCGCAGGACTACTGGACGATCTGGAAATGTTCTTCGGAGATCGCTTGACCAGTCCCGAACTATCCATAGCGTCGCCCGCCGTCATCCGCCATACAGAAGGAGCAGAGATGGCAAGCAAACACACAGTGGCGAGCCTGGCCGAGTGGATCCAGGACCTGTCCGACAGAATCGATGAGGCAGTCGGGAACCTGAACGACCAGCTGTCAGAGCTGGAGCGAGGTCTCGACCATGCGATCGAGTCAGCAGAGAGCGGTCAGAAGGACGGTCGCAAGAAGCGGACCATGACCGACGAGCAACGGAAGGAAGTTGGACGTCGTCTACAGCAGGCCAGAGCCGACAAGCTGGGCTTGCAGACGATTGAGCAGCTGCATGCCCTGAAGTTGAGACCAGGTCAGCAGCCCACCAAGGCGCAGATCACGAAGGTGAAGAAAGAGCTCCCAGTCAAGAGCTGAGCGAAACCGACTGGGAAGACAGAGGCCTCGCCGAAAGGCGGGGTCTTTGCCTCTTTGATCGTTACCTATCGCAATCTACTGCTATCATCCAGAGGATGCGAAACATGATCGCCCGAATGTTCTGCAGGCTGGCCGACCACTTCGGCGGCTGCCCTGAGCCATCCGGCCCTGTCCTTTACGAACGAACCATCACACGGCTCTAGTTCTGGGCTCCTCCTGACCCAGGAGCCTCTTGCTCTGTCGGATGCGTCTTTACCATCCCCGGGACTTCTGTATTACGCGCTTGTAATTTGCCAGGACCCAATGCATCATTGGTGAGTTGTGAGTGACTACGTAGCGCCTGAGTTCAAAGTTGAAGCCTTCAACTGCCCGTATTGCGGTGCATACGCACATCAAGAATGGGACGTGCTGATTGTTCGGCAATACACAAGCTGGGAGTCGACGGTCGTCTGGATGTCCTCCTGTGCTCATTGCACCCGAAACTCGTTTTGGCATGAAGAGGAAGGGGCGATGGTCTATCCCCGTTACTCGACCGCACCACCGCCCAGTCCAGACATGCCCGAACCGTCGGCGCGGTTCTACAACGAAGCACGCGATGTGCTGGATGCTTCGCCGCGTGCCGCTGCAGCCTTGCTCCGGAGTTGCGTGGAGCAATTGCTGGTTGACCTGGGATTCGAGAATGGAACGCTTAACGACAAGATTGGGGCCCTCGTGAAGGATGGGCTTCCTGAGCGTTATCAGAGAATCTTTGATGCGGTGCGGATTACGGGCAACGGCATTCATCCCGGGCAGATCGAGAGTGACAACCGGGAGATGGCTCTTGCACTCTTCCAGCTCGTCAATCGCATAGTCGATGAGCGCATCACCCAGATCAAGACGGAGGAAGCAATCTGGGACGTGCTCCCTGAGGGCGCAAAGGAAGCGGTGGCTCGTCGGGATAAGCCGCCGGTGGAAAGCTGAGGAACCTATTCCTGCCGTCTGGGACATGAGTATCGAGAGCGACAACCGCAAGGTTGCTGAATGCGAATTTCAAAAGTTGTCAGCCTTGCTTGGATCAGACGGGCTTGATGGACTCAGATTCAGCGTCGAACTGCATGAGTTCGCGTACGTCGTGTTCGGACGATTTCACGAGGAAGGCGACAAACACTGGCTTGATGTAGCGCCGAAGACCCTGGAAACCTGTTCCCCCGAAAAGGTCGAGGACGTGGTTCGTCACGAGTACGCCCACTACCTGCACTGGCGGGAGATGGGACAGGTCAAGAATGACCACGGACCAGAATGGCAAGCTCTCTGCCTTCTAACAGGAGCCGTCCCGACATACCTAGGGATCGACGAGCAGCCTCCCGATGAAGTCTGGTTCGACCTCTACATCCGATGTGACAACTGCTACGGGCACCAGACTCCTGATTTCTGCAATGAAGGTGACATCAGAGTGCGGGAGTACATCTGCCCTTTGTGTCGCCAGCACTTCTGGGCTAGGCCTACATCAGAACTGCGCACACAGCATTGAGATAGTTAGCTAACCGTGGGGCTGCCGGGCCGGACACGATAGGGGCCGGCAGCTGCTCGTTGAACCCGCCTGTTAGCGGGGTCGAGTTCTCTCAAGCTCCGTATGGGCTTCGTCCAGAGCGTCGTTTAGCTTGTCGTAGCCAGAAAACTTCAGATCGACTGCTAGCGCCATCATGTCGATGATGAGGTTGAAGTCGTTCTCCCATTTCGTGTCCCGCTCAGGATCGACGTAGTCTTCCCTCTGCTCAGGGGTGCGGTAATCGCGGTAGGACATATATCTACGGTAGTCAGCTAAACGGCGGATGGGATAGAGCCCGGTAGCTAGTCCGCCTCAGATTCAGCGTTACCATGCCCGGGGTCAGCTGTCACATGTTCCCGAGCAGCTGGCATATCTCCTTGTGACTGGAGCTGTTGCGCACTGCCTTCGGCTAGACCTTCGTTGCGATCCTCGGCCGGACAATCAGGGGCAGTTTGTGTGTCGGGCAGGAGTTGACCGTCGAATCGAGTGGCATCCACCCGCAGGTTGGGCACTGACGTTGTGTGGCCCTGGACTTCGGCGCTAGGTAAATCAGGGCCTTGCGTGGCGGATCCACCTGGTTCTGGAACTCTTCGATGTCATCCTCGAGATCTCGCATGAGGCTGAAGACACTCTCACCATCTGGTAGCCAATGCTGGCCCTAAGCTTCCAATATTCCCAACTGGCGATGCTCCTCCCGAAGAAGTCGGAGGTGGTCGTCGAGATGTTCCTGCGCCTCAACCGTGCGACGCAAAGCCTCTGTGTTGACGGCACACTCATCACTGCCCTTGACCGGGCGTTGTAGCAACTCACACTTCAAGAGGCTGTGAGGCCACCCGTTCTCGGCATAGCGGCATTCATCACAAGTCCATCTCGACGCAGTCATCGCCTTCTCCATGCCTCAGAACTACACACTTGTAGTTTACAGAGGGCCACGCTGTCGCGCATCGGATGCGCACGCTCAGGGTGTGGCGCGGAGAACACAGACCAGTCGGTGACAACACACAGGAGGAGGGGCTGCTGGCGGACGGGATAGAGCCAGCAGCCTCTTCGCCTCGTAGCGGGTTCGTAGTCCATACGTAGCTAGTTCAGGTAGCTATGGCGTCTGTATCTGTATGTATGCGTAAGTTTCGTTAGCTTCTGGTGCGTATTTGGCTGCGCGTATATGCCATCGGCAGAAATACGAAAAGAAATCTGATATAGACACGACATAGACAGGGGCGTTTCAGAAGCCCTAACTAAGGCTAGGCGAAACTAACTCGACGGTCGACGTGGAGCGTTTGACCATATTGTGACCGTGGTATACGGTCGCCTTATGTCATCTGAACGCTTCTCGACGGAGGGATACCGACAGATACCGCGCCCACCCGGCCTGCCACCCATCATGGCCGATGAAGCCTTCCATGGGCTAGCCGGCGACATAGTGAACGCCATTGCCCCGTACACCGAAGCCTCCAAGGAGGCTCTCCTGATGCAGCTGCTGGCCGGCATCGGCAACATCGTTGGATCGGGCACTCACTTCGTGACGGAAGATGATCGTCATCCCGCACGCCTATTCGTGTTGCTGGTGGGAGACACCAGCCTCAGTGGCAAGGGCACTTCTTGGAGTCGCGTAAGGGCGGTTCTACGAAAGGTGGATGCACCGTGGACGAAGGATCGGGTTCTCGGCTCGCTTTCGTCTGGTGAAGGGCTGATTAAGTACATCAAGCGAGTGCAGGGCGATCCGGATGAAGTCTTTGCTCAACTCCGACGGGCCAAAAGCAACGAAGAAGTAAGCGGAATCTTACAGGCCCACCCAGTCCTGGACGTCGGAAACAGCCAGCACCCTTCGCTCAACGGGCGCTTGATGCTTGTGCAACAAGAGTTCGCCAGGACTCTTCGGGTCATGAAACGGGAGAACAACACCCTGCCGGATGTGTTGCGTGAAGCCTTCGATCAATCGGAGCTGACCAACCCGACTGTGAAGGCGGACTTTGTAGAAGGAGTCCACTTCTCCGCTGTCGGTCACATCACCGAGGAAGAGCTGCTCCAGTTGTTCGCCAAAATTGACATCGTCAATGGGCTAGGCAATCGCTTCCTGTTCGTGATGACCTCCCGTCGACAGGAAGTCCCGAGAGGCATGCCTGTTCCTGACGAAGACATGGAGCCACTGATCGACAAGTTGCAGAAAGTCGTCGAATTAGCTCAAACGGAACAGCTCATAGATTTCGACGACGACGCCAAGGAGTATTGGGACGAAGCCGTATACCACGTCATAACAGGTCCAACTCCAGGGCTTGTCAGTAAGTTGCTGGACCGGGCCCGAGCCCATATTCGTCGCTTGGCCTTGCTCTTTACCATCCTGGATGACAACGCTGAGGCCACCACAATAGAACACCTTGAAGCGGCTCTAGCTGTATGGGAATACTGCGCCAATTCTGCCAAGTACCTCTTCGACTACGAGAACAGCACCGGAGACCCGGATCTGGACTTGGTAGTGCAAGCCTTGGGAAGTGCAGGTCAGTTGAGGCGGTCTCAGATCACAAGCGAGGTGTTCAAGGGAAACAAGGGTCGCTACACGACTGTCAAGCTGCGAGTCGAATCCGTCCAGAAACGCGGCGAAGAGCTTGAGGTGCTCGAGGTTCGGGCAGGTAAGCGCAAAGGCAAGAGGGGTGCCATACCCCAGATATGGATACTGAAGGAGTAGGCATGGACAACAGCATGTTGGACGAACTCGACGTCAATTGGGAGCAGATGGCCAAGACTCTGAACAGTCACTACAACGCAACGTTCACGCCGGCCGCCGTCAAGGGAATGGTTCGGAGGTCGTTCGACAAGACCTACTCAGAGGCCGTTCTGAAGAGCTTGCGGGAGCAGTTTCGTGCCCTTGGTCTCAACGAAGCACAGGTGGAAGAAGCGACCTTGCGGGCAATAGCTCTGCCGCAGGCAAAAGTCATTGAGACAAAGGCTGTGCAGAAGGCCGTTGACACGCTGGGAGACGGGCCTGTAACGAAGAGCACACGCCGGTCGAATGGGCACAAGTCCGGTACAAATCGAGACATGTACGGGCGCAACAGAGAGTTCTAGTGATGACTGGCTATATATTTTTGCTCGTAGTGCTCGCGATACTTAGCGTTGCGCTAGCCACAGTTAGTTTTCGAGGCAGCTTCGCCGTTGTTCGGGTGTCACGTCCTTTCCTCCTCGGCGGAGCTGCCTCGACTAGAGACTGCCAAAGGCGATGGGGGAGCGGATGACTGATTCGGTGATCGTTGCCGTACCGCGCAAGGCGGTAGTCAGTCTGACCCAAGCTCTTGAGCGCAGCACTGGCGAGACATGGGGTGAGCAGAGAGTCAAAGACGAGTTCTTACTGCCAGTGACCAGGGACCTATGCGAAGGCACCTCCCTACTCGAAGCTGAAGCCAAGGTCTGGAGGCAGCTGGGCCTTCTACACGAGGACAGCGATGTCTAAGCGGTCGCTGGCTGAGCTGCGGAGTAGGGGAGCGCGGGTACGGACTAAGAAGCCGCCTGCTACGGCAAATGGGACAGCAGTCGACTCTCGCTATGCAGATCGTGATGTATTTGGCAGCTTCGGCCTGACCCGCCGTCAAGCAATGTTCGTACTTGAGTACATCTCTGACCCGGGCAGTCAGACTCACGCAGCTGTGCGTGCGGGATATTCGCCGCAGTCCGCTGCAGCACAAGCGACTGAGCTCTTGAAGCAACCCAACGTTAAGAGGGCTGTTCAGCAGATACAGGAGAGGTTGAGGGAGAACACGGAGATAACTGCAGAAGCCGTCCTCAAACGACTCAGTCAGATCGCCTTCGACACTCGACCCAAACCGCGAAGTGCTGATCAGGTCAAAGCACTGGAGCTAATGAGCAAGTGGCTCGGACTCGAAGTGTCTAACGGCAATGTCCAGGTTGAGCTTGTCGTTCACTATGAGAGCGATCGAGAGCGCGAGCTGTACATAGAGGATGTGGAGCTCGAAGAAGAGGGTATCCAAGATGCGCACATGATCGGGATGGGTGCCGATGACTGAGTTAGTTGACATAAGAAAGGTTATGGACCACTCCTGTGATTCGCGGACATTCCTGTTCCGAGTTGGGACCCATCGAAGTTCGCGTCGCACTTCATGGACGGCGGAGCATCTAGCGAACGGCGCATTCGCCTATTCGCTCCAGTCCGGGCCACAGCGTTCAGATAACACGATCTTTGATAGCGGTCCGCACCCCATCCGCGGAATCAGGAAATCGAATCCGTGTAGCTCCACATCGCGTCTCCGTTTAGCTCGGCAAGGATCCGCGGTCCATCCGATTTTCGCGATCCGGAACCCACCGCATGCCTGCTCGATTCAGCTTCGCCTATGTCCCGTTGTCTAAGTAAGGAGATACAGCAATGAACTTGCCATCAAATCCGTGTTCAACATGCGGCTCCGTCTTGTTCTGGAAACGAGCAGGTGAGTTCACGTGTGCCAAGCATGATCCGCCGGCTGACCCAATCGGAGAGCAGTTCTACGTAACGAAGGCTGCCATGGAGACTGCGAAGAGCATTGTGCAAGCTGCGAGTAAGGACAGCGTGCTCGATGCAGCTGCAGAGAGACCGACTGCACCCTGCCCGATAGACAACAGCGAAGTGTTCTGGCTGAGCAATGCGACCGACTTGTGGTCCTGCCTGCAGCACAACTATCCGTCCGACAAGGAACTGGTTGCAGAGACCTGGAACGTGAGGACACAACAGAGACCGAGCATCAAGACAGGAGACGACATGGACTGGAACCAGATAGCGGCAAGCATCAATGACGAATACGGAGCGAAGCTGACTGCCAGCGAAGTAGAAGTGATAGCCAGCAACGTGGAGAAGGCTCAGTCGCTACTGACTCCGCATTCCTCTGTGACAGCTGTCCGAGCCATGACCGGAGGCCTACCCGCTGCCGTGACCATTGCTCGACGTATGACGACTGCTCAGAAGGGAGCAGCGAAACCGAGTTCAGATCGAGACTTGTACGGACGCAATAGGAAGGAACGCGAATGACCACGACCACTAGAGCAGACATATCGTTGCAGTACGTCCGGGACCGGCTCACGGATCCGCACTCGGACGCTGTGTATCAGCAGGAGAGCGAGAAGCTTGAGCTGCTTGAGATGGAGCTGAAGAAGATCGAACGCAAGGCGATCGGTACTCAGAAGCGTCGACGAGACATGCAGATGGAGACTTCAGAGGACGTTGTCAAAGCATCCAAGCTGGAAGCAGAGGTCGACTTGCTGCATCGTCAAGCAGAGAATCAGCACTCGCTCGTTCTGTCTCAACAGCTGAAGGTGAACGAAGCTCTCAGTGATGCCAAACGAGTGACCGCTGAAGAAGCCGCAGCTCTATGGCACGAGGAAGTGCTCCCAGAAGTGATTGATGTAGTGGAGCGCTTGAAGGAGCTGCAGAGTATCTACACCACGTTGCGTCATGCTGGTGGAAAGCTCAGTCCCGAGTTCCCGGTCTATCGGTTTCCTGAGCTGTGGCTGAAGAAGCGACTGCAAGAGCGAGACGATCGGGACAGCTGAACCCATGACCGATTGGGTGAAGCGCTGTCCTCATTACGACAAGCTGCGAACTCCGTAAGGCCCTTCGATTTCCGTGATTCTTTCGGATCGATCCGCAGAACCTGCAGGATATCTAACGACTCCATCTGCACGACGCTTACATTCGCATCGCTGAAAGTGGTCGATTCCCGTGTCGGTTATCCCATTCTCTTGGTAGATGGGCTGCGTTACCCGAACAATGGGAGAGCTGAACCGAATCTTCGCTTGACCAGTTGAGGATTCTCAGTACGTTCGCTGGCTAATTGACAACCGAATACTGAGAGATGAAGTGATCGGCCAGCGTGGTCGGACAGGAGAACCACCTTATTTGACTCCGGATTCCCTTCCCTTTGGTGTTTCTTGTGGGGATGCGAGAGGTTTGAGCTGTGGTCGTGGCGTGGGTTGGTAGTTCGTGAGTTGACCCATAATCCACGTTATGTCAAGTTGGCTCAGGTAGGGCTAGAAAAGTCAACCACCGCTCTCCCAGCTTTGACCCACCTCATACAAACTTGAGGCCCGATCACAGGGAGGGAGCCCGAGAAGGAAGTGTGGAACAGGTGGCAAGTCAGTCGACGTGTTAACCGCACAGGGTTTCGGCGTCGATGAGGCTGGTCGAGGCTTCGGCGATGGTTGCGTTGCCATCCTCGGCGGCCGCTGCGATCCCCAGCACTCGGGAGATATCGTCGACTAGCACTTGACCCATGGCGGCGGATCCGGTCATCGAATTGACACAGGAGAGGGCGAGGTCATTGATTATCCCTGGCGCAAACTCTCCGTCCCGCCATGCCGCCATCTCGGACATGGTCAACAACGCCCAGTCGTAGGGGCTCAGGGGCAGCCTTCGTGGTGGTGGTCGGGCGGGTAGTCGTGGTCGTCGGAGGCGCTGTTGTCGTCGTGGTGGCTTCGGATGTTGTGCTGACGGACCCTGTGGTGGTCGTAGTGGCAAACCCACTACATCCCACCGTCACGACAAAGAGGGTCCCGGTGGCGACGACTCTCAGCGCTCTCATTCCGGGAACGCCTCGATGGATCCTGTGAACGTCAACGCCCAGTCGGACTCACTGACAATCACGATCAGTGGGCCCTCTGCGAGGTCGTTGTCGTTGATCTCTCGGTGGTCGTCGAGACGGGCCCAGTAGGCGTGGCCGCCGGCTTCGACTGGAGTGACCCGATATCGACCAGGAGCGATGTCAACTCCGACCAGGTAGGTGCCCTCCGTGAACCCCGAAGCGATGGGGTCGAGCACAGGGAGGTATTGGATCGAGATCATTTCACCGTTGACCTCGATGTAGGCGTCGGACTCAAGAACGTTGACCAGGCCCAGACCATTGTCGTAGACGCCGTCGTTGTCGATGATCTCAACGGCATCGTCGAGACGTGCCCAGTACCCGGCAACCCGGTAAACGCCGGGCTCGACCTCTGATCCGACCACCCAAACCCCACTCGAGATCGTCGGGATCGTGGTGGTGGTTGTGGGCGGCAGTGTTGTCGTGGTCGGCGGTGGAACAGTCGTTGTCGTCGAAGCTTCCGAGGAGCTGGTGGTAACAGCCCCAGTCGTGCTCGTTGTGCTGGTGTCGTCAGTCTCGGTGGCCACGGCGCAGGCACCGACAGCAGCGGCGATGAGAGCAACGAGGATGCCTCGTCTCATCTTGGTCCTTTCGTCTCCGCCGACGACCATTGGACCTTAACGGTCAGCTGACGGCATCCCTAGTAGCAGATCACCCGACCAGCACTGGAAGGAAATGTGGAAGCGATGGAATCCAAGGGAGCATGGCCCCGTCGAGGCCGGGGTGAGGGTTCTTAGGGCCCGAGGATGAAACGGGGGCCTTCGGCCTGAAGCATTTGGAATGGATTCTGGTAGTTGATGCCGAGCGCTTCGCATGCGTTGGGTATTGGGATTCTCTTCCGGGCGTCGGGGTGTGAAGCCTCGTGAGTCACGATCTGCTGGCCGTGAGCGAGAGCTTCGGCGACGAGGTAGTAGTCCGCTCCGTTGAGGAAGGTCGCTACGGCCGCCTGGTCGTATCCCGCTCCGTTGGCCCAATGACTCACCGTGCCGAGAGTTGCGACGGTTGCCGGGTCGGGCTGGATGAAGAATTCACCGTGGTGATTCTGGGCCCATGTGGCAAGCTCGTCACTGCCTGCGATCAGCTCGACTCGAACCCGGTCGACGCTGAAGACCTGTCCGTTCCCGTTCTCTCGGTCGATCCAATCCCAGAATGCGGGAACTACCGCAAAGGGGTAGTGGTCGTTCTTGGCTTGGATAAACACGTTGGCGTCGAGGAGATATGCCATCAGACGACTCCGAGCTTCTCGCCCATCTCGGCAAAGGTGGAGGTCTTCCTTACGCCGAGGAGGTGGAAGGCCTCGCTATAGGTAGTGCGCCCTTCGAGGGTGTCAGCGATCACCGCTCTGGCGAAGGTCTTACTGACACGACGAGGCTGGGTGTTGTAGAAGTTGCCGCCATCCCCGCCACCTTCGTCGGACAAGGAGAGCACCCGATCGAGTTCTTCTTCATATGCCGTTCGGAAGGCAGCCCACTCGAGAAAACCGGCTTCATAGACCCTTCGAAGGATGACGAGGGTGCTCACCTTGAAAATGCGTGCGAGTCGATTCAGTTCGTCGGTCAACTCCTCCTCGGGCTGATATCGACCCACGATCTCGTCGAGCGGGACCAAGAACTCGGCGGCGACTTCGTTACACCACGTCTCGACATCGCCAACAAATGGCCGTCCGAGGTTCACGTTGTCCAAACCGGATCGGCCAAGCCAGATGTGGGCCAGCTCGTGGGCGAGGGTGAATACCTGAGCAGCCTTGGTATCCGCCCCGTTCACGAAAACGGTGGGGGCGAGAGGATCGACCAGGGCGAAACCCCGGAATTCTCTTGGATTGAGCTTGCGTCGGGTGTTGCTTCCGACCACCCCGTTGACCATGACAAGGCACCCGATTTCCTCGGCGTTGTCGCTCAACCGTCGAAACGCATCGCTCCAGGTGTTGCCTCTCTGCTCGAGCCCAAACCCGAGGGCAGCCCGCATCTGGGTGGCCCCTTCGACCGGCGGCGTGTTGGTCGTGAAGGCCTCGACGAAACCAAGGGGATTGAACCCGACGGCCTCGGCGTAGAGGCGATACCACTCCTGGCGCTGCTGACACTGGTAGATGGTGTCGAGGAGATCAGGAGTCGGACGTCGGGCGGCGGCAGTCATCCTCCGAAAATCCCGGATCGGGAGCGGCTCCTCGGGTGGCTCGGCGAGGAAGAAGTATCCGACCGGGGTAGCCGTGGCCTGGGCGAAGTTCTCGAGCTGTCGGAGCGTTGGCTGCCGCTCACCCGCCAGCCAATCGACGAACTGGGGAAAGCGGTCTCTTAGCTCCCCCTCATCGATTCGGGACCGCTCGGCTGCCCAAGCGATCAGCTCGGTCGGCACGTCCACTCGAACAACCACTGTGTCATTCTTGCCGACGAAACGCAGAGGGGGGCGACTCCGCCCCTAGCGAGCCACCCCGGAGCTAGATGGCTGGAGGTCCGGTGTGTGGTGTCAGCGCTGCCGGCGGGCGGTGGAGATCACGGATCCGGCCGTCATCGCCGCAGCAGTCAGATCCGCCGAGCTTGCCCGAGACTTGAGCTGGTCGGTGGTGAAGAACTCGATCTCGGCCAATCTGAAGTCTGAATGCCGGCGCCCCAGTCAGGTCAGCGACCTGAACTCTCAGCTGACCGCCGCCAGCTCGGCCTACCCCCTGTGCATGGAGAATGGGCATTGTCTGCAGCTGAAGCGCTCGTTGGGCTGCGGTGGCGGATGCAGCAGGACTGGCGGCCGACGATTTGGCATGGGCGGAAAGGCGAGCGGTGTATACGACGTAGGCGATCGTCACAAGAACCAAGGCGATTGTGGGGCCGACTTGCCACCACTGCTCTTCGTTCAAACCTAGAAACTCCTCCACCAGCCACCGTACCTCATCGAGTGCTCTCGTCTCGAGCGTCGGTGCCGTTTCCGGTGCCACTCAACAGCCTCGACGCAGGGAACGGACGGAAACAGATCGACATGGAGAGTGACGACATTCCCCTATTTGGTGGTTCTTTGGGCATGAATTGGGATGGACCGGAAGCAACGGTGACTTCTATATACCTTCCACGTTATGTCAACTTGGTTGAATGGGAGCTCAATGGTGTCGATCTGGAAACAAAGCTAAGCCCCTACCCCAGCGCCGGGTCCTCACAGCTGCCGGCACTGATCCCGGGCAAGGGATTGAAGAAACGGGGCTCGTCTACATAGCCGGCGCCCACATCATCGGCTTGGAGATAGGCCTGGATCGCGTCGGCGAGAGCGAGCGATGCGGTCTCGACGTACTCACGAGTGGCGATCATCTCTGCTTCGCTGGGACTGGAGACATAGGCCAGTTCCGCCAGCACGGACACCGTTTCGGGAAGCCGTACCATCCCGTAGGCGTCCTCTCCGTTGCTGTTGATCACCTGGAGTACACCGGAGTCGGGCGCCGCCGACCACTGGACGTCTTCTATGTGAGACAGGGCATCGACCACATGCTCCCAGATCAGCCCGCCCAGGCGTCGTGAGCGCTCGGAATCGCTCTGGATGAAGATCTCGGTGCCTGGAGCGGTTGACGGCCCCGGTGTTGGCGCATTGTGATGGATCGAGACCATGATCTTGGCACCGAGGTCGTCGGCGAGTTGGGACCTCACCCCGATGCGGACCGCATAATCGGCGGTGCGGGTCAGGATCACCGATATCCCCCTTTCCACGAGCAGACGCTCGGTGGCGAGGGCCAGAGTCAGGTTGGCGTCGGCCTCTCTCAGGCCATTGGAGCCGACCGCCCCCGAGTCGATCGAGCCGCCATGCCCGGGGTCGAGGACCGCCGTGACCTGACCTACCGGCTCTCCGTTGCCGACCGTGGCCGTGTTGTCGCACGGGGTCCGCACAATGAAGCCGGTGTTGCCTCGATCGAGAATCGCCACCACTACCCCGGTTGGCGTGACCAGGGCGCCGGCGGCCAGTTCCTGGAAAGCCGAGGTAGTAGTTGTGGTCTCGACCATTGAGCTGGTCGTGGTGATCGGGCTGGTCGTGGTCGTGACCAGGGCAAGGGTCGTGGGACTGGTAGAGCCAATGACATCCCCTGTGGCATCAGCGCAAGCCGTGGAGATCGACAGCACCGTCAGGGCCATCACTACCCTTGCCCCGTGTTTGGCCCTCTCAACGGCGCCCGGGTTGCCCTGGTCGGGACTGCTTGTCTCGCGGGTCTGGTCGCTCTGATTGCCGGGTATCCGGAGGCGAGCGTCGTGCTTTTCGCGGCGGTGGTGGTACATGGTCTGGGATGGCTCTATCTCTATCGTCAGCAGCGGGGCGGTCGCCCCGGCTGACCTCGCTCAGAATGTAAGCCCCTCCCCCACTTCCTCGGCCATCTCGGCGGCTCGGGCCGTCAGCTGACGGTGTCCCGCGTCGGGATCGGATCCAGGATCCCCACGGAGATCGACGTAGACCTTGAGCTTGGGCTCGGTGCCCGAAGGCCGGACCAGGACCCTTCCCTCATCGGTCAACCTGATCTCGATCAGGTCCTGCTCCCCCAGCCAGATCGGGCGTGCATCGGCGCCGACCCGGTAGTCGGTCACCGACACGACCTCATGACCACCAACGGTGGTCGGGGGCCTCTCAGCCAGGACTTCGACAGCCCTCCCGATCTCCTCCTGACCGGTGGGGCCGATGCGGCCAATCGAATATTGAGCACTGACCCAAAGGCCCACTTCGTTCCACAGGTCGTGGAGCCGGTCCAGAAGTGTCCGTTCCTGGGCTTGCTCCTCTGCGACCAGGTCGCAAAGGACGAGCGCGGCCGAGATGCCGTCCTTGTCCCGGACCGTCCTCCCTATCGAGTAGCCGAGGGCCTCCTCGTAACCAAAGGCAATCCGGCCCTCTCCCCTCGCCTCGAGGATGAGCCCGGCATTGATGATCCATTTGAACCCGGTGAGGGTCACCGCGTGGTGGGCTCCCCGTTTCCGGGCGATCTCACCCAGCATCGGGGAGGAGACCACCGAGTTGACCACTATCGGTGGTTGGGGATCACGCCAATAACGCAGCACGTAATCTCCCAGAAGCACGCCCAACTCGTTGCCGCTGAGCAATCTCCACTCCCCTGCCGAGGGCACGGCGGCAGCGAGACGGTCGGCGTCGGGATCATTGGCGATCAACAGGGCAGCCTGTTCCTTCTCCGCCAGGGCAAGGGCCAGGTCGAGTGCGCCCGGTTCTTCCGGGTTGGGAAAGCTGACCGTCGGGAATCTGCCATCCGGCGCCGCCTGCTCGGGGACCGTGAGGATGCCACTGTGATGGGCCTGGGCGCACAGCCGATTGAGAATCCTGGCCCCGACACCGTGGAGTGGTGTGTAGACGATCCTGAATTCCGAAGTCTGAGGATTGGGTCTCGACCGGTACACCTCCTCCCGGTAGCTCTCGAAGATCTCCTCCGGCACCGGTGTCACCAGATCGGAGCTTCCGGCAAAAACCCCTTCGAGCCGGGGAACGTCGACGGCCGGCCCGGCCTCATCGATGGCAGCGGCGATCGCAGTGTCCGCCGGAGGGATGATCTGGGCCGCGTTGGATCCGTAGACCTTGTATCCGTTGTCCGCCGGGGGGTTGTGGCTGGCGGTGATCACCACCGCCGCCGGAGCACCAACATGCTTGGCGGTGTAGGCCACCAGTGGGGTTGGAGTCACCTCGGGGAAGAAACCGACCTGGATTCCCGCTGCCGCCAGGACACCGGCCACGTCTTCGGCAAATTGCCGGCTCGAAGGCCGGGCATCGAACCCCAGGATCACAGGGGCATCGGGTAGCCCCCCGCCCTGTTCTATCAGGTAATCGGCGAGCCCGCGGGTCGTCTTGATCACCACGGCTCGATTCATCCGGTTCGAGCCAGGCCCCACTTCGCCTCGAATCCCCGCCGTGCCGAAGCTGAGCGTCCCGCCCATCGCTCTCTCCAGGGCGGATAGATCCCCGGAGTCGATCATCCTTTGCAGGGCGGCGGACGTCTCCGGATCGGGGTCACCGGCGATCCAGGCGCGTGCTGCCTCGAGGATGTCAGTCACAGGGCGAGGCTACCGATGGTCAGCGAGGTTGCTGCTGCCACCGCCAGGAATCGGCGCACATCTCGGCCAGATCCCTGGTCGTCTTCCAACCCAGCTCCACGCCGGCCTTGGACACGTCCGCATAGCTGGAGGCAACGTCGCCGGGCCGGCGGTTGGCGATCTCATAGGGAATCGGCCTTCCCGACTCCTGCTCGTAGGTTCTAATCACTTCGAGGACGCTGTGGCCCTCCCCTGTGCCCAGGTTGTAGGTGAATACCCCGCTTTCCTCGCCATGACGATCGAGGGCGCGGACGTGGCCTTCGGCAAGGTCGACGACATGGATGAAGTCCCGCACGCCGGTTCCGTCAGGCGTGGGGTAGTCGTTGCCGAAGACACGCACCCTGGGGAGAAGCCCGGCTGCCACCCGGGCCACATAAGGCATCAGGTTGCTGGGTTCTCCCGCCGGGTCTTCCCCGATCAACCCGGACGGGTGCGCCCCCACCGGGTTGAAATAGCGGAGCAAGGAGACCGACCAATCCGGATTGGCCCGTTGCAGGTCACGGAGGACCTGTTCCATCATGATCTTGGTCCACCCGTACGGGTTGACCGCGATCCCGGTCGGCATCGATTCGAGCAAGGGAAGCTCGACTGGGTCTCCGTATACCGTTGCCGACGAGCTGAACACGAGACATCTGACGTCGTATTCGAGCAGGGTCTCGACCAGCGCGATGGTCCCTCCGACGTTGTTGTCGTAATAGAGGAGGGGCTGCTCGACGGATTCGCCGACGGCCTTGAGAGCCGCAAAATGCAGGCAGGCGTCGAATCCCCGGCTCACCACTTTCCTCATCGCATCGTGGTCCCTGATGTCAGCCTTCACGAACTCGGGTTTGGTGCCGGCTATCTGGCCGATGCGAGCGATCACCGAGGGATGTGAATTGGACAGGTTGTCGACGATCACCGGCTCGTGGCCGGCCCCGATGAGGGATATGGCGGTGTGGCTGCCGATGAACCCGGCGCCCCCGGTGACTAGTACGCGCATGACTTGAGGTTAGAGGCCAGCCGTGATCAGGCCGTCGGAACCGAGAGGACGAAGCTCGACCAACCGTCCTCGTAGCGATAGGTGAGGTCGCCTCCCATGAGACGGGCCAGCCGACGCGCCACCGTCAGGCCAAGACCAACAGAGTTCGGATGGGCGCCTCGACTCCCCATTTCGAAGGCTTTGAAGATCCGCTCCACGTCGGAGTCGGAAATGGCTACTCCGGAGTCCCTGATCTTCACCTCGATCCGATCACCGACTTTGGTCAGTGCCACGCTCACCGTCGGTCCTCCGTGGCGCAGGGCATTCGAAACCAGGTTCTTCAGGATCTGGCGGGTTCGCCTCGGGTCGGCTCGCACCTGTGACGAGGCATCGAACACCTGGAGGTCGATGGGATGGTCCTCCACTTCGAGCACCCGCTCGATCTCCTTGACCACGTCGAACACCTCAGGATGGACACTGACCCCATTCAGATCGTCCCCATATGCGACCAGGAGATCCTCGATCAGCCATGAGGCGTCGTCGGCCTGGCGAGCGATCATCTGTGCCATCTCACGGCGATCCTCATCGGTGAACGAGTCGTAGTTGTTGGCGAGCTCCTGACCGAGCCCCAGCATCGCAGCGATCGGGTTTCTCAACTCGTGGGACACCGTGGCAATGAACTCGTCTTTGGCCTTCTGGGCTTCGATCTTGTCCGTCACGTCGACCAAGGAGCCTTCGTAGAACATGACCTCCCCCGCCTCGTCACGGATGGCTCTCGCCGAGTCTCGAGCCCAAATCGTGGTCCCGTCCGGTCTTCTCAGCTCGATGTCGAAGTCGTAGACGACGCCGGTTGCACCGATCTCCTCGATCCAGCGCAGACGTCGCTCCGGGCTCACATATACGCTCTCGACCGATGCCACCTCGCTCTTCAGCTCGTCGACCGTCCCATATCCGAGAAGGGTCGCCAAGGCCGGATTGGCCGCCACCAACTCGCCGTTGAGAGCGCTCCGATAGAAAGCGACAGGCATGCGCTTGAAGAAAGCGTTCAGGTCACCGACGTCGATCGAGTCGCGGACGATTTCCTCCCTGGGCTTGGCCCCGCTGCGAATCTTGGCCCTTGTCCCCCGGACACTATTCCCATTCAATCTTCGTCACTTCCGGCGACTTCTCGCAATCGAGATCGAGCCCTGTGGAGTGCGCTTGTAGCGTGAGCCGGCATGCGACAGCTGGTCGACTATGTCGTGATCGGTGCCGGTTCGGCTGGATGTGTGGTCGCCGAGGAGCTGTCAAGTCGTCACAGCGTCGCCCTCATCGAAGCCGGCCGCAGCGATCGGGCGCTGGAGGTGGCGATTCCGGCCGCGTTCTACAAGTTGTTCAAGACCGAGCGCTATTGGGCATACGAGTCGGAGCCCGAACCGTCGGGAAACTCGAGCTCGAATGTGAGCTGCGGCAGCGGTCGCTGGAAGCGCGCCAGCCCGTTCCACATCAGGTGGTCCATGAACACCCAGGACCGGCGGTGGATCGAGGTTGGCCCCCATGCCTGAAGGGCCGCCTTGTGCACCGGGCACGGATAGCCCTTGTTGGCTTCGAAGTTGTAACCGGGATAGTTGACAGCAGTCTCTCGCATGATCCGATCCCTGCTGACCTTCGCCAGGATCGAGGCTGCGGCGATCGACAACGAGCTGGCATCCCCTCGGACGATTCGTTTCGCTCCTCCGACGAAATCCCAGTTGCCGTCCACGAGCACCTGGTCTGGTTTGACACCCAGCCGCTCGAGGGCGCGCCGGGCGGCCAGACGCTGTGCTTCGGACATCCCCAACTCGTCACATTCGGCAGGGCTGGCGTGCCCAACGGCCCAGGCGGCGCACCATCCTGCAATTCGATCGAAGAGGGCTTCACGTTCGTCCTCTTTCAGCATCTTGGAGTCACGGATCTTGTAAACCCTCGTCGTGGCAGGGATCACCGCGGCGCCAACGGTCAGTGGGCCGGCCCAGGAGCCACGCCCAACCTCATCGACGCCAACCACGATTGGAGCCCCCGCGGCCCAGAGCGCACGCTCCACTTCCAATCCCGGTGCTCTTCTTTTCAGGCTCGGCCTCAGCTTGGGCGCGGTGACAACGGTCATCCAATGGGCAGAGTAGGTGTCCCCGGCCCGACGCAGCGGTCTTGGTGTCGTTTGCTTGCGGTGGCTCAATTCAGCGCAACGTCGTCGGGAAAGGTGGAGACCAGGGAGAGATATCCATTCTGGCGGCGAAGAACTCTCGCCCATTGGCCCTCGGGCCGGTCGAACGGGTCATCGGGCGCCGCCTGGACCAAATACCAAGATCCTTCTGCGATCTCGGCTTCGAGCTGGCCGGCGCCCCACCCCGCATAGCCGGAATAGATGCGAATCCGGCTCGGATCACCCGGTGGGCTGGTTGAGAGATCGACCAGTGTCACCCCGGGGAGGGGTGTGGGATCACCGCCTCCTCGCGGCCCCAGTGCGATCGCCATCTCCGGCTCCACCGGCCCCCCGTAGAAGACACGCTGTGGCTCATTCGACTCCGCAAACCACTCGGGCAGGTGATCGACGACGAGCTCCGGTGTCGGGCGGTTGAGCACGAGCCCAACGGTGCCCTCGTCGTCGTGTTGAAGCATGAAGATCACCGTCCTCCAGAAGTGAGGATCCATCAGAAGTGGTGTTGCGACCAGGAGCTTTCCGGCGTGGGTCTCGATCACGCGGTCATCGTGCCATACGTCTTTGATTGCCGCATTACTGATCTCCCGCAATTCGAATGGGCGGATAGTCTGTCGGCATCAAGATTCGATTCTCGTCACGCTCCGTAGGTCATCTACTCGTGCTGGCGGCCACGGGTCTTTTGGTTTCGGCCTGCGGGGGTGATTCTGGCGACGTGGTCACCTACACGGACACCGAGCGCTTGGGGCGGTTTCAGATCCCCGAACAATGGCACACGTACGAATTGTCCGAGCTCTCGGCCCTCGATGACCTCCCCTTCGACGAGCCGGTCCAGGGGTTCACCTTCCCGGCGGTTAGCAGCATCGCCTTCGACGGCGACCCGGTCCGCGATGTCACTCACCTCAGCCGAGCCCTCCCCGAGGCGGAGTACCCGATCGGATTGATGTCGGTTCGCCAAATCGGCGAGACGGAGAAAGACTTCCTCTCACGGGCAGTGCTCACGCAATCCGTCCTCCCCTACTACAACCTGACCAACAGCCAAGAGCTGCAGAAGGAGGACTTCACCTTTGGCGGAGGGTTCGACGGGGTTAGGGTCCTGGTGGCCTACGAAGACGAGGCCGGCCAGAACCAGGGAGTGGCCTATCTGATCACGGTGTCCAACCCCGAGGACACCAGGATGTACTCGATGATTGCCGGCTGTAGCCGGGAATGTTTCATTACGCACCAAAACACGATTGTGGGAGTTGTTGATTCATGGCTGGTGAACAAGAGAGCCTGAACACAAGAAAACGAGACGTCCGCCAGACCAGGCGACGCTTGGACACGTGGGATCGGATCAAGTTCCTCGTTTTCCTCGCGGTCATCATGACCGCGATAATCGCCGGCTCCGACGAGCTGGGGTTCGTCAGCCTCTGGGACGTCATCGTCGGGTTCTTCTCCACGACGACCGGGCGCGTACTCGGCATCATCTTCCTGCTGGAGTGTCTCCGCCAGGTCCATTACTGGTTGTCCGAGCGCTCCGCCGGCTACAACTCTTTCTGGAAAGACAGCCTCTTCGGGGGCATCGAGCACTGGACCCAGGCTCATTTCAAGCCGTGGACCCGATTCAGGGTCGGCAGGTTCTTCCGTTGGGCCCTCTACGTGTTCATCATCGGGCTGCTGGTCGACTACTTCGTAGCCGAGGTCCAGGGCCCAATCCAGGCCATTGTGGAGTTGCCCCGTCTCATCGTCGGCATCCTCCCCTTTGCCCTCCAGTTGATGTTCGGTTTCCTCTTTGTCGCGATCCAGTTCGTCGGGATCTTCTGGTTGCTGACTCGGGGCGGGATGGACGTGATCCTCCCCGAGGAAGTGACAACCCGCTTCGATGACGTGTGGGGCCAGGATCACGTGCTCGATCTGATCAAGGAGAACATCGCTTTCCTCGAGAAGCCCGACGAGATCGAGAAGAAGGGCGGTTACATCCCGGGCGGGATCCTGCTCTGGGGCCCGCCGGGCACTGGCAAGACTCTCATGGCCCAGGCGATTTCCGGTGAGACCGGCCGCCCGTTCGTCTTCGTGGAGCCGGGGTCCTTCATCAACATGTTCATGGGAATCGGTGTCCTCAAGGTAAAGAGCCTCTACCGCAAGCTGCGCAGACTCAGCCTCCGTCACGGAGGTGTGATCGTCTTCTTCGACGAGGCCGACGCCCTCGGCTCTCGAGGTGGCATGGGGGCTCCTCAGGGCCAGTTCGGGCAGTCCCTTCGCAATGATCTTGGTTTCACCTGCAACGGGTTCAGTTACCTGGGGTCTCACACCCAGATGGCCCTGGTCGACTATTGGAGCCAGACCGGGCTCATCAAAGCCGAGGAAGCTCCAAAACCGGGTTGGGTCAACCGGATCATGATGGGTGGCATGATGGGTGGAGGAGGGATGGGCACTCTGCAAGCGCTGCTCACCGAGATGAACGGTCTCGCCAAGCCGCGAGGGCTGATCAACAGGATTCGCAAGACGTTCGGGTTC
This sequence comes from Acidimicrobiia bacterium, assembly GCA_035292605.1. Taxonomy (GTDB): domain Bacteria; phylum Actinomycetota; class Acidimicrobiia; order Spongiisociales; family ZC4RG35; genus JALYNX01. The sequence goes on from DATDPT010000155.1 coordinate 25,695, forward strand.
CGTCCCAAGCCCCCGCCCAAGTACCGAATCCTCCACATCATGGCCACCAACATGCCCAACGCCCTGGACGAGGCGATGCTGCGCCCGGGACGGATCGACCGGATCTACAAGGTCGGGTACCCCTCGAAGGAGGGCCGCAAGCAGACCATCGTCGGTTACCTGGAGAAAGTCGACCACCAACTGACACCGGAGCAGGTGGAGCATCTGGCGGTGATCACTCCCTACTACTCCGGAGCCAGCATCAAGGACCTGGTCAACGAGGCGCTGATCATCGCGGTCCGCGCCGGCCGGGAGTCGATCGAGTGGCCCGACGTGTGGCGGGCAAAGTCGCTCAAGGAACTTGGCCCCCCCGAGGATGTCGACTACATCCAGAGGGAGAGGCACGCGGTGGCGGTCCACGAAGCCAGTCATGCGGTGACGGCACATCTCCTTGGCGCACATCGGCGGATCGACATGGTGTCGATCGAGAAACGCGCCTCCACGCTGGGGATGGTCAAGTCCATGGGTGAGGAGGAGCGCTTCACGCAGTGGAGGTCGGAGTTCGAGAGCGACATCATGGTCTCTCTCGCCTCCCTGGCCGGTGAGCGGCTCTTCTTCGGTGGGGACAACAGCTCCGGTGTCTCCAGCGACCTCCAGTCCGCTTCGACCGTGGCCGCCCTCATGGAGGGCGTCTACGGCATGGGCGACAGCCTGTCCTCGACCATGGGAACCCGATCCAACGAGGCCGGTGGGCCCGCCAATCCCGTGTCTACCGCCTTGAGAGAGCGCAGGAAGCAGATCGAGGAGAGACTGGCCGTCCTCTACGACCAGGTGGCCCTGCTGCTCGGCGAACACGAGGACAAGGTCTTGGAACTTGCTGCTGTTCTCGAGGAGAAGAAGAACATCTCCGGTGAGGAAGTGGCTGAGATCATGGGTTCCGCCCCGGGCTCGCGCACCATGAGAGAGCCTCGAGGATGGCAGGCGATGTCGGACGAGATCGCCTCAGACCGTCAGCGCGATGCCCTGACCAAGGCCGGTCGGGAGGTAGCGGCGAACAGGCCCGGCAATGGACAGGTGACGCCGCCCACACCGGTCGAAGCCGAGTCCGGCCAGGGCGACTGAACCATCACGGGCGCCAGCCCGTGTCTCCAATCCGGCCGATCGAGCAGTTCTCGGCGAGCACGCGAACCTCGCCGGCGGCGGTGAGGTCGTCGATCAACAGAGATCGATCGCTCACTGCGAGCACACTCCGACTGTCGGCGACGGCGTAGAGCGGGACGCCCTCCAGGCTTGGATCAAGGACGATCTCATTCACTTCCCCGGTGACCGCGTTCACAGTGGAGACATTGGTTGCCGAGGTCCGGAAGACGGCAGTCTCCTCGTCCAGCCAGCCGATAGGTGTTCCCAACGCGAGGAGTTCGTCCAAACCTGCTGTCAAACCGTCTGCTGTCAGCATCTCGACTCCGGTCAAAGAGGCGTCGCTCGGCTCGACACCGGCCACGGTGATGAAACGTGACTCCGGGGAGCCCCAAGCAGTCAGCGGGATCCCGAATCCTTCACTGATCGGCTCGGTCCACTCCGTGTCACCGGTCTCGGGGTCGAACCGCGAGATGGCGACGGCCACCAAGTCGGGCTGGTCGGGAACCTCTTGAGTGACAGTCAGCAGGAGGTCATCGTCGATGGCACCGATCAGGCGCGCCGGTATCCAACCTTCGACTGGGTAGTTGACCACCTCATCGCTCAGAACATCGGTTAGCACACGTTCCTCGCCGGTGCTGAGGGCGTAGACGCTGTCGCTGGTCGCCACCCAGTTGGTGTCGTCTCCGATGGCCACACCGGTGTTGAGCCACAGGGATTCGGCCGGCTCCGCCCCGTAGAGGAGACCACCGATGACAACGGCGCGGGTAGTAGGCAACTCGGGGATCGCCTGATCCGCCGCGGTCGCCAGAAGGCGCTCGTAGGCGGTTCGGATCATGACACCCATGAATGGCCGCTCCGGGTCTTCCGGATTCGCTCCAAGAACGATCTCGGCCGACTCCTCGACGCCGTCCCGTCGTAGATCGAGCACCACCGGATCACCTATCGACTGCTCGCTCAAAGCCTGTCTCAGATGCTCCGAATCGGCGGTCCCTTTCCCGTTGAGCGCAACGATGACATCCCCCGCTTCGAGCACCCCATCCGCACCGGTGTCCTCCAGGACTTCGCTCACCTCGACCCCCTGTGGTTCGCCGATGAAGAACGAACAGGCGACCGGGAGCTCGAGCACTTCCCCGACATCGGGCAGGGCGCTTCGGTCCGGCGGCGCCGTGGCGCAGGCGCTCATCAGGCTGGCGATGAGCGTCAGCAGAAGGGCTTTTGACACGCCAACAGCGTACCGGCGGCATGGTTGATAGCCCTTCTGACTAGCGTGTCGATATGCCGTTTCCGTCGGTGCTTCTCCACGACCATCTTGATGGTGGGTTGCGGCCGCAAACCGTTTTGGAACTGGCTGAGGAGCACGAACATCCCGGTCTCCCATCAGACACCGCGCAAGGGCTCGCAGCTTGGTTCGACCAGTCCGATTCCGGCTCGCTGACCAAGTATCTGGAGGCCTTCACCCACACCATCGGTGTCATGCAACATGCGGGGGCGATCGAACGGATCGCCTACGAGGCTGCCCTCGATCTCAGCGCCGACGGTGTCGTTTACGCAGAGATTCGGTTCTGCCCGGCGTTGCACACTGTTGGGGGAATCAACCCGCGACGGGTGGTCGAGGCTGCGGCCTCCGGCCTGGCAAACGGCACACGGGAGACCGGTCTCCGCTGGGGGATCATCGTCGACGCTCTCAGAAACCGTGACGACAGTCTCGAGATGCCCCGACTCGCCGCGGAAACGCGACATCTCCGAGTCGTGGGCTTCGACCTGGCGGGACCGGAGGCGGGATACCCACCCCAGGATCACCTCGCCGCATTCCGCCTGGCCCGAGCCCAAGGTCTGCGTCTGACCATCCACGCCGGAGAGCACGCCGGTCGGGACGGGGTCGCCTTCATGGCAGCTGCGATGGATCTCTGTGGTGCCGAGCGTCTGGGCCACGGTGCTGAGTTGATCAATGACTGCGTGGTGCGTGACGGCGAGATCGTGGAGCTGGGCCGGATTGCCAGACGCATTAGGCAGCGCCGGATCGCGCTGGAGATGTGCCCCACATCGAACCTCGCCACCGGCGGCCTCGAGCCGGAGGCCCACCCGGTTGGGGCCCTCTACCGCGCCGGCTTCAATGTGACCCTGAGCACCGACAACCGCCTGATGAGCACGACCGCCATGTCCGACGAGTTCGACTTCGTCAGCAAATACCACAGGTTCGAGACCCTCGATCTTGCCCGAACCACATGGCGAAGCCTCGATGCGGCGTTCTGTCCCTGGGAGACCAAGGCCGAGTTGTGGGAAGACTTGATCGCTCCGGCGTACGCCGCCGATGGGGCGGACCTCGAGTTGGTGTGGCGATGAGAGCGCTGGTCAAGCATCCTGATGAGACCGGGCTCCGGCTCGACGAGGTCGAGGTCCCGCGTGTCGGTGCCGACGACGTGCTGGTCAAGGTGCATACCACCGGTATCTGCGGTACCGACCTCCACATCTACAACTGGGACGATTGGGCCCAGGCCACCATCCCGGCTCCGATGACGGTTGGGCATGAGTTCGCCGGTGAGATCGTCGAACTTGGCTCGAACGTCTCCGGATTCGAGGTCGGTGAGGTGGTCGGCGCCGAAGGTCACGTCGTCTGCAATAGGTGTCGCAACTGTCTGGCGGGCCGGCGCCATCTGTGTCACGACGCGCGCGGCATCGGTGTCAATCTCCCGGGAGCATTCGCCGATTACGTCGTGCTCCCTAAGAGCAATATCTGGCGACACATACCGGGGATCGACTTCGATGTCGCCGCCATCTTCGACCCGTTCGGGAACGCGGTCCACACCGCCCTCGAGTTCCCGGTACTCGGTGAAGACGTGTTGATCACCGGAGCGGGGCCGATCGGGCTCATGGCCTCTGCCGTGGTTGCCCAGGCCGGGGCACGCAACGTGGTGATCACCGACGTCAACCCCTACCGGTTGGAGCTGGCAAAGCGGATGGGAGCCACCAGAGCCGTGGACGTGCGGTTCGAGGATCTTCAGGACGTGCAGGACGAGCTGGGGATGACGGAGGGATTCGACGTCGCCCTCGAGATGTCAGGGACATCGGCGGCTCTCGACGACATCTTGCAGAATACGATCCACGGGGCCAACGTCGCCCTCCTCGGGATCCCCTCGGACCCCTTCCCCATCGACTGGAGCATCGTCATCTTCAACATGCTCAACCTGAAAGGGATCTATGGGCGTGAGATGTTCGAGACCTGGTACAAAATGAACGTCCTCATCGGCTCAGGGCTGGACATCTCTCCGGTGATAACCCATCGTTTCGGCGTCGACGACTTCGAGGCCGCCTTTGACGTTGCCGCCTCCCACGAGTCGGGCAAGGTCTTGATCAACTGGGTGGGGTCGGGCTGACCAATCCCTAGGTTTGGGGTCCTTCAAATGTGAGCGGACACCCAAGCCACGATCTCGGCCACGATCTCCGGGCCCTCGGGCTCGTTCAGGATCTCGTGTCGAAGCTCCGGGTGCAGACGGCGCTCCACACCAGGCACCTCTCCCAATACCGCCGTTGACTGTGGAGGCACGATGGTGTCCATCCCCCCCTGCAGCACCAGAGTCGGGATCTGGATGCGACCGGCATTCTGGGTTACCTCGGACATGGCCGCAAACAACGCGGCGCCAAGCCGTGGCGTTGTCTTGGCGTACACGAGGGGGTCGACGAAGTAGGCCTCCCCCACCGCCGGATCGCGAGATAGCTGCTCGCCTTTCAGGGAGTTGGAGATGGCCATGGATGGAGCGATCTTGCTGAACACACCGGCCAGAGCCCGCTGCCACCCCGCACCACCCCCCAGCGCTGGTGCGCTGAGGACGAGCAGGTCAGGCGCCGGACGGCCGGCCAGGACGTAGCCCGCGACGAGGTTGCCGCCCATGGAATGTCCCATGAGAACCAGCGGCACGCCCTGTTCCCGCGCCCACACCACATGTCGCTCGATCTGGTCGTGATACAGGCTCCAATCGGAGATGTCGCCACGAGGGCCACCCGAAGCTCCGAACCCGATCAGATCGAAGGAACGAACCAAGAATCCGGCGTCAGACAGCAGCGAACCGGTCCGCTCATAACGACCCGAATGCTCGGCGATGCCGTGAACCAGGACCACGACCGCCTTCGGTTCCGATTCCGGCGCCCATTCCCTGACCTGTTCGATCCCGAAGCCCGGCATCGGCTCGGGTCGTGACACGCTTCGCAAATGAGTCTCCTCGCTCTCGTCGTTCTCAGTGTGGTCAGTCGAATTCGAAACGAGTCACATCCCTGGGGAACTGTGACCAGGCGATGGCGGAGGTCCCTCCGGCATCACGGGCCGGCCGGCGCGTCGCACAGCCATGGCCCCGATCCTAAGGGGCCGCGTCGGGGGTGGGCTCCGCGGCGGCCTGCTTGTGAAAGGGCGGCTTGCTGATCGTGGCCGGTGTCCAGCGATTCCGGATCTCGACCTCCAAGCCGGTTTCCTCCGGAGGAGGCGGGGGCGAGATATATGCCAAACCCACCCCCCTGTCCAGCATCGGGCTCAGGTTCCCGGAGGTGACGACCCCGGTGCCATGGGCGGTGCGAGCCCGGTGCCCGTGACGGGGGATCCCGCGCTCATTGACGACAAAGCCGGTGAGCCGACGTGGCACTCCCCCATCGGACTGCTCCACGAGAGCCTCTCTTCCCACGAAGGAATGGTCCAGAGCCACCGCAAAGCCAAGATCTGCCTCCAGAGGCGTGGTCGTCTCGTCCAGATCTTGGCCCCACAACGGAAGACCGGCCTCGAGGCGAAGGGTGTCCCTGGCCCCCAATCCGCAGGGTTTCGCCCCCGATTCCAGAAGCGCCTCGAAGAGCCTGCGCCCGGTCGCAGGATCGCAGATGATCTCACCACCACGCTCCCCGGTGTACCCGGTTCCCGCCATCGAAACGGGCTGTCCCTCCCAAGTCGCCGTGGTGACACGAAACCTGCCTGGCGACTTTTCGAGTACCGAGTCCAGGGTCTCCAGGGCGGTGGGGCCTTGGACCGCCATCAGCACCGTGTCCTCCCGGAGGCTTCGAGTAAGGCAGCCGGGCTCGGCCGAGAAAGCGGCCATCACCCGTTCCTGGTTGGCCGCGTTGGGCATCACCCAGAACCGATCAGGCTCCCACCACCAGACGATCAGGTCGTCGATGATCCCCCCCGACGGATTGAGGATCATGGTGTATTGGGTCTGTCCGGGCGCGATCTTGTCGATGTCGTTGCAGAGGAGGCGGACCAGGGCGTCATGGGCGCCGGGCCCGGACAACTCGAATCTCCCGAGATGGCTCACATCGAAGACCCCCACCCCGACCCGGACCGACTTGTGCTCGGCGAGCACCGATTCGTATTGAACCGGCATCTCCCATCCACCGAAACCGACGAAGCGCGCCCCCAGCCGACGGTGGAGGTCGTCCAGCGGGGATCGGTTCATCCCGTCAGCCGCTCTCCCCTGTCTTCGAGACGCACGATCTCGGGTCTCCCCGGAATCCGGGTGGGCGCCACCACATCCTCGAGGTGATCGGGCTCCTCGAGCCCGTACTTGACCACCAGGTTGAGGTAGTCGCGTTGATAGAAGACCTTGCAGTTGACCTCCGGGTAGAGCTCTTTGAGCGTTCTCACCTTGCGGTTCTTCTTGGTGACGAGTTTCTGGTTCATCGTCGTGATCTCGATGTAGAGGTCGTCGTCGGGAAGATAGAAGTCGGGTGTGAAGAACTGGGTCGGGGTGCCGTCACGGTCCCAGGCTATGGGGAAGGATCGAGGCTCATAATCCCAAGGGACGCCATAGAAATCTAGGAGGAGTGCGAACTGCCGCTCACTGTTGTGAGCAAACTCGGTCTCGGCGGCCGAATGGAGTTCGGTGATCAGGGTGCTCCTGCCTCGACGACTCCAGCCAGCTCGCTCTCCGGGAAGAGACGGTGGAGCTCTCCTTCCACCTCGTCCTGAACCGGGCCGATGGCGATTCCAAAAACCCCTTGACCCCGTCGAAACACGTCGACGACTTCTTGCTCGGAATGGGCTGCGTAGATGGTCTGGCCGTCACTGAGGAGGGTGACGTCGGCGAGCGGCCGGTCGGAGTCGAGCTGCTCGGCCAGGATCTCGACGGCCGATCGGATCTTCTTCAGGCTCATCCCCGCGTCCAGAAGGCGTTTGATCACCTTGAGCTGCACCACGTCCGAGAAAGAGTACAGCCGCTGGGATCCTGAGCCATTCGCCTGCTGCAGCGATGGCTTGATCAGGTTGGTTCGCGCCCAATAATCCAGTTGTCGGTAGGTGATCCCAACCAACTTGCAGACCTGTGGAGCGCGATAGCCTTGGATCATCGGTCCTCCGTGTTACAAGCGTGTAACTCCGCCGTTGGCAGCAAGCTACCCATGTACAGGAGGCAATGTCAACGTAATCCTGTGGATAAGTCTTCAGGGAGCGATTCGGCTGTGCGAGATCAGCCTCCGTAATTGGGATCCACAGCTCCGAATGTGACCCGTGACGGTCCCGATTTGCGGACGGCCGACCGGGTGCGGGAGTCACTCCCCGGGCTCGCCCCCCAGAAAGTCCTCGACCGTCACCTCTTCGAGAAACTCCCGAAATCGTGCGACCTCGTCCTCTTCGTCGGCCTCTTCCTCGAAGACCACCCCTGCGTCTTCGAGGACACCGGGAAGGGCGAACACCGGGGTCCCGGTGCGAACGGCGAGGGCGATCGCATCAGACGGGCGTGACGAGACATGCACCTCCCGTCCCGAGATGTCGAGGGAGAGATCGGCGTAGAACACCGAGTCCCGCATCTCGGTGATGACCACCCGCACCGCGAAAGCCCCCACGGCATCTATCACCGACCGCATCAGATCGTGGGTCAGTGGGCGTGGCGGGTTCACTCCCTCAAGGGCAGTGGCGATGGCCGTGGCCTCGGAGCCTCCGATCCAAATCGGGAGGTAGCGGTTGCCCTCCTGTTCCCTCAGGAGGACGATCGGCTGGTTGGACGGGAGCTCGACCCGAACTCCGACGACTTCCATCGCGATGGGTGATCCGTTACCCGGCATGACCCGAGGTTATCACCGGGCCTCTGAATCCGAACTTGGAGGCCCATGCCAACCCAAGGCCTCGGTCAGGATCCTGGGGTCGTTGACGAAGGCCTCCATGTCGAGCACCGCCCACACCGACCGCAGATTGCGGTAGTAGCCCTGCCAATCCATCCCGTATCCGACCAGATACTCGTCCCCGACTTCGAACCCGCGGTACTCGATGGGCACATCGGTGACCCGGCGACGGGTTTTGTCGATCAGCGACGCGGTGGCAACGCTGCCGGCGCCCCGATCGAGGATGGTGCGCCGCAGAACGGAGAGGGTGAGGCCGGTGTCGGTTATGTCCTCCACGATCACGACCTCGCGATCGGTGACCGGTGTCCACAGGTCCATGGCGATGCCGATTCGCCCCCCCTCACCGAATCTGTTGAGTACCAGGAAATCGACCTCGGACCGCAACTCGACTCGCCGCACCAGATCGGCGGCAAAGGGCACCGACCCCATCATGACCACCACGAACAAGGGGTCGCGACCCGAGTAGTCGGCTGTGATAGCTCTTCCCAACTCGGTCACCCGTGACTTGATATCAGCTTCGGTGATTGCCTCCACGGCAGGCTGGGAACCTGACGTCACGCCCCGAGGACCCGGTCGATCCAGTAGAGAAGAGCACCGGCCACCGAGGTTTCGCTGCCTTGCGAGCGACGGGTCACCTCGAAGACCGGTGGGGGCTCCGGCTGCGGAATCTCACCCAGCGGGGACGGCTGATCGAGCATCAAGCCCTGGCTGGCCAGGTGAAGGTAGGTCTCGACCCGCCCCATCGTCACCACCGGCTCAGGCTCGACCCTGGCCTGGGCTGCCGCGTAGGGAGTCGCCAACAGCGCGTCGCCAAAGAAGCCGAGATCGCGAAACCCGTAATCGAACAGCCGTTTGGCGTCGGCGAAATGCCCAAAGTTCTCAGGAGAACCGAGGACCACCGCATACAGCCTGCGCCCTTCACGTTCAGCGACACCGACGAACGTGAAAAGGGCCCGCGGGGTGAGCCCGGTTTTGACTCCCAGCATCCCGTCGTACGAGCCCAGCATGAGATTGGTGCTGATCCCCACTCTCTGTGTGCCATCCGGGGCCGGCGTCATGACGATCACCCGGGAGCGCACTGCATCTGCGAACTCGGGATGACTCATGGCCACCCTGGCCATGGTCAACAGATCCCTTGCGCTGGAACGATGACCCGGCGCATCCATACCGTGAGGATTGGCAAACGATGTCTGTTCGAGGCCCAACTCGTCGGCCCGGTCGTTCATCAACTGGACGAAGGCGTCGACGCTCCCGGAGATGTGCTCGGCGAGCGCCGTGGCAGCATCGTTGGCGGACCGAACCATGAGGGCCCTGAACAGCGATGCCACGGTCATCTGCTCGCCGGCCACCAGGCCAATCTCCTGCCCCCCGGTTTCGGCCGCCTCCTCTGAAACCGTAACGATGTCATCGAAATCGGCATTCTCGAGAACGAGGAGACCGGTCATGATCTTGGTCGTCGAGGCAATGGCCCGCTCATCCGACGCCCCAGCCGACCCCAGGATCATGTCGATCGACTCGTCATAGAGGATCCAGGAGGGGGCTGATATGGGGGGCAGGCCCGACCCGGGGAAGGTTTGGAACACGGGGGCGGGATAGGCAAACGGTGCCGCCGATGCCGGTACGGCGAACAGGAGGACCAGCACCGTGACCGGTGCGAGGACACGGAGCAGTCTCATCATGGTGTTGTCTGCTGTTTCAGCTCTCCCTCGAGCATCGCACGGTGCATGGCCTGTACCGAGCCGGCGCTCAGTTCGAGAACGTCCCTCGCCCTGGCCCTGGCTTCTGCGTTGCTAGCCCGCATCAACGGGGCCGTGAGTTGCCGGAGCAGGTCTGCTTCTCGATCCACCGACAATCGGATCGACCTCAGATGCCTTGCCTCCAGACCCTGATCCATCAACCGCTTCGCTTCCAGGGCCACCACCCCGGCTTCGACCGGATAGACGTCAGAGTCCCCGATGGGTCGCATCACACCCGCGGCGACCAGGTCATCGAGTTGACGCGACGAGAGGCCGGATCGTTTCAGCACGTCGTCCCTCCCCAGCGGGGCACCGGTGTCCGCGTTCTGACGCGGCTCGGGTTGCCGGGCCGAGATCGAATCTTCCCCGCGCTCCCAGAGGGTCAGCTTCGACTTGATGACCTTGAGCGGAAGGAAATGGTCGCGCTGCTGCTGCAGGATGAACCGCAACCTCGCCAGGTCTTCACCGTCGAACTGGCGGTATCCGCTGTCGGATCGGCCGGGGTCGATGAGCCCCTGCGATTCGAGAAACCTGATCTTGGACACCGAGACGTCGGGAAAATCGTCGCGGAGGAGGTTGATGACCTCACCGATGCTCATCGAATCCTGATCAGGCATCGCCGTGCGCGACGAGAAAGTGAAACCGTCCCACCACCACCTCGTCACCCGCTCTCAGCTGCGCTTCGTCGACCCGGGCGTCGTTGACGTAGGTCCCGTTCGTCGATCCACTGTCCTCGACCACGAGCTTGCCATCAGCCAGGAGGAATCGACAGTGCTGGCGCGAGATCGTGACGTCGTTGAGGAAGATGTCGCTCTCGGGATGCCTTCCCACCGTGGTGTTGCCCGGGGAGAGCACGTAGGTCATGCCGGTCTGGGGCCCGCGCTCGATCACCAGTGCGTACCCGGTGAATCCTTCGACGCTTCCGGCCTCCTCGCGGGTCAGAGGATGGTCGGCTCGATCCTGGATCGGCACATAGACAACCGTGGGATCGCTCTCCACCTCAACTTGAGGGTCTGGTTGACCCGGGGCGCGCTCACTGTCCTCGGTCATGAGGCAAGATGATAGGGAGTGCCCGGCGTTGCGCCGAGCCTCAGTTCATTCGGTCAGTTCACGGTATGCGGCAGCGTCGAGCAGACCGGAGGTGTCCACTTCGTCGTCGACCTCGATCTCCACAAACCAGGCTTGGTCGTACGGGCTCTGATTGACCAGCTCCGGGGTGCTCGCCAAAGCCGTGTTGACCGCAGCTACTCGGCCCGAGAAAGGGGCGTACACCTCCCCCACCGACTTGGTGCTCTCCACTTCGACCAGGATGTCGTCCTTGCTCACCGTGGCGCCGACCTCGGGCAACTCGACGAAGACCACATCCCCCAACTGGTCTTGGGCATAGTCGGTGATCCCGATCCGCACAGTGGAATCCCCGACACGCCGAATCCACTCGTGCTCTTCTGTGTAGAGAAGATCATCGGGTACCTGCATCAAACCTCCTGAGAGCCGGTGGGCGACTTTAACGCTGCCAGACGCTGCCGAGTGTCTCCGACATACAGCACGGCAACGTACCAGTAGAGACCGATGCCGACCACCGCCGTCAGCCAGGCTGCGGGGCGCATCAACCATTCCAGGAACCCGGCATCGGCCAGATAGAACCCGGGAATCGCCCCATAGAGGAGGAATGTCGCCAGCTTGCCGTAGTAGCGGACTTCGATCGTTCCCCCACCTCTGGCCGCCAGGTAGAGGGCGACCACCCCCATGGCCACCTCCCGGACCAAGAGCAGGACTCCCACCACCACCGGGATCGCCCCCACGATGAGGCCGCCCACCACGGCCGAGGCGATCATCAGACGGTCGGCGACCGGATCGAGCACCTTTCCCAATTGGCTGACCTGATCGAGACGACGGGCCAGATAGCCGTCGATCCAGTCGGTCAATCCGATGATGAAGATCAGCCACGCCGCCAGCGCGATGTCGTCCTGTATCACGAGAACCCACCAGAAGACGCCCACACCAACCAGGCGCACGAAAGTCACCAGGTTGGGGATGGTGAGGACTCGATTGGCAGTAACGACCTCGGTCACCGGAATCAGGCTAACCCTGGGGCATGGGCCTCACTCACCTGGTGTCAGGTCGCTCAGACCTCCGAGCCTGCCCTGGATCCCACCGAGGACGTCGCGGATCCCGAAGTCGAGCCTATCCGAGCGAAAGGCCTCCGCTATCTCGGGGTGATATAGAACGAGATAGGGCAGATCCTGGGCGAGGATGCGCTCCATCTGCCATAGCGCGCTCTTCGCCACCTGGAGATCGCTCGCTTCCTCATACTTGGCGAGCTCGGCTGCGAATTCCTCATCGGAGTAACCGGTGGAGTTGGCTGGCCCGTCGGGAGCGAAGAACCACCGGTAGTAGGCCGGAAGTGAAGGATTGCCGAGGGTCCACCCGAGCAGGTACATGTCGTAATGGCGGGCCCCGTCCTCACCGGCATTGAAGGCGAGATCGACCACGGTGTCGAAATCGGTGACCACCGGCCGGACATCGAATCCGAGCGTCTCCAGCGTCTTCTCGATCTCCCCGGCGTATTCGGGTCGATCCGGGTCGTATTCATCCCCCGGGGTCAGGATCGTCAGCGGTGCCGGAGTGAGACCGGAGATGGTCAGCCCCTCGCCGGCGACGATCGCTCCGTCTGCCACCGAGGGTTCCTTGGTCCACACATAGCCAGCCGACCGCAGCGAATCGAGAGCCTCCGCAAGACGGGCGTCGAGGGTCCCGCCGAACCCGGCTGCGATCTCGGCAGCCACCGACTCGTCGAACCACGTCTCGTTAAACGGCGACATCATCGTGAACGCCGCATCGGAACCGGGAGCGAAGCGGGCAGCCGTCTGCTGTCGGTCGAGAAGGAGGGCCAGCGCCCGCCGGAATTGAGCCGAAGCCATCGGCTCACGATTCAGGTTGAATCCCAGATAGCGCACAGAGTTGGCCGGGCTCTCGTCGACGGTGACTCCTGGAACGCCGGCCAGAGAGCTGAGACTGGTGTCGGAGAGTCCGGTGGGGCTGAGGATGGTGTCGATGGCACCCGACGCCAATTCGGCGACCGCAGCCGCCTCGTCGGGATAGATGCGGTATTCGACTCGATCCAACCCCGTCTCGGTGTACCCGGGGTTGGCCACGGCGACAATCCTGTCCTCACCGATCTCGGTCAGGGTGAGAGGGCCACCCGAGGCGTCAGGCGCCCCGCTCATCGCATAGAGAGCCTCCGAAGTGCTCACGGCTTGAAGAAGCGGCTCCCAGACGTGGGAGGGCATGATCGGCGCCAACCCGACCCCGTAGGGCCACACGCTGAGACTGGGGCGTTTGGTGAACTCCACCTGAAGCCGTGACGGCGACAGCGCAACGACTGAGCTGACGTCGGGCGGGAATACCTCGGACCATCCCCCTTGGAGCCCGAGACGTCTCACCGTTTCGAAGGTGAAGACGAGATCCTGGGCGGTGACAGGGACTCCGTCACTCCAATCGAGCCCGGATCCAAGGTCGACCTGCACCATCCACCCGGTGTCGTCGCCGGTGGGCAGGACGGGCTCGGCGGCCGCCAACTCGGTTACCAGTGAGGTCTGGTGGGCGTTGAGTGCGAAGAGGGCCGGTTTGGTTGGCCCGAGCACATAGGCATTCCACACCGTCGGCTGTTCACCGATGTAGGCCCAGAAGTTGTCGGTGGTCAATCCCGAAAGCAGCCCCACCCGGTATTCGAACGGCTCGGGTGCGGTCGTGGCCTCCGACCCGTTTGAACCGATGCCGATGTCGATGGGTGCCTGGACCTCCGTCGAGGGAGGCTCGCCGTTCCCGATCTCGACAGCAGCGGCGATGGCGATCCCCGCAAGGACCACGGTCGCACCAATGGCTCTCAGTGTTTTGCTCGACAAAGATCGACCTCCCGATATGAAGAATCGGCAGGCCGCCGGGGAGCCTTAACGGTGATGTCAGCCCGCGGGGAGCGGTTAGCATCAAGTTCTCCGGGCTGTGGCGCAGTTTGGTAGCGCACTTGGCTGGGGGCCAAGGGGTCGTGGGTTCAAATCCCGCCAGCCCGACGAAGAAACTCGACCGGTCAGACTGGTCAACCGATCTGGTATAGATACCTGCCGAACCACTCTCGGACGGTCGGTGCGGTCTCCGATTCAGGTTTTGGACGAGACCGGCCGCCCGTTTGACGACGACTCGGTCAATCGACCGGCGAAGGCGTCAGCCAATGACGGGCCGGTTCACCAAGCGAGACCACAGTGAGGTCAACCACCGGATCGGTGAACTGGATGCTGGGCCGACCGTTGAAGGAGAGCACCACATCGGCAACCACCTCGACGTCTCCCAAATCATTGGCGATCAGGTCGGCGGTCTGTTTGATCATGACCGGGTCGGTGGCCATCACCACCTGCTGACGGGCCGTGAGATAGCTCGGCGGCGGCACCCTCCAGGTGTCGCCAGTGTCGGCATCGGTGACGAGGAAGGTGGCCGATCCCGACTTCTCCGACAGCATCACCTGCCATGAGCCGAGATAGCCCTCACCGGTCCACTTCACGTCGCCGGGTATCAGGTAGTGGCGCAAGGGCACCATGACCATCAGCGCCAGATAGAGCACGGTCACCCCGATCCAGACGCCACGGATCCGGAAGCGCGGCTTGGGCTCGACTTCGACCTTCTGCGGCTCCGGGATGAAGCGCCCCGGCCAATCCGGCTCGAAGAAGATCAGGGCCGAAAGGGTCATCAGCAGCGGGAACAGGCCAATCGATGGGAAGAGGACCCAAGTGAAGGTGTGGAACGCCGCCACGACCACAAAGGCGACGAGCCTGGTCCGGCGATAACAGAGCCAGAACACGATGCTCAGGTCGAACACCGCCCCCATCCATGATGCGACCAGAGCGGTGGCGGGGACCGCCAACAGAGGCCCGATCACAGGGAGATCGGCTCGGGCCGGGAGCCAGGTAGCCAGCGGCTCGCCATGTAGCAGCCAGTCCGAGTTGATTTTCGCCAACCCGGCGAAGAAATAGACCATCCCCACCTGGAATCGGAGTAGCCACACCACCCACACCGGGATCCATCCCACCCCTGCTTCTCCCTGCCTTCGGCGGGAGCCGACCGAGTAGGCCCGATCCACGGGAAGGACCGCCAGGACGGCAGCAGTGAGAATCAACCAGTAGTAATGATTCAGGTAGAGGGTGCGGTCGATCAACTCCACGTAACCGAGCAAGACCGCAAACGCCGCAACGCAGATGCGGGTCCGATAGCCGAGCAGGATGCCGACCGCAGCCAACCCGATCAGGGCGAAATGTGCATACATCCCCCACGCCGGCCAAACCTTGACCCATTCGAAACCCGGGTACGGGAAGTGATAGGTGGGCTCGACGAAGAGCGAGCTCACCCATCCCTTGGCAAAGAAGCGCCATACCAGCAGCAACCCGCCGAGCCCGAATCCGATTCGGAAGACCGCGGCCGACCTCGGGTCGACCGGCCTCAGAGCTCGCCGCACCCCCCGCCCCCAACCGGTCATCCGGAGTCGCCGTCGGCGTCGGAGAACCCGAGCGTGATGTCGAGCAGGGACACGACGTCGGCCTCGAAGATCGTGAGCAACTCCGAAAGGTGGTCATAAAGAGTGACCAGGAGGCTCCGGTCGTCGACAGCCACCTGGCGCAGCGGGGCGTCGATCCCCGCCAGCTCTTCGATCGCAGCGTCGAGGTGCTGGTTGATCTGGGCTGAGACCTCATCGGATCGGGCCCCGATCAGAGCGCCCAACCCACTCTCCCCTCCCCCGTTGAGCAGAGACCTGATGCCTTCCAATTGCGCCAGATAGGTATCCGCAGCGGCCCCGGCGCGTCCCTCCGGGATCGATTCGACCAGCGGCTCTTGGGAGGAGATGCCAAGTGCTTTCCCCAGCTCGAACAAAGACATCTGTTTCAGCGTCTCGACGATTGCCGACACCGAGTCTGCCATGGCGTCGTCGCTCGTCATCGTCCCCCCGACGAAGCGGTCCAGGAACGGGGTCCCCTCCTGATAGCTCACCGTCCACGCCTCCTCGAGGGCGAGTGTCTCCGACGCCACCACCTCGGCGGTCGCCACCAACAGGTCACAAACCCGACCATCGCCGGCACGGTCGACGGGGTCGAATAGCAAGTACTCGATCGCCCCCAATCCACGCTCGGTCGAGGCCGCCTGGTTCAGCATGTAGTCGGCGTCGAGCACCTCTGTGGAGGCGAGAAGTTCCTCGATTGCCTCGGGGTTCACCGGCTGGTAGTCGACACGCGAGACGGTTCTCAGCATCTGCGCCGGGCCGAACCAGGTGGCGAGTATCGCCTGCTGCCACGATTCCTTCGCCCTTCGCCATGCTTCCTGGGTCGTCACCATGCCACTGGTGGAGGGGTCGGCGCACAGGTTGGCCAGTTCTGCGGCCAATTCGGCACTGGCGGCTGAGGAGGCTGTCAATGAGGGGACCAGGGCGCTGACTGCCATCGACCGCACCACATCTTCGGATCCTGGCGCTGAACTACAGGAGACAACCAGCATGGCCAACACAAGACTGCCCAGCTTCCTCACAACGACTCCAGAAAGGAGATCAGTTGGGAGCGTTGGTCGGAGGAAAGCGCGACAAAAGCGTCCCTGGCTGCTGCGGCCTCACCCCCGTGCCACAAGACCGCCTCCTCGAGGGATCGAGCCCGGCCGTCATGGAGGAAGAAGGTGTGACCGGTGACCGTCTCGGTGAGACCGATTCCCCAGAGCGGGGCCGTCCGCCATTCTGTTCCCGAGGCTTGCCCATCCGGCCGATTGTCGGCGAGCCCCGGGCCCATATCGTGCAACAGGAGATCGGTGAACGGGTAGATCGTCTGGTTGACCAGAGCTGGGATCGGGTCGTCCCCCGTTTGCTGCACGGGTTGGTGACAGCCCGAGCATCCGAGGTCATCGAACCAACCGGCACCGGCGACCACGTCCGGAGAGTCGAGGTTCCTCCGGGCAGGCACGGCCAGGGTCCTGCTGTAGAAGACCACTTTCTCCATACGATCGGCCGGGATCTCCGGATCGCCTCCACCGAGGGCTGCGGAGCATTCTGTCTCTGCATCCGTGCAGCTCTCATCGGGAAATACCGGGTTGGTGATCCCGATGTCCCCGCTGAAGGCGCCGGCCACCTGATGCTCAACGGAAGCCACGTTGGCCTTCCACCCGAAACGGCCCAGGGCCGGCTCGCCGCTCACCGGGTCCGTGACCCAATTGGGGCGACCGGAGATCCCATTCCCGTCGGCGTCCTCAGGATCTGACCCGGCCAGGATGTCGCCCTCGGGTATCGCCTCCAGTAGACCGACACCGAACACCGGGGGGGCAATCCTCGGCGACACCTGAACGTCGATGGAGACCGAGCCATGGGCCAGGTCCTCGAACTCGTACATCGGCCTGCGCAAGGTGTACTCCTCGCCGTCACCAAAGACACCCGGCTCTTCGACGTACAGCCTGACCATCCGGCCCTCCGCAGGAACCCCGAGAATCGACCGATCCTGGAGTTGATCGCCGTAAACCGGCTCCGGAACCGAGAGCTCACCGTCCGGCACGCCAAGCCGGAACAACAGGCCGGGTTGATCCTCCTCGGGCGTTCCACGCCCGTCCCGGACATGGCAAGAAGCACATGCCTGGGCGTTGAACAGAGGGCCGAGGCCGTCCCGGGCCTCGGTCGAGGACGGTGCAATCACCCAGTTCTGGGTGAAGAAGCTGTCGCCGACCTCGAACACCCTTCGCTCGTCCGTGGTGAGATTGCGCGCCGACATCCCGAATGCCTCGCGATTGGCGGCGGTCGTGGTCCCCTCTCCACCAGTCGCTTCGACCAGGAGGTCGCCCCGCGCCGAAACACAGGCCGCCACCGCCAAGATCATGCCGAGAGCCGGCCAAATCGCGGCCCGGCCCGGCTGGCTCCTGGATCTGGAGACCGAGGTCACGTCAACTCAGATTGAGCTCGAGACCCAATGTGTTGGCCGCCTCCACCAGGGTGTCGGCTTGAAGCTCCAAGGCGACGATTGTCTCGAAGATGGCAACCCGGCCAGGATCGTCGTCAGGGACACCCGGCGCCAGGCTCTTGTCGAAGGGTGCAGGAATCGCCCCCGCTGCCGAGACGCTGAAGACGATTTCGTCTCGGAGCTTGGCTGCCAGGTCGGCATCGGTGGCTGCCAGGAGCTCGTCGATCCCGGGACCTTCAACCCCGTTCAGGTCACCCAGATACGCTCGCTGAATACCGGCGGCGTTGGCGACGATGTCCGAGGTCGTGTTGTCCGAGAAACAGGAGTGCTCGTCTTCCTGGGAATGTTCCTCGTAGGCGACGGTGAGACGCTCCCCCGCCAACTCACCCCGGCTCAGTTCGCCGATACCGGTCAGAATCATCCCCAACGCCTCAGCCGGCGGCAAGGCCAGGAATTCGGCGCGGTAGTTGTCCTCCACATCAGGCGCCCACTCATCGACCAGAGACTGCAGATGCCCGAGCAGGAGATCCGAGGCGACGGTCAGATAGCCGATCCGCCGATTGGCATTTGGGGCCGTGGTGAAGTCTTCCAGGGAACGAGCTCCGGCCCCGTCGGGAGATAGGTCCTGACCCCAGAGCAGGAACTCGATCGCATGCCAGCCGGTGGAGACGTTGGTCTCACCCCCGACCTCGTTGAGAGAACCCAACAACTCGGCGTCGATGGTCGGGTACTCGTCGGGGAGATTGACGATGCCTGATTCCGGTGCCCCCTCGACGTAGTCGATGTACGCCTCGTCCAGGGGCCAGGCATTGACCAGGCCTTCGACACCGGTCTCGTCGGCGTCGATGGGGCCCCCGTAGAAACGAAAGGCCTCGGTGGGCCCGTAGTCGTCACGTGCCGCGATCCAGGCTTGGCGCGCCGCCTCGAGGTTTGCCTGGCTCGGGTCGGCGGCCAGCGCATCGATCGCTGCATCCATCTCTGTTGCCGACGCCAGACTCATCGAGTACGACTCGTGAACGACGTACGCATACTGCTCCACTACCTCATTTTGTAGACCCTCGTCGGCATCGCTGCCGCAGGCGGACAACGCCAATATTCCTGCAATCAAGGCGGTGAAGCTCCTCTTCCGGTCCATGAGTCCTCCTAGGCTCCCAAACTCGTTCGGTAGCTAAAGATATTTCCACTATCCTCGTAGTGCAAATTATTTCAGGAGGATTTGCAGGACTAGCCGATGCGGTCGATCAACCACAGGACGCCCTGCACCAGGCGCCACCCGAGGTAGATCACCACCAGCACCACCATCAGCTTGAAGCCGAAGGGCGCCTTGAGCTCCTCGCCTTCCGGGGGTTGGGGCCCGCTCATCGTCTCTCGCCCATGCGGGACACGATGTGGATCGGACTTCCGGTGAAGTCCGCCTCCTGGCGGATCCGGTTCTCGAGAAACCTCAGATAGTCATCTCCGAGCTCGCCACCCGAGAGGAAGACGACGAAGGTGGGAGGCGCAGTGCCCGCCTGGACGACATAGTGGATCTTGGGCCGGCGCCCCTTCCGCACCGGGGGCGGATGGGCTTCGATCCACTCTCTGACCACCCGATTGAGCTGCCCGGTGGGGATACGGGTGGTCCGCGAATGGAGGACGGCCTCTATGACCTCGGGCAGACGCCCGACACGTGACCCGGTGCTCGCCGAGATCCGGACCACCGGCGCCCAGCCGACGAAGCCGAACCGATCTGGCAAGGATCGCTCCGTGATCTCCCGTTGCTCCTCGTCGATGGCGTCCCACTTGTTCAAGATGATCACCAAGCCCACACCGGCATCCACCACCTCGCGGGCGATCCTCTGGTCCTGATGGGTGACGCCGTCCTCCGCATCCACCAGGAGCAGGGCGACATCGGCGTCGGCAAGCGCCTGGCGGGCCCTGAGCACCGAGTAGAAGTCGGCATCCTCGGTAATCTGGGGCTTGCGGCGGATCCCTGCGGTGTCGACCAGGCGGTATGGCTTGCCATCCATTTCGACATCGGTGTCGATCGGGTCCCTCGTCGTGCCAGGGATCTCGGAGACGATCACGCGATCCTCCCCCGCCAGCCGGTTGAGGAGCGTGGACTTCCCCACGTTCGGTCTCCCCACGATCGCGATCCTGGGAATCTCGTCGTGCTCCGGCTCGACGCGGCCCTCGGGCAGGGCATTGACCACCTGGTCCAGCAGGTCTCCAACCCCACGCCCGTGGTAGGCACTGATCGCATTGGGCTCGCCCAGGCCCAGTCTCCAGAACCTGTCGATGTCGGCCTCCAGCCTTGCGTCATCGATCTTGTTGGCGGCGAGGATCACCGGCAGGCCAGAGGCACGGAGAATCGAAAGGACCCCGGTGTCGTCATCGGTCAGGTCGGCAGTGCCATCCACGACGAGGATCACCACGTCGGCCCCGTTCACCGCGGCTTCGGCTTGTTCCTTGATCGATTGGTTGATGCCACCAACCGGTTTGATCTCCCAACCGCCGGTGTCAACCATGAGGAACTGTCGTCCCGTCCAATCCGCCTCGAACTCGCGGCGATCCCGGGTAACCCCTGGGGACTCTTGGACCACGGCTGAGCGTGACCCGATCACACGGTTGACCAGGGTCGACTTGCCGACATTGGGGCGGCCGACAATTGCAACTACGGGAAGAGTGCTCACCTCAGCATGCCTCTGGAGGCTGACATTCTCGCCAGACGCCGGCCGTCAGGTGCTGACGAGGTTCAAAGCCTCGCTGGCGGTCCACTCCCGATCCCGTTCCAGCCAACCCTCCTGTGCCGGTTGACGGGCGGTGACCCCGGCTTCCACCAGGCCCTGCAGTGTCGAGACAAAAGCGCGCAGCTGGGGCGGGAGCGGGAAGTACTCCTGTTCCTCAGTAGAGGACCAGAGCTCGAATCCTGAGGTTGGTGCCAACCGCTCAATGACCTCCTGCACAAGATGGTCAGGAGCTGATGCCCCTGCGGTGAGGCCTACCGTGGCCACGCCCTCGAGCCACTCGTCCTTGATGTCGGCTGCCGAATCGATCCGATGGGCAGACACGCCGTTCTCCCGGGCCACCCTGACCAGAGCCTGTGTGTTCGAGGAGTTGTGCGACCCCACCACCAGGATAAAGTCGCAGGATTCGGTCAGTTCTTTCACGGCGTCTTGGCGATTGGTCGTTGCGTAGCAGAGGTCGGATTTGCGAGCGATGTGAAGCTCGGGGAATCGATCCCTGGCATCGTCCATGACTGCCATCCACTCATGGACTCCCAGTGTGGTCTGGGCAAGCAGCGCCACCTTCCCGGCATCAGCCGGTTGATATCGGCCCAGCCCGGTCTCGGGCTCAACCAATGTGATCGCGCTTGGTGCCTCAGCAATGGTGCCCACCGCCTCGTCGTGGCCGGAATGGCCGACGTAGATGATCTCGTAGCCATCACCGGCCATCCGCTTCACCTCATGGTGGACCTTGGTGACGAGCGGGCAGACGGCATCGATCACCACCGCCGCCCGATCCGCGGCGCCCTGCACCACTTCAGGCGCCGAGCCGTGGGCCGAGAGCATCACCGGCGCCCCCAACGGCACTTGTCCGATGTCGTTCACGAACACAACGCCCACTCCCTCGAAGGCGCGAACCACCCATTCGTTGTGGACGATCTCGTGATAGCAGTAGACGGGGCCGTCGAATATGCGGGTCATCCACGTGAGAGCCTTGATCGCCATCTCCACGCCGGCACAGAACCCCCTGGGCTCGGCGAGCAACACACGTTCCACCGTCATGACGGTCATGGTAGGTCGGGCCCGAGACTCAGACGGATCGGTCGCGCACCAGTTCGACCACCCTGGCCACCACGTCGTCGAATGTCAGATCCGAGGTATCGATGACCACCGCGTCCTCGGGGATGGTGAGCGGAGACACAGCTCTGGTGGAGTCGAGATGATCTCTTCGGCCCAGGTCCTCCATCACTGAGACGTGATCGCGACCGGTTTCGACAGCCCGGCGACTCGCCCGCACCTCGGGCCGGGCGTCGAGGAAGATCTTCAATGTGGCGTCGGGAAAGACAACCGATCCGATGTCCCGGCCCTCGATCACCGCTCGCCCCTCATGATGCCGCACCCATTCACGTTGGTGCGACACCAGGGTCCGCCGGACCTCGGGGTTGGCGGCAATTCGGGAGACGATCGCCGTCACGTCCGGCCCCCTGATCTCTTTGGACACGTCGTCGCCGTCGAGGAACATCTTGCCTCCCTCCTGATCAAGGCCGGAGTTGTCGACGACACCGGTTACCGCCTCGTCATGGTCAGGGTCAACCCCGGCCCTGATCACCGCCAGGGTGGCCGCCCGATAGAAGGCGCCTGTGTCCAGATGAGGGAGCCCCGTCTTCGCTGCGACCGCCCGACTGACTGTGCTCTTGCCGGTTCCACTCGGCCCGTCGACGGTCACGATGAGATGGCTCACGACGTGCGAGGTTATCGGTGGTCTCGGTGTGAGAGGACCCCGGCCCACTGAGGGGCGTCCTATTGGGGATTCGGACAATGGGGCTGTGGGACCGGGAATCCTCTCCGCGCCGGCCAACCTAGCGAACCCGGCCGGTGCGTGACGGTTGGAGCTGCTGTCTCCCATGTAATTGAGACAAGGAGGGGGTGGCTCAGATCACAGAGAGTCGAGCATGTCCCAGAAGCCGGGCCAGGTCTTGTCGACCACCTCGGGACCCTCGATCTCGATCCCCGGCTGGGCCAGGCCGACCAGGGAGAACGCCATCGCGATCCGGTGGTCGCCGTAGGTGTCCACTGTTGCGGGATGCAAGTCACCAGGCACGATCACCAAACTGTCTCCTTCGAGCCGAGCTTCGCCACCGACATTCCGCAGTTGGTCGGCGAGCGCCTGGAGCCGATCAGACTCCTTGTGACGCAGCGAGCCGAGACCGTCGAGACGGCTCTCGCCGTGGGCGAAGAGACAGGCCACGGCCACCGCCAGCGCCCCGTCCGGCATCTCCGAGAGATCGATTTCGATCGGCTCGAGGGGGCCGCCACTCGAATCGATGGTGGTCGACTCGAGCTCCAGGGTGACACGGCATCCCATCGCGGTCAGCACCCGGGCGATCTGAAGGTCGGGTTGTCGTGACGAAGCCCCTAAACCGTTGATGGTCAGGCTCCCACCCTGAATCGCCGCCGCCACCAACGGATAGACAGCAGCGGAGGCGTCCGGCTCGACTTCTAAGTCGACGGCCCGATACCCGGTGCAGCCCACGTGGAACTCCTGGCCGGAACGTTCGACAAGGGCGCCGAAACTCGTCATCACGGACAAGGTGAGGTCGAGATACCCGGTCGACCCGTGGAGGCCATCGAGGGCAATCGTCAGCGGCTCCGTGGCCAGCGGCGCTACCAGGAGAAGAGCCGTGGCAAACTGGGTGGTGTCCTGTGCGGGGACTCTCACGTAGCCCCCCCGGAGCGATCCTGACCCTTCGACCACCAATGGGAGGCCGCCCTGGTCCGATCGAACGGTCACTCCCAACGCGGCCAGCGCCTCGACCAGGCCGCTCATCGGTCGCTGGGGCAGACGACCGTGTCCCACGATGTGGGTCGGGCCGGGCACCAGGGCTCCCAAGGCGATGAGAGATCGCGCGGTGAGACCGGACTCCCCCACGTCGATCGGGGCAGGAGACGGGACCAGGGCGCCACCCGTCCCCTCTACCGTCCAGTTGCCGTCGCCCTCCCGTATCCCCACCCCGAGAGAGCGCAGAGCTCCCCGGGCGGCCTGGGTGTCCCCCGAATCCGAGGGGTCGCCGAGATGCGAGGTCCCCTCGGCCAACCCGGCGGCGAACAGGGAGCGAATGGTGAGTGACTTCGAGCCGGGCGGCCTGATGGTCGCTTCCAGCGGCCCCTCCCTCACCGGGACCAGGCGGCTGCTCATGTGTCGGCCTTCCCCGACGCCAAAAGGCGGCTGACCTCGTCGATGGACAACAGCCTCGACTCGCCAGGCTGGAGGGACTGATCGGAGATAGGGCCGATCGCAGTCCTCACCAACTGAATCACCTCGTGGCCGATGGCCTCGAACATCCGGCGGATCTCTCGATTCCGCCCCTCTCCCAGGATCATCTCGACCATGGTCTCATCTTCGCGGCCGCCCAAGATGCGTGCGGAGAGGGCGCGGGCCGGCCCATCGCTGAGCTCGACGCCGATCGTGAGACGGCGAATCTCTGCGGCCGTCGGGCGACCCGCAACCACCGCGACGTACTTCTTCGTTATCCCGTATCGGGGATGGGTCACCCGGTTGGCAAGCTCTCCATCGTTGGTGAGGAGGATCAACCCCTCCGAGTCGGAGTCGAGGCGACCCACCGGGTACAGACGATGAATGCTGGGGACGAGATCGACGACCACTGACCGACCCTGAGGATCCGACGCAGTGCTGACGACGCCCACCGGTTTGTACACGAGATAGGTCTCCAACTCGGGATTGAGAGGAATCGGGACACCGTCGATCGTGAGGAGCTGCGCCGAGACGTCGACTCGGTCACCAAGTCCGATGGTGCGCCCGTCGACGGCCACCCGCCCGGAGGCGATGGCCTCCTCCGCCGACCGACGCGACATCAGACCGGAGTGGGCGATGGCTTTCTGAGCGCGGACCGGCTCCGCCACGTCTCACCCATTCCCAGGGCGGAGGGTCTCCTCGAGGGAATCGACGATCTCGGCCGGCGGGATGTGATCGGCGAGGGGCGGCAACTGGCTGAGTGATTCGAGTCCCAGCTTCTCGAGGAGGAGTCCCGTCGTCACGTATACCGCAGGATTTCCCGGTAGGTCGAGACGCTCCTTCTCCTCGATAAGCCCGAGACGCTCCAGGGTGCGCACTGCCGAGTCGGAGTCGACGCCCCGGATCTCTGAGATCTGGCTCCGGGCCACGGGCTGGCGATAGGCAATCACCGACAAGGTCTCGATGGCAGCCGGCGAGAGCCTGCGGGCAGTAGCCGATGACGAGAACCGTTCCAGATAGGGGTAGGCGTCAGGGTGGGAGTACAAACGCCAACCTCCGGCGACAGAGCGCAGGACAATCCCCGAGCCCCGCTCCTCCAAGTCTCTGCGGAGATCCTCGAGCAACTCTTCAACCCTTTGCTTTGGGATCTCCAGGACCTCCGCCAGCTCCCCAATGGGCACCGGCGCCTCGGTGACGAAGAGCACAGCCTCCAAAGCGGCGGTCTCGTTCACGGCGCAGCCCATTCCGAGGTCAGGTCGACACCGCCGATGTCCCGATGCTCGACACGGATCTCGCCGAGCCAGTCCGGCTGAGAGATGGCAATCAGCCCCCATCGGGCCAGCTCGAGCAGGGCCAGGAAGTAGGCGGCCACCTCGACCCGGCGCCGGCAATGTTCGGTGAGGTCGTCGAAGCTCGCCATCGTCAGTTCGGCGACCCGGCTTCGCAACTCGTCGATCGCCGACTCCACGGAGGGAAGGTCGAGATCCAGATGATCGAGATCGGGCTCGGCATCCCTCCTGCTGAACACTCTGAAGGCGGTAGCCGCCAAGCCCGATGAGTCAACCGGGATCGTGAGGTCGGGTGGCACTGCCTGGATCCGCTGATCCAGGCCCGACGTCCTAGGCACATACCGATTTGCCTCCTGCAGTCGCCGGAGGAGGACCGCACCCACATCCTTGAAGGTCACGCACGCCAGCAGACGGGAAAGAAGACGGTCACGTTCCTCGATCAGGGCCAGCTCCTCGTCCATATCGAACTCTCCGCGGCCCGGCAGCAATGACTGCGCCTTCAACTGGATCAGGGTGGCGGCGATCAGTGCGAACTCCGAGGTGACGTCGAGATCCATGTCTCTCATCTCCTCCAGAAACGAGACGTACTCGGTCACCACCTCGGTGAGCCCGACCGCGGTCACCTCGACCTGGTGCTTGGAGATCAGCTGCAGCAGCAGGTCGAGAGGCCCTTCGAACACGGTGGTTTTCACATGGAACGACATCAGCTGCCAGATCAGGATATTCCGGGCCGGGTCCTGGCCAAGGTCTTTGGAGGTTGGTCGGCGCTTAGGAGCAGGTCCCAGGTACGGGCGTCGATCGTCACCGGGCGACTCTGGTGATGATGCCGGGCGAACTCGATCACCAACGGCTCGGCACCCACCAGCGCCAATTCCCCGGCTGCGATCTCCCCGTGGTCCCGATAGGAGAGGAAACGTCCTCGCAACGGCACCCGAAACAGAATAAGCAGTGTGGCCAGGACTCTCCCGATCACCCCCAGCCTCGCATGTCGTTTCCCGATGTCATGGAGCAGGCCGGCCCTGATCGATGTCCGGTCGTCGACTCCCGCGGCGACCACGGTCAATGCAGCGTTGTATCCGTGTCTCTGGTCGACACTCGGTTGGGCGAAGAAGATCGGGGGCTCCCCCTCGTTGAGCCAATGACGCACCGCCGCCCGCTCGGATTCGATCAGAGGTCGGGCCCACAACACGTCGAAGAAGCGTCGTGTCAGATGGCTCAGAGAGCCCGGCACTCGATCAGCCCGCGACCTTTGACTTGCACTCGACGCAGAGAACCGACTCAGGGCGGAATTCGAGGCGCGCCGGGTCGATCTTGTTCCCGCAGTTGTCACAGATCCCATAGGTGCCGGCTGCGATGTGTGCCAGCGCCTTGTCGACATTGTCCAGCTGGATCTTCAGCGAATCAACCAGCCCCAGAACCTCGGTTCGCTCCGCCGTGACCGCGGCGGCGTCGGCGAAGCTCCCCCCGAAATCGATGTCGGCGCGAAGATCACCGGTCTCGGCAGCACCGAGCTCGTCCAACTGATGGACGAGATGAGCGCGCTCCTCTCGAAGCGCCTTCTCCGCTCTGGCGATGTCCAAGGACATCATCGGCTCCTCGGGTGTGCCTGGATATAGACCTCCACGAGATGGGTAGCACTGACCTTCGTGTAGATCTGGGTAGTACTGATCGTAGCGTGACCCAGGATTTCTTGTACGGTCCGGAGATCGGCACCCGACTCCACCATGTGGGTGGCGGCCGAGTGCCGGAGCACATGTGGTGACACCTTCTCGGGCTCGAGCCCGGCTCTCGATGCGTTGACACGCACCACGTCGAAGGCTCCTTGTCGGGTCAGCCGCCGGCCCCTCATATTGAGGAATAGTGGGTCACCGCGCTGACCCCGAGCAAAGATGGCCAAGCGATCAGGGAGCCAACGGGAGATGGCAGTGACCGCCTTGCTCCCCAACGGCACCAACCTCTGTTTCGACCCCTTTCCGGTGACCAGGGCCACCCGGTCCTCGAGGTCGATCTTCCCCAGATCGATCCCCACGGTCTCGGATACTCGGGCCCCCGTACCATAGAGGAACTCGAGAAGGGCCGAATCACGCCGCCCTTTGACGGTCGCCAGGTCCGGCGCCTCGATCAGGCGAAACGTCTCGTCGATGGTCAGAGCCTTGGGAAAGGGATCGGGGCGACGCGGCGAGTCGAGTAGGAGCGTTGGGTCGGCTCGACGCATTCCCTCGACGACCAGGAAGCGATGAAGCCCACGCACCGCGGCGATCTTGCGGCTCACGGTCGACATCGCCAGGTCCCGGCTGTGGAGATGACTGACGAACCCCTCCACCAAGTCCTGGTCGGGCTCCCTGCCCTCGAGGAACGCCAGATATTGGTCTAGGTCCCGGCGATAGGCGCTGATCGTGTTCTGGGCAAGACCGCGCTCGACGCGGAGTGCAACCAGGTATTCCTCGACACATTCAGGGAAACTCGGCGAGCCTGGGCTCACCTCGAGGCGAGAGCCTCTGCGGGAGGTACGTGGGCCACGCCGAGGCTCTCGGCCACCGCTGGATGACAGACGTCTTCTCCGACGACATTGACACCGGCCAGAAGCTCGGGATGGATTGTCATGGCCGGCCCCACCCCTTTGGTAGCCAGGCTCACCGCATAACGGAGCGTGGCGTTGGTCAGGGCATAGGTGGAGGTGTGGGGCACTGCTCCAGGGATGTTTCCCACCGCATAGTGGACCACATCGTGGAGCTGATACACCGGATCGGTGTGGGTGGTCTCCTTCGAAGTCTCGAAGCATCCACCCTGATCGATGGCGACATCGACCAGGACCGCTCCCTGCTTCATCCTCCTGACCATGTCCTCGGTGACCAGTTTGGGAGCGGACGCCCCTGGCACCAGGACGGTCCCGATCACGAGGTCGGCGTCCAAAACCTGTTCCTCGATGGTGAGTTTGTTGGAATGGAGGGTCAGCACCCTTCCCTTGTGCAGAGAGTCGAGCCAACGGAGCTTGTCGATATCGGTGTCCAATACCACCACGTCCGCCTGCATCCCGACGGCGATCAGAGCGGCGTTGGAACCCGCCATTCCGCCACCGATCACCACGACCTTGCCCCTGCGGACCCCGGTGACACCCCCGATCAACACACCGCGCCCGCCCTGTGGCCGCTCGAGGAAGTAGGCGCCCACCTGGGGGGCCATTCGCCCGGCGATCTCGGACATAGGAGCCAGCAGCGGCAGTGACCGGTCGGGCATCTGCACGGTCTCGTAAGCGATGGCGATGACGTCGCGCTTTTGGAGCCCGGCGGCCAGGTCGGGATAGGCGGCCAGATGGAGATAGGTGAACAGGATCTGACCAGGCCGGAACATCTCGATCTCAACCGGCTGGGGCTCTTTGACCTTGAGGATCATCTCGGCGCCGGCGAACACGTCGGCGGCGGTGGGGACGATGGTCGCTCCCTGGGTCTGATATTCCTCGTCGTGAATGCTCGAGCCCTGGCCGGCCATCTCCTCGATGAGCACCTCATGACCACGATCGGTCAATTCACGGACCCCAACCGGAGTGATGGCTACACGGTGCTCGTCGGTTTTGATCTCTCTGGGCACACCGACGATCAAGGTCAGGTCCTCCTGTGGGTCATCAAACGTCGTTCAGGCTATACGTCGGGAGTGATCCCTGCCTCAATCGACCGCCACGTCAATGGCTTCCAGCGCGGGGCTCCGGCTGCCACGCCGCAATCGAGCCGCGGCTTCGATGAGGCCGGAGAACAAAGGGTGGGGACGATCCGGTCGGGAACGCAATTCGGGGTGAGCCTGAGTGCCGATGAAGAACGGATGATCGACCAGTTCGATGTACTCGACCAGGTTGTCATCAGGCGAGAGCCCCGAGAGTCTCATCCCCGCCGCCTCGAGATCCTTGCGGTATTTGTTGTTGACCTCCCACCGATGGCGGTGACGCTCGTAAACGAGCTCACTCCCATAGAGGGCTCGCACCTTGGACCCTTCGGCCAGCTTCGCCGCATAGAGACCGAGGCGCATCGTGCCTCCCATCTCCTCCACATCCTCCTGGCTTGCCATGAGATCGATCACCGGGTGCGGGGTCGCCGGGTCGAACTCGGAGCTGTTGGCATCGGCGAGACCCATCACATTGCGGGCCAGCTCGATGACCGCACACTGCAGCCCGAGACACAAACCGAGCAACGGAACTCCGTTCTCCCGGGCGTACCTGATCGCCTGGATTTTGCCTTCGACGCCCCGATAACCGAACCCGCCCGGGATCACGATTCCGTCCAGACCCTCGAGATAGGAGTCAGCGAGGAGCCCGGTCAGCTCGTCGCTCGGCACCCAACGGAGATCGAGCCGGAGACCGTGCTCGGCAGCGCCATGTTTGAGTGCCTCCACCACCGAGAGATAGGCGTCTGGGAGGTCGACGTACTTGCCGACGATCCCGATAGTCACCGACTCGGTGGCCGCCAGCGCCTTGTCGACCATCGCTCGCCATGAATCCAGCGCCGGAGGGCCGGTGACCAGGCCGAGGCGGTCACATATCACCTTGTCCAGGCCTCCCTCGTGCAAGACGAGGGGAACCTCGTAGATGTCGGCGACATCGGGGGCGGCGATGACAGCCCGGGGCTCGACGTCACAAAAGAGGCTGATCTTCTTGCGGACGGCCTCGTCGATCGCCCGATCGGATCTGACGATGATCACGTCCGGGTGGATGCCCTTGCTCCGCAACTCGGCAACAGAGTGTTGGGTCGGCTTGGTCTTCAGCTCTTCGGAAGTCGCGATATAGGGAACAAGGGTCACGTGGACGAAGACGACATTCTCACGCCCCACCTCGTTGCCGTATTGACGGATCGCCTCCAGGAAAGGAAGGCTCTCAATGTCACCCACCGTCCCACCGACCTCGGTGATCACCACGTCGACATCTTGTTCCCCGACACGCCGGATCCGGTCCTTGATCTCGTTGGTGATGTGGGGGATGACCTGGACGGTGTCCCCCAGATAATCGCCCCGGCGCTCCTTTTGGATGACCGACAGATAGACCGAGCCGGAGGTGACGTTCGAGGTTCGCTTCAGGTTCTCACCGGTGAATCGCTCGTAGTGACCGAGATCGAGATCGGTCTCTCCCCCGTCGTCGGTTACGAACACCTCTCCGTGCTGGAAAGGGTTCATCGTGCCCGGGTCGACGTTGATGTAGGGGTCGAGTTTCTGATTGACCACCCTCAGCCCGCGGGACTTGAGGAGACGTCCCAGGGATGAGGCGGCAATTCCCTTGCCGAGACTGGAGACCACGCCACCAGTGACGAAGACATACTTGGTGGGGACCGGAACGGGGACCTCGGAACCGGGTTGGCTCTCTGGTGTGAAAAGGGGCCCGTCCATGACGGGATTTCAATGTAGCACGAGTTGCGGCTCCGACCCGCAACCTCAACCGTTGAGAGTCAGCTCCAACAGCTCGGCCGCCGCCTCCTTGCCCCGTGCGCTTTCGGGAAGACCGGCCAGCATCCGGGACAGCTCCTCCAACCGCTGTTCGCCCTCCACCTTCATCACCTCGGCCCTGTCGCCGTCCCTTTTGACCACGTAGTGAGATTCGGCGTGAGCCGCCACCTGGGGCAGATGGGTGACGCAGAGAACCTGGCTGACCTGTCCCAGGTCGGCGAGCTTTCGTCCCAAGGCGAGAGCGGTGACCCCACCAACACCGGCATCCACCTCGTCGAAAACGAGCGTTTCGGCACCCCCCGCCCTGGTCGCCAATCGCAACGCGAGGATGAGACGGGATAGCTCCCCGCCTGATGCCACGTCCTGGATGGCTCCGCTCTCGAGCCGGTCATCCGATGCGAACCGAAGCTCGATTCGGTCAGCGCCGCCGGGACCGGCTTCCATCCCCTCCAGGACGAACACAAGAGAGGCTTTGGGCATGCCCAATGCCCGAAGATGGGTGGCGGTCTCATCCTGAATAGCGGCCACCGCACGCTGTCTGGCGGCGCGCAGCCGAGAACCCGCCATGAGGAGATCCTCATAGGCCCGGGCCACCTCGGCGTCGATGACCGAGGAGCGCTCGAGCAGGGCACCCAGCTCGTCAGTTCGGGCCCGGGCCCCGGCCCCGAACTCGATGACCTCGGCAATCGTCTTCCCGTACTTCCGTTTGAGGTCCCCGAGGGCAGTGAGTCGCTCCTCCACCTCGGCGAGGGTCGCCGGGTCCGCCCGCACCTCTTCTGCGGAGTCACGAACCGATCGGAGCATGTCCACGATCTGGTCGGCCACGCTCTCCCAGCCTGCCGCCGACGCGGCGAGACCGGGATCCATGTCGGCGATCTTGCGCAGCGAGGAGACCACCTCGCCGGAGAGATCGGCCATGAGCTCGGCCTTGTCGACCGCTATGGCGAGATGGGTCTGGATCGCTTCGGCATTGCGCAGTCTCGACGCCAGCAACTCGGCAGCCTCGTCGTCTCCGGCTCGGAGGCCGGCGCCTTCGATTTCGCGCGCCTGATGGGACACCAGGTCGAGCTCACGTTCCAGAGCCATTAGGTCGCCACCGAGGCTCTTCTGATCGTCGAGTGAGGCCCGATAGGCCTTCCAACTCAACTCGTAACCCGACTTGGCGAGAACCCCTTCCTCGTCGAGCACCTTGTCCACCAAACCAAGGACGGCGGCCGGGCGTCTCAGACGCATTTGATCGTGTTGGCCCACTATCTCGACCAGCTTGGCGACTCGAGCTTCCAGGGCTCCGGCCGACACCAAGGCGCCCTCCAGGTATGCCCGGCTCCTCCCATCACGAGGGACTACACGACTCGCTCCCACCTCGTCGGGGCCGTCGTCGAAGAGGCCGTCTGCCTGGGTCTCGGTGGCAAACGGGCCGACCGCATCGGGGCGAGGCTTGTCACCCGTGAGAAGCCGGAGTCCCCCGAGGAGCAGCGTCTTTCCGGCCCCGGTCTCGCCGGTGATGACCGTGAAGCCCGGGTCGGGATCGATCTCGGCGTCTCCGAGCACACCGAGATTGCGGACACGCAGGTGTTTCAGCATCAGCGAAGCCCGAATTTCTCGGTGAGCAAAGACGGGAAGGTCCGGTTCCCGAACGTCACGAATCGGGCCGGTGACGACCCTCTGGCGACCAGTACCCGGTCACCCATGGCCAGGTGTCCAAGGCTGATCTTGTCGACCGAGACCTTGACCGGCCGGTCGGTCCCCACGATGATCCCGATCTGAGTAGAGGCAGGAACGACCAGGGGCCGGTCGAATAGGGAATGTGCAGCCACCGGGGCCAACACCAGAGCATCCAGGTCGGGGTCGACCAACGGACCGCCCGCGGAGAATGAATACGCGGTGGACCCGGTCGGGGTGGACACGATGAGACCGTCGGCCCGATAGGTGAGGAATCGGGAGCCATCGATGGTCACTTCGAGATCGATCAGACGTTGACTGTCCACTTTCTCCACAACCACGTCGTTGACTCCGGTGGCTGTCTTGTCACCCACGGTGGCGCTGACCGTCATTCGCTCGTCCAACTGGTAATCCCCGACGGTCAGCCGCCGCACAATCGTCTCGGCTTGGCTTGGCTCCGCTTCGGTGAGGAATCCGATGGTGCCGAGGTTGAACCCAAGAACGGGCACGTCGGATCGGAGCGCAACCTGAACCGCCGCCAGCATCGTCCCGTCTCCACCGACGGCCAGGACCATGTCGGGCTCACCGGCCGCCGCGTCGACGACCTCCCCTCCACTGGAGTCGATGATGGTCTTGAGGACTGCCGCGAACTCGAGCGCCTGCTCACGACCCTGACGCACCTCGAGGGCAAACCTCAAGCCGGAACCTCCATTCTCAGGCTGTCTTCCCCTTTGCGAAGCCAGAGTAGGTACTCGACGTTGCCGCCCCCGCCATCGATGGGAGAGCGGATGAGGCCACGTGCTCCCAGCCCGGCGCCGACCAGACAGTCGATCGCGGCCAGCACAGCCCGGGATCGAAGCGCAGGATCACGCACGATCCCCCCATGCCCCAATCCGCCCCGTCCCACCTCGAACTGAGGCTTGATCAGAATGACGAGATCGGCTCCGTCCAAGGCGAGGGCGGCGAGCGACCCGGCCACGACACAGAGCGAGATGAACGAGAGATCGACGACCACGACCGGGAAGGGCCCACCGAGCCCTTCGGCGGACACGGTCCGAATGTTGGTCTTCTCGATCGAGATCACCCTCGGATCCACGGAGAGTCGTTCGTGAAGCTGACCCCGACCCACGTCCAACGCCACCACCTGCGCTGCCCCGGCGTCGAGCGCCACCTCGGTGAACCCACCGGTTGAGGCGCCGACGTCGAGAACTCGTCGGCCCCTCACATCGATGGGGAACGCCTGAAACGCTGCCACGAGCTTCTCCGCGCCACGGGAGACCCAGCGTCGCTGGGCTCCGATGACTTGAATCACGGTCTCGGCGGCGACCACCGACGAAGGTCGGGCCGGCGTCCCCCCCACGATCACCACCTGTTGGGTGATGATCAGTCGCTTCGCCTGAGCACGGCTCGAAGCCAGCCCGCGTCTCACCAACTCGACGTCGAGACGTTTTCTGGTCAGGGAGTCTCCTGTTCCTCGAGGATCGAACCGAGGAGACTGGCCAGCTCGGCGGCAGGCTCGGGCAGCTCCGCCGGGTCGATCTCGGCGAGACGGGCCAGAACGGCCTCGAGCTGATCGATCTGGTCTTGGGTGAGATCCATGTGTGGATTATCACCCATTTCTCCCCCCAGCGAACAGAGTGAGCGTTGGGGGGAGAGCCGGCGAAGCCGGGAGGGGGGCATGGTGTCACGCGGCGCGCTTTGCCCGTGCCTGCGCTACGAGAGCACCAGGTCCACGGCGGCAGCCAGGTCGGGGACGACGAAGTCGGCGTCGCCTCTCCCCTCGGGCCCGGTGACACCGGTCAGCACCAGGATCGAGGTCCAATCGGGCTCGGCCCGGGCCAGGGCGACATCGGTGTCCACCCGATCCCCGATCACCCAGGCCTCACCGATCCCTTTCGCCCTCAACAAGGCCCGCATCGGGGCATTTGGCTTGCCGGCGACCTCCGGCTCCACCCCGGTGGTGGCACGGACCGCGGCCACGATGGCACCTCCCCCTGGGAGCAGCCCGTCGGCCACCGGGAAGGTCGGGTCGGTGTTGGTGGCGATGAAGCGCGCCCCGAAGCGAACCGCGTCGGCGGCCCGGGTCAAACGGTCGTAGGTCAGGTCGAAGTCGAGCCCCACCAGTAAGGCCTTGGCGACAGACGGATCCTCGGTCAACCCGATCCCGGCTTCGGCGAGCGCAGCCAAGATTCCTTCCGATCCCAGGACCATGACGGGGCCTGGATCGTCGCCCAGCAGGCCAACCGCGGCCTGTGAGGAGGTGACAATCGACTCGGGCTCGATGTCGACCCCGGTGATCCTCGTGATCTTCTCGCTGACCGTCAGCGGCGAC
This sequence comes from Acidimicrobiia bacterium, assembly GCA_035292605.1. Classification (GTDB taxonomy): domain Bacteria; phylum Actinomycetota; class Acidimicrobiia; order Spongiisociales; family ZC4RG35; genus JALYNX01. The sequence goes on from DATDPT010000155.1 coordinate 60,274, forward strand.
TTGGCGCTGTTGTTGGTAGCGAAATGAACTGTCACCCCGGCGTCACGAAGTCGTCGCAGGGCAAGGTCCGAGCCGGGCAGTAATCGATCACCGCGATAGATCACGCCGTCGATGTCACAGATGACGTTCATGAGTCAGCGAAGAACCTGTCCAGGACTGTCTCGTAGAGGGCGGTTGTGCGCTCCACCGACTCGACCGAGACCCGCTCGTCGTGCCCGTGAAACAGTGTCAACATCTCCGAGAAGGTCATCCTGTCGTCGAAGAGGCCCACGCCGTAACAGACCGTGCCTCGGGCGCGCCAGAATCGGGCGTCGGTCGCGACCGTCATCAAAGTGGGGGCGAGGTTGCGATGCCCGTCGTGAGCCTCAACCGCATCGCCGATCGCCTCCCAGAGCGGGTTCCCGATTGGTGAGACAGTCGCATCCGCATCCATGATCGGCAGGATCTCGACATGGCCGGCTGCGGAGCCCATCGCCTTCCTCAGATGCGAGTCGACGAACTCCCGGTCCATCCCTGGCAGCCCTCTGATGTCGACCTCGGCATGGGCCCGATCGGCGACGACGTTGGTCTTGGTCCCGGCTCGCAAGATGTTCGAGGAGATCGTGAGGTGGGTGGCGGCGTGGATGTACCTGGCCATCGCCGGGTCGGATACGGCGATCCGGTCGATCTCGTCGTCGAGTTGGTCCACATCGGTGAGACGCCGGGTCGACCTGTCGTCCAGCCCCAGGTTCCTCACAAAGGAGATCCACTGCTCGGTGACAGCGGCCGGCACCGGAGAGTCGATGACTCCGGCCAGGGCGGTCACCATCTTGTGCAAGGCATTGTCGGTGCCATAGGGAAGCGACCCGTGCCCCGGAGCACCCGCCGTCTCCAGAATCGACCAGTAGGCACCTTTCTCACCAATCGACACCGGAACCGCCTTGTGGCCTTCAACAGACAACCCGGGGTAGGCAACCTCGGTGAGCAGATAATCCGCCCTGACCAGGTCCCAATGCTCGTCGACCAATGACATTGCGCCCAAAGAGCCGCCGTTCTCCTCGTCGGCCACCGCACAGAACACGAGGTCGCCACGAGGTCTCTTCTCCCCCACCAGGTAGGGTCGAACGGCAACCGCCATCGCCGCCGTCACGTTCAACATGTCGACGGCACCCCTTCCGAACACGAATCCGTCGACGATCTCGGCCGCGAACGGGTCGACCGACCAGCCGGCTCGATCGACCGGGACCACGTCGAGATGAGGGACCAGGGCAAGGGACGGTGCACCCGGATCGGTCCCGGATATGCGGTAGACGACCGACTGGCGGCCTGGCAACGGCTCGAATACCTCGCCTTCAACGCCGAGGTAGTCGACGACAGTTCCGACCGAGCGCATTTCGAAGCCGCTCTCGGGCGTCCCGTCGTTGACACATTGGTTGCGTATCAGCGTTTGGAGCAGTGCGACCGCGTTGTGACTCATCCGGTCAACCTATCGAGTCGGGCTTTTCTGCAAGACCTCTACCAGGTCGTACATGGTGGGCGTCAGGTCGTAATCCGCGACCTGGTTCAGGCCCACCCAACGCGCTTGCTCTGCGTCGTCGGCGGCAGCGAGCTCACCACCCACAACATGTCCTTCGAAGTCGATGATCACGATGTGGCCATGTTCGGAGATGTGCTCTCCTACCCAGACCACCTCACCGATCTCCACCTCGAGCCCGGTTTCCTCGAGCACCTCTCGAACGGCTGCGTCGCGAAGAGACTCGCCCGGGTTCACCTTGCCTCCGGGAACCGCCCAGAGGCCTCGGCTCGGCTCGTGACCCCGTTGCACAAGGAGCAGGCGGTTGTCGTCGATCAACACCACTCCCACCCCGACCACCGGTGAGTCACTCACGACTGTCATCGTGGTGCATCACGATCGATCTGGCACTGAAGCCACCGGCCTCGAAGAAGTTCTTGACCAGACGATGCCCGGGCAAGACATGGGCGTCGAACTTCGAGATTCCCCTCGCCCGCATCTGCTCCATGGCGAAGTCCCGCATCACCTCCCCCACCGACACCTCTCGGGCCTCGGGCACGACGAACACCAGGCGTATCGAGCAGATCTCCGCACCACCTGCCTGGGGAAGCAGGCCTTCGACTCGGGCCACCATGAACCCGAATGGATAATCCTCGATCTCCCCGATGACAACCACCGTGGCCTCGTCGTCCAATGCATCCAGGAGCGACTCCGGAACCGGCTCGGCGAGCCCATCGGCGAGAGGCCACATGGGGTGCAGCTCGGTCATCTCGGTCTCGAGGCCTCGGTAGAGGCTCTCCAGGGTCGCCAAATCGCCCGTTTCGGCTCGTCGCGCCGAGACTCTCATCGCTTCCAGGGCCGCAAGCGCCGAAGCCCCCATACTGTGACCAGCTTCATCGCCTCGAGCACGATGCCGGTCCCCATCTTCGAGGTCCCCCTGGTTCGGTCGTGAAAGCTGATCGGGACCTCGACTATGGCCACCCCCTGTTCGTGGGCACGCCAGGCCATCTCGACCTGAAAGCCATAGCCGGAAGCCTCAGCGGTCCGGTAAGGCAGTGTTCGCAATGCCTCCGCACGAAATGCTCTGAACCCGGCTGTGGCGTCCCTCACCGGGATCCCCAGCATGAGGCGGGCGTAGAGATTGCCGCCACGGGAGATGGCTCGTCTCAGCAGTGGCCAATCCGGGGTCGAGCCGCCTGCCACGTAGCGGGACCCGATGGCCATGTCCGCTCCCCCTTCGATGGCAGCCACGAGACGGGGCACATCGGCGGGGTCATGGGAGAAGTCGGCGTCCATCTCGATCACGATCTCGGCCCCGGCCCCGAGCGCACGGTCGAAGCCCGAGGCGTACGCCGGCCCGAGACCTTCCTTCTCGGGTCTATGGATCACGCCAACCAATGCATCTTGGGCTGCAATACGGTCGGCCAACTCCCCGGTGCCGTCCGGGGACGAGTCGTCCACGATCAACACCCGATAACCCTGGTTGGTCACCGCAGCCACTATGTGTGAGAGGTTCTCCCGCTCGTTGTAGGTGGGGATTACGACCGTGACCCGATCAGTAGGCACAGTCGGCGCACAGCATCTTCTTGCGATTGGCGAGCTGGCTCGTTCTCTTCACCATGAAACAAGCCTGGCAGACAAACTCGTCGGATCGCTGGAGCTGGGCATCGACGTTCATGGTCAACTCCTCGCGACGGATCGCCCGCAGCTCCTCGACCTCGTCGACCAGGAGCGTTTCTCCCACCTCCTCGTCCATCAGCTGGAGCTCCTCGCTTTCCAGCTCCTCGAGGGCTTCTGTCGTCTCCTCGTCGTGCTCTTCCTCGTCGTCTTCCCGGTCGAATTCCTCGGCGTCCGCTTCCGGCTCGAACTCCTCTTCGAACTCAGGGACGAGCTCCACCTCTTCGAGCTCTTCGACCAGGACCTCGTCGAGTTCTTCTTCGTCGATGTCGACTTCTTCAGTGAGCTCTTCGGCGAGCTCGTCTAGTTCTTCAGTGGCCATTCTCTGCTGTATCGGGTGGCTCGGGGGCGGGCAGTATAAGTCGATGCGCCTCAGATCTTGAGGCGTACCGCGGCCCGGATAACCCGACCCTTCAACGTCGTATTCCCGATGAGGTCACCGTCGGCCTCCACCGGCCAAAACGGCTCCGTCACCAAGGTGAACTCCGAAACAGAGAGACGCCGGACTCCGGGCTCCCGAAGGTGGGTGCCCTTCACCACCTTGGGGACCAACGCGGCTGCCTGTCGTTTGAGGACGTCGAAAATCTGGATATCGAGCACACCGTCGACAAGTGTCGCCTTCGGCGCCACGTTCCAACCTCCGGCGAAGAACTGGGCGTTGGCGAAGATCACCGCGAGTGCGTCGGATTCGATGACCTTCCGCTCCGTGGTCAGGGTGATCCGGGCCCGGGGAAATCGGGGCAAGCGAGCCCCAAACGCCATCGGATAGCGAAGGGAACCCAGCCATCGCGCGATTTTGACGGCACTCTGGGCCGCGGCGGCACCCACGCCCGCCTGGGCCACATTCACGAAGTAGCGCAGCCCCCACTCCCCTTCCAAAGCTCCGACGTCGATCGGGTAGACGTTCTCGGTCATCAAATGCCGCGCTGCCCCCGGCAGGTCCTGAGGCAGTCCAAAGGTCCGCAACAGATCACAACCCGTTCCTGCCGGCAAGACACCGATCACCGGCGGGTGCTCGAGGCCAAGGGGAAGCAGGGCGTTTACCGCCAGATTCACAGTCCCGTCGCCACCGGCCAATGCGAAATGCTCGAAGCCGCGCCGTGCCCCGGCGACGAGTGCGGCTGCCATTTCGCTCGGGGAGTCGGGGGCGACAAGTTCGAAATCGAGCCCGACAGCCCCGACCACCTGGGCGATGAGCGACGGATCAGTGGTCAACCGGCCCGCACTGCGGTTGACGGCAACCAGCCATCGGGGCATCAGCCCACCCCCTGGGCCGCCACCACGCCTCGATCCACGGTCTTGAGCGCCTGAGTGGCCTCGTCTCGCATTCCGGGAGCTGCCTCCCGAAGCTGACGCAACAAGTCCACCAACTGGCGGGATACCCGCACGAAGTCACCAGGGGCCATTCCCCTGGTTGGCAGATCATCGAAATCGGTGCCGGATGCCCAGGCATGGGCAAGCACCCCGAACCCTGGATCGGGGCGACGGGTCGGGGTGAGGCGGAGTCGTCGTTCCCTCTCCACCAGGCCCTTCCAGATCCCGTCGAGCTGCTCCCAGCGCTCGCCAAGCAGCGCGGTCGGGAACTCGGCCACCGACGTCGTGTCAGTCCGTGGCTCATAGACGAACACAGAGGCCAGTGCGGCGAGCTCCGCCGGCTCGAGCCCGTAGAACAACCCGTTCTCGATGGACTCCGCCAGGAGCAGGTCCGACTCGTTGTAGATGGCGCGTAGCCGCTGCCCGCGGGATGTGAGAGCCCATCCGTCCAGGTACTCCAGCTCATCGAGCAGCTGACGAATGGAAGCAAACTCCTCGACCAGGCCGTGTCCCGAGCTGCGACGCGCCGTCTGCTGGGCCTCGACTCGGCGCCGGGTCCGTGCCGCCCGCCGGGCCGCCGCCAGATGACGTGACGCATCGGGACACGTTGCCACCGGGTGATCCACCGTCGAATGTGCCCGAGGTGCGCGGTCGGAGATCGAAGGAGGGATCTTGCGCAGGAGGCGGAGCGTGTCATTGACAAACCTCCGGTCCCTGGGGCGAAACGAGCCGGGCAATTGGACCTCACCGGAGACCAGGCTCCCGTCGACGATGTCCCGGAATCCGAGGGTCGACACCCGGCCGGAGGTTGACATCACCAGATAGCGCATCCCGTCGTCCTTTCGGGAGAGCCGGCGAAGCACGAGGTAGCGGCCATCACGTGAGCCGCCCGGCACATCGACCACCTGACCGCTTCTGAGCGAGGATGCGATTCGGTCGTTGTACCCGGAGGGCTGGGTTGATTCGATCAGGGCCAGGTACTCCTCGACACTCCCCCGCTCACATTTCGCCTGTACTTCCTCACGGGCCAACTGGTGCTCCAGGGCATCGATCGTGGTCTCGGCAGCCTGACGGTCACCTTCCCGCTGGAAGCTGGCAAACGAAGCCTCCAGAAGCTGCTCAGCCTCGGTCTGGCCGTAGTTCGCCACCAGATTGGCTGTCATGTTGTAGGTAGGTCGGAAGCTGGAGCGGAGGGGGTGCGATCCGATCGAGGCCACCTCGGTGACGTGGTCGAATCTGACGAAGGGCGAGTGGAGCAGGACCCCGTAACCCTCCACATCGATCCCTCTCCTGCCGGCCCTCCCCGTCAGCTGCGTGTAGTCGCCGGGTCTCATCAGCTCATGCGATTCGCCGTTGAACTTCGACAGAGTCTCCAGCACCACTGTCCGGGCCGGCATGTTGATGCCCAACGCCAGGGTCTCGGTGGCAAACACCACCTTGAGCAGGCCGGATTCGAACAGTTCCTCGACGGTCTCTTTGAATGCAGGGACCAGGCCGGCGTGATGCGGGGCGAGGCCGGCCTCGAGCCCGGCCAACCACCGGTCGTAGCCGAGGACCACGAGGTCATCGTCCCCAAGATGCTCTGTTCTCTTCTCGGCTATCTCCCGTATCGCCTTCCGTTCGCTGACATCGGTCAACCTGATCCCGGCATCGAGAAGGCGATGGGTGGCCGCATCACACCCTGCCCGGCTGAAGATGAAGTAAATGGCCGGAAGCATCGACTCCTGGGCAAGCCGCTCGACCGTTTCGATGCGGTTCGGTGTCTTGAACCTTCGCCGGCGCCCCCGTTCCAGCCCGAGCATGTGCTCGATCCGGGGATTGGGGCGGGTTCGGCTGTCCCTGCGCACAAAAGTGGGGAGGAGATGAAGGGTCTGAGAGCCCATTTTGTCCTTGATCATGTACATCGACTCGAGGGGGACGGGCC
>DATDPT010000156.1:0-6269 GCA_035292605.1 Acidimicrobiia bacterium
TGCATCGATAACGAACATATGTTCGATGATAGCCGGACCTGGAGGTTGAGTCATTCGGTTACCGTCCCGGTGATGTCTCACAAGGTCGCCATCGTCATGGGCTCGGGCTCGGACCGGCCGGTCATGGAGAAAGCCGGCGCCCTGCTCGAGCAGTTCGGAGTCGAGCACGTGACCAAGGTGCTTTCGGCGCACAAGACACCAGATCAGGCCGTCGAGTTCGCCGCCACTGCCGCCGATCAAGGCTTCGAGGTGATCATCGCCGGGGCGGGCAAGGCAGCCCATCTTGCCGGAGTCATGGCCGCCAAGTCGTTGCTCCCGGTGATCGGGGTTCCGATCAATGCATCACTTGACGGGATCGACGCCCTGCTCTCGACGGTGCAGATGCCGACCGGGATCCCGGTGGCGGCGGTGGCTATCGACGGCGCCCAGAACGCCGCTCTGCTCGCAGTGGCGATCCTCGCCATCAACGACGAGGCCCTTCGCCAGAAGCTGGCCGACTACCGGGTCGACCTCGCCAACAAAACGCTGGCCGGATAGAGATCCGCCGTTGCGGATACCATCTAGCTCGCATGAGTGACATCGTCGTCGGCAAGCCTGATCCCCGGGACTTCCTCGATATCGACTCCCTCCTCTCGAACGAGGAGAAACTGCTGCGGGGCACGGTTCGTGACTACGTGCAAAAGGAGATCGTCCCCCACGTCGGTGATTGGTGGGAGGAGGGCAAGCTGCCTCAAGCCGAGCTGGCCAAGGCGTTCGGCGAGATCGGGCTCCTCGGCATGCATCTCGAGGGCTACGGGTGTGCCGGGACCTCGGCGACGGCCTACGGCCTGGCCTGTCTCGAATTGGAGGCGGGCGACTCCGGCATCCGCTCCTTCGTGTCGGTGCAGGGCTCCCTGGCGATGTTCCCGATCTGGAAGTTCGGCTCCGAGGAGCAGAAGGAGACCTGGCTGCCGCGGATGGCGACCGGTGAGGTCATCGGTTGCTTCGGGCTGACCGAGCCCGACTCGGGCTCGGACCCGGCCTCGATGCGGACCAACGCCAAGCGGGACGGGTCGGATTGGGTGCTCAACGGGACCAAGATGTGGATCACCAACGGTTCGATCGCAGACATCGCCATCGTCTGGGCCCGCACCGACGACGGGGTACGCGGTTTCATCGTCCCCACCGACACCCCGGGCTTCGCGGCGCCCGAGATCAAGAAGAAGGTCTCCTTGCGAGCATCGGTCACCTCGGAGCTGATCCTCGATGACGTGAGACTGCCCGATGATTTCGTGCTGCCTGGTGTCAGTTCGATGCGGGGACCGTTGTCCTGTCTCAACGAGGCCAGATTCGGGATCGCATTCGGGGCGATCGGGGCGGCGCGGGCCTGTTACGAATCGGCCCTCGAGTACTCGATCGAACGTCATCAGTTCGACCAGCCGATCGCCTCGTTCCAGCTCACCCAGAAGAAGCTGGTGGAGATGATGGTCGCCGTGCAACGGGGAACGCTGCTCGCCCTCCACCTGGGACGACGCAAGGACGAGGGCAAGCTCTCCCCCGAGCAGGTCAGCTTCGGGAAGTTCGACAACGTGCGGAACGCCCTCGAGGTGGCCCGGACCGCCCGGTCGATCCTGGGGGCCAACGGGATCACCCTGGAATATCCGGTGATGCGTCACATGGCCAACCTGGAGACGGTCTTCACCTACGAGGGGACCAACGAGATCCACACCCTGGTGATGGGCCAGGCCATCACCGGCATCAGCGCGTTCAGCTAGGACCCGTTACCTGAGGTACCTGGCGCCGTATGCGGCGCTGAGGAAACAGAGAAAGGTGAACCCGTCTTACAGCCAGCGTTCCGTGTCGGCTGAGGGCCATATCTGGCGCCAGGTACCTCAGGTAAGAAACCCCGCCAGATCTCCGTTCCGGGACACATCCACCTTCCCCAGCCCCAACCAGCCGGCGACCGCCCCAAGCTCCTCACCGAGCTCCCGGCCCACTCGCACCAGGTCCACCCCCGGTTCGGCGAAGGCGCCCTTCACCAGCAGCGCCCCCGCCTTGCGGTCGGTCTTCAGGTCGACTCTCGCCACCAGATCCCCGTCCAAAAGGAACGGCAAGACGTAGTAGCCGTGGATCCGCTTCGGCTCGGGCACATAGATCTCGATCCGGTAGAAGAAGTCCCAGAGCCGCTCGACCCGGTCCCGGTACCAGATGAGATTGTCGAACGGGGACAACAGTGCCCGGCTCTCCACACTGCGGGGGAGGCGGGCCTCGGGATGGAGGAACGCCGGCCGATCCCAACCCCTCACCTCGACCGGCAGCAACGAGCCCTCCGCGGCGAGTCTCTTGATGATGGGCCGGGCCATCGGCATCCTGATGCGGAAGTAGTCGGCGAGGTCGTCGGCGGTGGCCACACCAAGCGCCCGCGCCGACTCCTGGAGCAAGATCGCCTGTGCTTCCTCCGCCGGCGGCGCGGGAGCCTCCAGATGCTGGAGCGGGATCACCCGCTCCGCCAGGTCGTACATTCGGACGAAGTTCCGTCGGTGGGCGGCGGCCACTCTTCCCTGGACGAAGAGCATCTCCAGCGCAACCTTCCCGTCCGACCAGTTCCACATCGAGCCGTTGGGGTCCTTGATTCCGGGATCCTCCAGGTCGGACGTCTGAAGCGGCCCCCGCTCCCGGACCTCTTCGAGGATGGCATCCAGGTACCCGGGTCGGGTCGCCAGCACCTTCTCGGCCGGAGTCCAGATGTATCCCCGCTCCATGCGCCAGCGAAACAGGGGGTGCCGGTTCACCGGAAGCACCGAGGCCATGTGCCCCCAGTACTCGAACATCTCCCCCGATCGCCACAACCACCGATCGAGAGCTGCACGTTCGTAAGCACCAAGCCGGGAGAAGAAAGGCATGTAGTGGGCTCGACTGAACACATTCACCGAGTCGAGCTGGATCACCAGAACCCGATCCAGAACCCGGCGGAAGTGCCGGACGTCGACCCGACCGGTCGGCCGGGCCTCGGTGAATCCCTGAGCGGCCAGCGCATACCGTCGGGCCTGGTCGATGCTGATGCTGCGCATGGGCGGGCGACGGTAACTGGCGTGCCATCATGCCTGACGTGATCGAGCGATACACGCTTCCGGAGATGGGCCGGATCTGGTCCGACCAGCGCCGACTGGAGACCTGGATGGAGGTCGAGATCCTCGCCCTGGAGGCCTGGGCCAAACTCGGGAAGGTCCCCGACGACGTCGCCCCCGCGGTGCGGTCGGTCAAATGCCCGACACCCGAGGATGTGGCCGCCCGCGAGGAGGTCACCAACCACGACCTGGCTGCCTTTGTCGACCTCCTGGGAGAGGCCGCGGGAGAGGAAGCAGCGGGATGGGTTCACTACGGGCTGACCTCGTCGGACGTTCTCGACACCACTCTCGGGTCGCTGCTCATGGAGTCGGCCGATCTCCTTCTCGGCGCATTGGCCTCGCTGTTCGGGGTGGTCAAGCGGCGGGCAGAAGAGCACCAGGACACGTACATGATCGGACGCACCCACGGGATCTGGGCCGAGCCCACCATCTTTGGCCTGAAGCTGGCCGGATGGGCCTTCGAATTGTCGCGGGACCATGCCCGACTCCAAGCGGCCCGGAAGTCGGTCGCTGTCGGCAAGATCTCGGGGGCAGTCGGCACCTACGCCCACCTCCCACCCGAGATCGAGGATCACGTTTGCGCCTCCCTCGGGCTGGCAATAGAGCCCGCCTCGACCCAGGTCACCGCCCGGGACCGCCACGCCGAGTATCTGCAGACCCTGGCCCTGATCGGAGCTTCGATCGAGCGTATGGCGACCGAGATCCGACACCTTCAGCGCTCCGAGGTCTCCGAGGTGAGAGAGGCGTTTGGCAAAGGGCAGAAGGGCTCCTCCGCCATGCCCCACAAGCGGAACCCGATCCTGTCCGAGCGGATGACCGGGATGGCGCGTCTCCTCCGCGGCTACGCCCAGGTCGGCCTCGAGAACGTGGCCCTCTGGCACGAAAGGGACATCTCACACTCCTCAGCGGAGCGGGTGGCCCTCCCCGATGCCTCCATCCTCCTTCACTACATGCTGGTCAAGTTCGAAGGCCTCATCGACAGCCTCGTCGTCGATGCCGATCGCATGAAGGCCAACCTTGCCTCGACCCGCGGGTTGGTCTTCAGTCAGGCCGTGCTGCTGGCCCTGATCGAGAAGGGCCTGACCCGTGACGCCGCGTATCGGATCGTCCAGGGCCACGCCATGACTGCCTGGAACGAGGAAAGCGACCTCCGCGATCTTCTGGCGTCCGACCCCGATGTCGTGCTCAGCGAGGCGGAGTTGGAGCACTGTTTCTCGTTGCAAAAGGTGGCTGAATCCGCCGAGGTGGTGTTCCAGCGTCTCGAGTCACTTCAAGTCGGCTGACCCGGCGTCAGTCGAGCGGATAGATCTCCTCCAGTTGATCCTTGAACGACGCGGTGGGAAGCAGAACCGCCGCACCCCGAGGCGTCCGGTGGTTCTGGACTTCGATCGAGAAACGGGAGACGGAGTCCTTGGAGACCCCCCGATAGCGCCAGGCCGTGGAAACCGCCTGCCCGAAGGTCCACGACGAGTCGAGGCGGACCGAGGAGGCCACGGCGGCCAGTTTGTTGGTCAGGGACAGGGGCGAGGTGAACCCCGAGGCCTTGTCCGCCAACTGGAACAGCACGTCCTGCTGTCTCGTCTGGCGGGCGAAGTCGGATCCCGCGACTCCGACCCAATTCCCGCGGATCAGTTGCTCGGTATGTCTCGACCTGACCCAGGCCAGGGCGGTGTCGCCGTTGGCCTTGCGGCAGCCGGCGGAGGTGATGTTCAAGCCCGACTTGGCATCGCGAGTCGGATGGTCGACACAGATGGTAACCCCACCCATGACGTTCACCACCCTGGCGAAGCCGGCGAAGTTCACCCTCGCCACATGGTCGACAGCTATCCCGGTGTAGTCCTCGACCATGATTGCCAACAGCTCCGAGCCCGAAGCCACCCCGGTGCAGCCTCCGAGGCCCTCGTTCAGCCTGGTCAGGGTGCGTTGGCACAGATTCCAGACGAAGAGGTCTCTGGGGAGGCTCACCATGATCGGATTCGCCCCGTCCTCGGGCTGAAGGGCGAGGATGATCACGTCGGCGAGGAACCCTGAAGCGTCGGCTCCAACCAGGAGATACGAGGTGAAGACCTCGTCATCGATTGGTGTCCCGAACGAGTTGGGGGTCAGGGTGTAAGGGTCGAAGGACCCGGACAGATCGAACTCACCCGCCAGCTCCAGTTGGTGCTCGGCAAGCTCCTCACCCTCCGGGTACTGCGAGGGCTCGATGAACACGATGTCGCCGGAGGTGGTCCCGGTGACGTCGATGGCGGCTCGGGCCGCCTCAGGATCGAACTCCTCGCTGGCCACCGTGTCCAACGCGGCCTGGACCTGATACGCGTAGAACGCTCCCAGCCCGAGAATCACCCCCGCTGCGACGGTGACCACCACCCTCCAGGGGTGGAGGACCACGTATTGGACGATTCCCACTTCGCTATCGATCCTAGGTCTGGAGAATCAGGTCGAGGGCGTGATCTGCACCGTACCCGTGAAGACGCCGACGGTCCTCCCGTCCCCTCTGGTCACATCGACGCGGTAGGTGCCAAGGGTGCGCCCCCGCGACGCCTCAGTGACCCTCGCCTCGAGACGGTCTCCAACCCGAGTTGGCGCGGTGAGGGCCAAATGCGCGCCCACCGCCACTGCTCTTTCCCCGGCGGCATTAGAGGCGAGGGAGAAGGCACAATCGGCGAGGGAGAACACCATGCCACCGTGCCCCACATCGAGGAAATTGAGGTGCTCAGGCCTTACTTCGAGCGAGACGGCTATCTCCTCATCGGAAACCGAGACCAACTCGACTCCCAACGAGCGTGCAAATGGGTCGGCGTGGAGCATTCCCTGCACGGTTGAAGACGTGAACCCGGACACCGGACGAGATTAGGTGGGCACAGTCGCACCCGGGCGTCGTCACCAGGTTCTGGGTGTGATCATCCGCGTGGGCAGACCGGTCATGTTGAGTTTCAGGTCGTCGACCTCAAAGTCGAGGTGACTGGCCACCGACACCACCCCGTCCACCCGGGCAGTGAACTTGTCGAGTAGGTCGGCGTCAGATCGGGTCTCGAGCCGGCCGCTGAGGACGACGTTGCCCTCGTTGCTCCGGACATCGACTCGCCCGGGATCGATCCAGAGGACCTCGCCCATGATGTGATCCCGGATCTCGTCGATGATCTCCTGGTCGGGGCGGGCGAA
>DATDPT010000157.1:0-18909 GCA_035292605.1 Acidimicrobiia bacterium
GGCATCGAGGTCGGACCATTCGCCCGCCCCGAGATAGTCCTGGATATGCAGGACCTCGAAGAGATTGAACTCGATGTCGCGGAGGTTCGACCTGTAATGACTCACGGACCACCTTCTCCACTATTTGAGTGATAACTCTAATTTGTGTGAACGCTCAATGTAATGGGAATTGGCTACCGTTTCGGCGATGCGCTACAAGGCCGGTCTCGAGACCAAGGATCGGATCCTGGACGCCACCAGATCACTGATCGCAGGCAAGGGTCTCGAGGGGACCACGATCAAGGCAATCTGCGACCAGGCCGGCGTCCTCCCTGGCAGCTTCTACAACCTGTTCGCCTCCAAGGAACAGGCAATCCTCACCGTCGTGCGCGAGGCAATCGATGCCGTCGATCCCGACCCCGAGGGTCAGGGCACCGACACTCTCGACGAACTGGTTCTCGCCTACGAGCGATTCCTGGAAGAGCAACCGGCCCTCGCCAGGGTCTACATCCGGATCGCGGTCTCGGGCGCAGCCACCAATCCCGAGTTGAGCGGGCGTCTTTTGAGACATCACGAGGGAAGGGTCCGCCGCTTCGCATCCGCCATATCGCGCCATTCCCCGGAGATGGCCGAGGAGCACGCCACCCGCCGGGCCGAGACTCTGGTTCTCGCTCTCAACGGGATCGCACTCCACCGTGTCCTCGATCCCCATTTCGACGTGGCGGCACACGCCAGGGCCCTGCTCGAGGATGCCGCCGCCGTCGGCTGACGGCTGCCCCTCCATTCTGGCTTCCATTCTGGCGCGGAGATCTCGACCTATAGGTCGAGATCTCCGCGCGAGAAACAGGGCGCACACCTCTAGTCTCGCCCTTCGATGCAGTTCGCCATACAGACCCGGGGATCTTGGGAGGTGGTCCTGGACACGGCCAATTGGGCCGAACAACGTGGCCTGGCCGCGATCGCACTCCCCGACCACTACCTCGTGCGCGGAGACGATCTCGAGCGCCCCGCATACGACCATCTCATCCACCTGGCAGCGCTGGCCCGAGAGACAACCAGCCTCGAGCTGGTCTCACTCGTCTCGCCGGTCACCTTCAGACATCCCGCGGTCGTCTACAAGATGGCCGTAACCATCGACGAGATCTCCGGCGGCCGGTTCACCCTGGGAGTAGGAGTCGGATGGCTCGACGAGGAATTCGAGCTCTTCGGGATCGACTACCCCGACCGCAAGATGCGTTACGAGATGCTCGAGGAGTGCCTCGCCTACCTGACCGCCGCCTTGGCACCCGAAGCCAGGTCCTTCAAGGGACTCCACTACCAGTTGGCCGACTTCGACCCCCATCCCCATCCGGCCAATGTCCGGCTGCTGGTCGGCGGTAGCGGGCCCCATAAGACCCCCCGACTTGCAGGGCTCTATGCCGACGAGTTCAACATCTATGCCTGTCACCCCGCGGAGTACACGGAACGCGCCGTCAGGGCGAAGGAGTCGGCCACCGCAGCCGGTCGAGATCCGGTGAGCATTCACCTGTCCGCAGCGGGGCCGGGCCTCGCCGCACAAAAGGAGGCCGATTACCGGCGCCTCCTCGAACGCTATGCAGAGCGAACCAAATCGAGCCCGGAGAGGATTGAGAGCGTCTACGAGACCCGCGGATATCCGCACGGGCCGGGTGCCAAGGCCGCCGAGATGGTCGCGGCTCTGGGCGAGGCAGGCTGTCAGCGTTTCTACATGCAGAACTTCCCCGGCGACACCGCGGATCTCGACACCATCCTCGACGCGTATCGGGGCTGATCGGTCATGTCACAGGCAGCGATCATCGGGACCGGGCTGATAGGAGCTTCAATCGGATTGGCTTTGCGGGATCAGGGATGGACAACACGAGGATGGGATCCCTCGTCCGAGGCGATGGCCGTCGCTGTCGAGCGGGGGGCGGTTGAGCCCGCCGATTCGATTCACGATGCGATCGAAGGGGCAGACCTCGTGGTCCTTGCCGGCCCGTTGTCGGCCAACCTCGAGACGTTGGTCGCACTCGACACGACCGCCCTCGTCACCGACGTCACCAGTGTCAAGCAGCCCATGATCACCCAAGCCCCGGCCCGGCTGAGATTCGTCGGAGGTCACCCGATGGCAGGACGGGAGCACGCCGGTCCCGGGGCAGCCTCCGGCTCGTTGTTCAAGGGAGCGGCATGGATTCTCTGTGATGACACGGCAACGGTGGAGGATCTGGCACGGATGCAGGAGATCGCGGCGTCGCTAGGCGCCAACCCGGTGATCATGTCGGCCGAGCATCATGACCGGGTCGTCGCCGCCATCTCCCACCTCCCCTATCTCCTGGCGGTGGCACTGGTCGACCTGGTTGCCGGGAACCCCGATACCGTCGACCTCGTCTCCGGCAGCTTCCGTGACCTCACACGGGTCGCTTCTGCGGAATCGGCCTGGTGGCCGGAGGTGCTTGCGGCCAACTCGTCTTCGGTGGGCGAGGCCCTCGAAGACCTCATCGGTCACCTCGAGACCCTGCGCAACGACATCGAGAAGGGGGATCTCGACTCGGTGGCCGCAAGCCTCGAACGGGCGAGGGCGCGGAGGGGCGAAATGGCGCCGCCGGTCGCCGGGGTCGAGGTGATCCTCGCCGACCGCCCAGGTGAGATCGGCAGGGTCGGTCATGCCCTTCGCACGAGCCGGGTCGACGTACGAGACCTCCAACTCCGGCATGCCGTGCATGGTGGCGGCGGAATTCTGACCATCTCGGTGCGCGCCGGCGAGGTCGAGACCCTGAGGGCCGCCCTCATCGGCGAGGGTTTCGAAGTCGAGGATGCCTCTTGAAATTCTCGATCATGACGGAGCCCCACTTTGGTGGCACCTATGACCAGATGCTTGCGGCGGCTCGACTCGCCGAAGGCAAAGGTCTCGTCTCATTCGCCCGGTGCGATCACTACCTGTCGGATCGGGACCCCACCCCTGATTCCACAGATGCCTTTGCCACTCTCGCCGGGCTGGCCCGGGACACCACCACACTTCGACTCTGTGTCCTGGTGACGCCGATCACCTTTCGCCATCCGGCAGTCATCGCCAAGAACGCCACCACCATCGACCAGATGTCAGCCGGTCGTTTCGACGTCGGCCTTGGTACCGGATGGATGGACTATGAGCATCAAGCGCTGGGTCTCCCCTTCCCCGAATCTGCCGAGCGTTGGGCACGATTGGAAGAAGCCCTCGATTACCTGGCGGCGGCCTTTGGCCCCGGGCGCTCCCGCTTCGAGGGAAGGTATTACCACCTCGATGCAGACGTGAAGCCCAAGCCGATCGGTATTCGGATCGTCATCGGTGGGAGTGGGAAGACTCGGACCCCGCGTCTCGCCGGTTCCCGGGCCGATGAGTACAACTTCTTAGTGTGCTCGCCTGCGGAGGCAGGTGCGAAGATCGCCACCATGCGGGAAGCCGCGGGGGATCGCCAGGTCGAAGCCACAGTCATGGGCCCGGCGGTAGTGGGGCGCACCGAAGCCGAGTACCGACGTCGGCTGGTCCACTTCGCCGAGCGCTTCGGGAATGGACGGGCTCCCGACCAGCTCGAGGAGCGGTGGCGAAGGTCGGGGATGATATTCGGCACACCGGAACGGGCCGCGGAGGCCGTGGCCGCCCTCGAGACGGCGGGCGTCGACCGGATCTATCTGCAGTGGCTCGACCTGGCTGACTTTGAGGGTCTGGCCGCAACCGTCGACATCGTGTGTGGCTGATGGAGCTTCCCGAGGCGAGCAGACGCCTGATGACCAGCACTCCAGGGTTCCCCATGGCGGTGAGGGTCTTCCCGGAGGGCACCAAGACTGCCCAGGATGCGGCCACTGCCATCGGCTGCCCGGTGGCAGCCATCGTGAAGTCCCTGGTGTTCATCCTCATCGATGACCAGGGCAACGAGGAGCCGGTGGTCGCCTTGGTCCCCGGGGACCTGAGACTGGACCCCAAAGCCCTGGCGTCGACGGCAGGGGCCACCGAGTCGCGTCGGGCGTCGCTGGAGGAGGTTCGCCAGGCCACCGGCTACTCAGCTGGGGGAACCCCTCCATTCGGGCACCTCAAGAGGCTGCGGGTGTTTGCGGATCCCTCATTGCGTCGTCACGACCCGGTCTGGGCCGCGGCCGGGACCCCTACCACCGTGTTCCCGATCTCCATCGAGGACCTCGAACGTCTCGCCGACCCGGTCTGGGCGAAGATCGCAGCAGGGACTGGGTAGCTCCCCTATCCGTTCTGGCGCGGAGATCTCGACCCAGAGGTCGAGATCTCCGCGCCAGAATGAATGATGCGGGGAGGGAGGCCCCCCCATTTCCCCTACGCCCGTAGTGCAAATACCATTGAGCCTGTGAGCGATCCCACCCCTCTCCTTCAAATCGAGGATCTGCATGCCTCTGCCAAGGACACCGAGATCCTCCGCGGTGTCAACCTGGCCGTGAATCGAGGCGAGATCCACGCCCTGATGGGCCCCAACGGCTCCGGCAAGTCCACTCTGGCGTCGGTGCTGATGGGTCATCCCGGGTACAAGGTCACCAAGGGCCGGATCCTCTATCGCGGTGAGGACATAACCGCGGCTCCCCCCTATCAACGGGGCGCCGCCGGGATGTTTCTCGCCTTCCAGCACCCCGAAGCGATACCCGGTGTGTCGGTCATCCAGTTCCTCCGCCAGGCACTCTCCAACCGAACTGGCGTGGATCTCACCGTCTTGGAGCTACGGCTCAAGGTGATGGATGCCATGAAGGAGCTGGGCATGGAGTCGTCCTTCGCCGACCGCTACCTCAACGAGGGCTTCTCCGGCGGGGAGCGAAAGCGGAATGAGGTCCTGCAGATGGCAGTGCTCGAGCCGGACCTGGCGATAATGGACGAAACCGACTCCGGTCTCGACATCGACGCCCTCCGAACCGTCGCCAACGGCGTCAACAAACTCACCGGCCCCGAGCGTGGGTTTCTCATCATCACCCACTACCAACGGCTTCTCGACTACGTCGCACCGGACCGGGTCCACATCTTCATGGATGGCCAGATCCTCGAAAGCGGCGGGCCCGACCTGGCTGCCCGGCTCGAGGAGGAGGGATACGATTCGTTCCGGAGTGTGTTGACATAGAAGTGATCGATCTATCCCACCTGAAAGCCGATTTTCCTGTCCTGAATGAGGGGGTCCATTTCCTCGACTCGGGTGCCTCTTCGCAGAAGCCCATCCCGGTGCTCGAAGCCATGGACAGGTTCGCCCGGACCTCCTACGCCAATGTCCACCGGGGCGCCTACAAGCTCTCCGTGATCTCAACCGACGCTTTCGAAGCGGCTCGGAACCGGGTCGCCGAGTTTCTCGGCGCTACCGACTCGAGAGAGGTCATCTTCACTCGGGGTGCCACCACCTCCCTCAACACAGTCGCCTTCGGATGGGGTCTGGAGAACCTCGAGGAAGGGGATCGCATCCTCTCCACCGAGATGGAGCATCATGCCAACCTCGTTCCCTGGCAGATGGTGGCCAAGCGTACCGGTGCCACCCTCGATCACATCCCCGTGACCGACGATTTCCGTCTCGACCTCGAGGCCTATCGCCAGAAGCTGGGCCCCGACGTCAAGATCGTCGCCGTCACCGGGATGTCCAACGTCTTGGGGACGCTGCCACCGGTCCGTCAGATCGCAGATCTGGCACACGCCCACGGGGCTCGGGTGGTGGTTGACGCCGCCCAACTCGTCCCCCACGCCCCGGTCAATGTCGTCGACCTCGGTGCCGACTTCGTCGCTTTCTCGGCCCACAAGATGCTGGGACCGACCGGGATAGGGATCCTATGGGGGAAGATGGAAGCACTGGAGGAGACGGAGCCCTTCGAGGGTGGCGGCGAGATGATCTCCGATGTCACCCTCCAGGACGCCACCTGGGCCGACATCCCCCACCGGTTCGAGGCGGGGACCCCACCGATCATCGAAGCGATCGGGCTGCACGCCGCCATCGATTATCTCGACTCGATAGGGATGGACAAGATCTTCGAACACGATCGCGAGCTCACCGAGATCGCACTCGACCGGCTGGGCGACGTGCCCGGACTCAACATCCAGGGACCGCCGAACACCATCGATCGTGGAGGGGTCCTGTCGATGACGATGGACGAGGTCCACGCTCACGACCTGGCCACGATCCTGGACGAGCAGGGAGTCTCGGTGCGGTCGGGGCATCATTGCGCGAGGCCGCTGATGCGCAAGCTCGGTGTGGCCGCCACCGCCAGGGCCAGCTTCTACGTCTACAACACCGAGGAGGACATCGACGCTCTGGTGCTCGGTCTGCGACGGGCGGGCGAGCTGTTCGGAGTGGGTAGATGAGCCTCGAAGACCTCTACCGCGAGGTGATCCTCGACCATTACCGGAGCCCGAGAAACAAGGGCCACCTCGACTCCCCCGACGCCAAAGCCCAGGGTGTGAACCCTCTGTGTGGCGACGACATCAACATCGAGCTCACCTTCGACGGCGACAGCGTGGCATCGGTGGCCATCGACGGCCAGGGCTGCTCCATCAGTCTTTCGTCGGCCTCGATGATGAGCGAAGCGATCAAAGGCAAGAGCCGCGCCGAGATCGACGAGCTGACCTCGAAGTTCCGCGGGTTGATGTCCCTCGATGATGGGATCGACCCGGGAATCGACCCCGACCGACCCGGAGCTGCTCTTGGTGACCTCGAGGCCCTCCAGGGGGTTCGTCAGTATCCGGTCCGGATCAAGTGCGCCAGCCTGGCCTGGAACGTCCTCGGCGAAGCGCTGGCCGACACACCAAACGCATAACGTATTGCGCGGCGGCAGCACCGGCCGACCGGCGTCTGTTTGGCCGAGACCGTGCAACTACCGATGTCTTGCACCCGACTCGGAGTGATGGTTGGTCTCGGCCAAAGTCGGCCGGCATCGATCAGGCGATCCCGCCTTCGGTCAGCTTCTTGAGATCGAGGGCCTTGTCGAGCGTCTCGGCGGTCATGAGACCTGATTCCAAGACCAACTCGCGGATGGACCGTCCACTGGCCAATGACTCCTTGGCGATCCTCGCACCATTGTCGTAGCCGATGTGCGGGTTGAGGGCGGTGACGATGATCGCGTTCCGCTCCAGGAGAGCCCGGGCTCGGTCCCGGTCGGCCTCGATCCCATCGACACATTTGGCCCGGAAGGCGTCAGCGGCGGTGGCGAGGATCTCGATCGATTCCAAAAGGTTGTGTGCTATCACCGGCATCATCAGATTCAGCTCGAAGTTGCCGCTGGCCCCGCCCCAGGTGATGGAGGCATCGTTTCCCATGACCTGCGCGGCGACCTGCATCACCATCTCGGACATCACCGGGTTGACCTTCCCCGGCATGATCGAAGAGCCTGGCTGCAGCTCGGGGATCCGGATCTCGGCCAAACCCGAGCTCGGGCCCGAGCCGAGGAACCGGATGTCGTTGGCGATCTTGAACAACGAGACGGCAACCGTCTTCAGCGCACCCGACGCCATCACCGCCGCGTCCTTCGCCCCCTGCGCCTCGAAGTGGTCGTCTGCCTCCCGGAACGAATACCCGGTGCGATCGGCCATCAGGGCGATCACCGCCGGGGCAAACCCGGTCGGGGCGTTGATCCCGGTGCCCACCGCGGTCCCCCCCAACGCCAGCTCCTCCAACTCGGGCAGGACCTTGACGAGACGCTCTGAGCCCTTGCGGACCTGAGTGGCCCAGCCCCCGAACTCCTGACCGAGGGTCACCGGGGTGGCATCCATGAGGTGGGTCCGGCCCGACTTGACCACGTCGGCGAATTCGCTGGCCTTGGTTTCGAGGGAGGCGCTCAGTCGGTCCAACGAGGGGATCAACTGCTCGCGGAGAGCGGCAACCGCCGCGATGTGAATCGCCGCAGGGATCACGTCGTTGGAAGACTGGCCGAAGTTCACTTGGTCGTTGGGATGCACCGGATCCGCCCCCGAAGTCATCAACTCGGTGGCCCGGGCGGCGATCACCTCGTTGGCATTGGTGTTGGTCGACGTCCCCGAGCCGGTCTGGAAAATGTCCAGAACGAAATGCTGATCGAGAGCTCCCTCCATCACCTCATCTGCCGCCTTGCGGATGGCCGCGCTCCGTTCGGCGTCGATATGCCCGAGCTGGGCAGCAACGGTCGCCGCAGAGCCCTTGAGCAGCCCGAGGGCCCAGATGAAACGGCGCCCGAATCTGAGCCCGGAGATCGGGAAGTTGTCTACGGCGCGCTGGGTGGACGCTCCGTAGTAGGCGTCCTTTGGGACCTCGACCTCCCCCATCGAGTCACGTTCGATCCTGTGTTCCACGCCGGTGCTTGGCTCCCTTCGAGCGCCGGACCTTACGGTACCGGTCTCGGCTTCAGGAGGTGCCCGGTGCCCTCATAGAGCCGTTCGAGCTTGGGTCGCAGAGAGCTTTCACCGTCCACCTCTTTCGCGGCCAACAGCAGAAGGTCGACGAGGGCGTGGAAGTCGCCGAGAGCGATGGTCTCCGGCATGGCGGTTGCTCTGCCTGTTCCGGCCTCGACCTCGTCCAGGTTGCCCATGTTGTGATAGTTGCTCAGGGGAAGGCAGAGCCCGGCTGCCCTGTATCCGTACACCCCGAACGCAGTCGCCTCACATGAACCGCCCGCCATGAGCTGTCGTTGATGGGGCAGCCCTCGTTCCGCCGCAGCCCAGCTGATCTGATTGGTCATCTCCTGGTCGAACACCGTGGAGGCGTCGCCCACCCTGATCACCGGCCCGGCCCCGACCGGAGCCTGCCGCGAGGACCGGGACGCCTCGATCGAGAGGAGACGTGTGTCCTCGGAGACGGTTCCCGCCTTGGCGGCGTGTATCGCTCCCACGAATCCGATCTCCTCAGCCCTGGTGAGAAGCACGCCGAAGTGGCGGAGCCCTGGCCTGTCACGAGCTCGATCGAGGGCAGCCAGCGCAGCGGCGCAACCGGCGAGATCGTCGCAGGCCGGCGCCGAGAACTGCCCCGCCCTGGGTCGGCGCTTCGGAATCGACCAGCGGGCGATATCTCCGGGCCGAACCACACCCGTGCCCGCGGCCCTGATGAGACCGGTCGCCGTCTTCGGGTCATGAGTGACCACCGAGCCCATGACCGCGGACTGGGTGGTGACGAACTCCACCCGAGCCCGCTCGAAGTACTCGGGCCGGACGCCGCCTCGAAACTCGTAAGAAGCGTGGCGACCATCGACCGAGGTGACGACAAACGCCGGGTGATCCATGTGTGCCACCGCAACCACCGCAGGCCGGGTCCGGCGGCCTTTCTGGGTGATCAATAGGTTCCCACCGGTGTCAGTGGTCACCTTCAGATCGGAACGCCTTCCTGCCCAGGTCCGAGCCCAGGTGATTACGGCGTCTTCACGCCCCGAGGCAGTGGGGAGGTTGGTGAGCTTTGACAGCCAGCTCTCGGTGGTTGCCCGGTCGGCCATGACCGTTCAGACGTCGAATGGCGTGTCGGTGAAGAAGTCTGCGGCCTTGCGCACCGGTTCGCCGGCCGCCCTCTGTATGCCGAGGCGGTCCCGGACCGACTCGTAACCGCCACTGTCGAGCTCCTCGGCCAGTTCGGCCCCACCCGAGGCGACGATGCGGCCGTCGATCATCACATGGATTCGATCGGGCATCAGATAACGCAGTATCCGGCTGTAGTGGGTGATCATCACCACCCCCAGGTCAGGGGACCGCATCTCTTCGACTGCCTCCGACACCTGCCTCACCGCGTCGATGTCCAAACCCGAGTCGATCTCGTCGAGCAATGCCACCTTGGGGCGAAGCACTGCCATCTGGAAGATCTCCGAGCGTTTCTTCTCCCCACCTGAGAGATCGTTGTTGAGGGAGCGGTCGAGAAACTTGGTCGTGTCGAAGCGCTCCGCCTCGGTTTCGATCCGCTTCTCGGCTTCCTCGGGATCGACGCCACGCTCGTCGGAAGCCTCGATCAGGAATTCCCTCAACCGCACGCCGGGGACGACCGTCGGGTACTGGAAGCTCTGGAGCAGGCCGAGTCGGGAGCGCTCGTCGACACTCAATGAGAACAGGTCGATATCGTCCAGTGTTGCCGAGCCCGCGACGTCGTATCCGGACTTGCCGGTCAGCACGTGGCACAACGTCGACTTACCCGACCCGTTGGGACCCATAATTGCGTGGATCTCACCGTAAGGAATCTCGAGATCGAGGTCCTCGAGGATCTGCTTGCCGGCCACCGCCGCAGATAGGGCTTCGACTCGCAACGCAGTGCTCATTGGTCCTCCAGGAACAGATACACGTTTCCGTCCTCGATCTTGACCTCGTAGACCGGAACCGGCCTTGTGGCAGGCAGCGAGATGGGCTCGCCGGTCCGAAGGTCGAATTCGGAGCCATGACGGGGACACTCCACATCCGTGCCGTAGACCTCGCCTTCCGCCAAAGACGCCTCGGCATGCGAGCATCGATCGCCGATTGCGAACACCTCGTCGGCCACTCGGAACACGGCGATTGTGGTCTCCCCAACCGTCACCCTCATCCCTCGATCCCGAGGAAGGGCGTCGAGAGCGCCGAGCTCGACCTTCATGCCACCCGACCTTCCTCTTGGGCGGAAACGAACCTTCGGAAGACTTCTTCGGACACCGGGCCGCCGACGGCCTCTATCGGAAGCCGATCGATCACCTCTTGAAAGAACCCCCTGATCAGCAGACGCTCGGCGCGAACTCGAGTCAGCCCCCGACTCTGGAGGTAGTAGAGATGCTCCTGCTCGAGCGGCCCCACCGAAGAGGCGTGGCCACAAACCACGTCATCGCAGAGGATCTCCAGGTTGGGCACCGATTGGGCCTTGGCATTCTCGGACAGCACCAGATTGCGATTGGTCTCGAAGGTGGAGGTGCCTCTGGCGTCCTTCTCTATGCGCAACAGCCCGGTGAAGACACTCTGGGCGTCGTCTTCGACCGCTCCTTTGAGAAAGACATCTGAAGTCGTGCTCTTGCCCTCGTGAGTGACGACCATGCGATAGTCGAGGGTCTGCTCGCCCTCTCCGAAGTAGAGCCCGACCACCTCCGAGGACGAGCCGTCTCCGGTCAGTCTCACGCCGAGGTCGAGACGTCCCAACTTTGCGCCCAACCCGACTTCACCGATCCGGGCGGTGGCGTCCCTGCCCAGCGTCACCCGTTGATGGACCACGGAGGTCGCCGCATGGTCGAGGCCTTGCACCGCGAGGTAACGAAGCCGCCCACCGGCAGCGACATCGAGATCGATCTCCGGGACAAGCAGCAGTCTGGCGCCCTCCGCGGAGCGGTACACCACGAGGACACTGGCCTCGGCGTTCTCAGCGACCCGGACCACGACATGGGGAAACGACGCCGTCTCCTCGGTTACTCCTTGGATCTCGATGATCAAGGGATCTGACAACGCGGATCCCGTTGGGATCTCGATCAGGACCCCGTCCGCGGAGAATGCGGCGTGAGCTGCGGTCAGCTTGTTGTGGTCGACAGGGAGGTTTCCGCCCAGACCGGGATCGTCGTCTAGCTCGCCAAACCGCCGAATCAGGCCGCCTTCGGATGATGCTTCAAGGACGGCGCCGTCGACGATGAGAGCCCGACCAGAAGTCCTTCCGACTGATGTCAGGAATGGGCCGGCGGCCAGCGGGGCGCCCGGGGAGTCAACCGAGACCAGGCTGGAGAAAGGGGTGTCGAACTCGACGTAACGCCAGTCTTCCTCGGCGCCGGTCGGCTCCTCGAGAGCCTCGAAAACGCGATGCGAGGCCAGCATATGGTCGCGCCTCCATGGCGGCGCGACGGCGATCAGCTTCTCGAGGTTCACTGAGTCGAACGAGGGCAAAGACCTCTCCGGGTGGGACCTTGCGATCGTATTTCACCTATGGCGCTAGTGCCAATTTACTCGGCAGGAAGCAACGCCGCGGTAGTGACGTTCGACTCGGCGTTCCACAACATCCACCCCAACCCGTATTCCTCCGCCGAATCGATCTGCGCCCTCACCTGAGCAGAGGTGTACCCGAAGTCCTGAAGCCAGGGGCGAACCACCACGTTGCGGGCCAACCGCGCCAGCCCGTCCTCCAGAGCGTTGGAGACCATCGGGCCGGGGTGGTCGTTCGGGTTGTCGAATCCGTACCAACCCGTGTCGTAATGCGACGGGTAAACCATCGGCGAAACGACGTCGACGATCTGGGTCACGTCCGGCCAACGCTGACCGATACCTCCATCGTCTTCGGCCCTGGTGGTGAACCCGAAGACATCGGCGCCGACCGCACAACCCATCGGGTGCAACAACGCGATCGCTTCCTCGAAGAACGTGACGATTGTGGAGATCCTCACCTCTTCGGTGCTGCCGCCGTCGAAGACAGTCGTCTCCGATCGCTGATCGGGAAAACGGACATAGTCGAACTGGACCTCGTCCACCCCCATGGCGCAGGCCTCCTCGGCGAGTCGCAAGGCATAGGCACGGGCGTCGGCGTCGGTCGGGTCGAGGAAGTACTGGCCCCGTGATTCGAAGGGGGTATCGGTTGCGCTATCCCACACCGCCATTGAAGGCTTCCTGATGGCAGCTGTCGGATCGTTGAATATGACCAAACGGCCGATCAGATAGAGCCCCGCCGTCTCGGCCCGTCTCGATACCTCGGCCAGGTCATACCGGCTCATGATGGCGCCGACCTCGACAGCTGTCGGATCCTGGCTGTTGTACCAAACCAGGCCTGTTTCGTCCTTGAGGTCGACCATTAGGGCATTGAGCTCGGTGGACTCTGCCATCTCGATGAAGCCCTCGAGGTTGTCGCCGACGGCCTCACCGGTGATGTGCACGGCGCGGGCGGCAAAGGGCAACAGCTCCACGCTGGCCTCTCCGGGACCACCGTCCCAAACGAAGCTGGTCTCGATCCAGGCGGGGCGGGTCACCAGGATGGTCCCTGGTTCGGCGCCCCGGATTGTGAATTCCCCCTCGTCGCCACTGACCCCGCTCGCCGGGCCGGCGACGACGTGAGCCGACTCGACTGGCACGCCTGCTCCGTCGACGACCTTTCCCCGCAGGATCCGTGCCTTGAGAATCGCATCGACCGTCCCCTCAGGGCGCTCGGCTATGGGGAGCATGAGTGGAACGTGACCAGGGGCGCTCACCTCGAGAACTGTCTTGGACGACCAGCTCATCTCGATCAGGCCGTCTTCGGCGCTGGTGCCGACTTGGTCCCCGTCGACATCGACGAATGCAGACGCCACTGGCGCACCTGTGTCGTCGAGGACCCGCAACGTGAACGGAGTAGCTCGACCGAGCAGTGACCATCCTGCCCACACTGCCCAGACGATGGTGAACGCCACCAGCAAACGGAACTGGGTTCGGCGCGACAATGAGAAACCGAGGTTACCCAGGGAGATCGGTAACCCGCGATTTTCGTTTGCCAGATTCAGCCAGGAGGGTTAGTTTTCAACAGGGGGTTGTTGAGGAGGTCAGATTGGGGAAGCCCATCAGGGCCAGCGATGCGAGACCGGAGCGGGGCTCAGGCCCCGGTGACACTGTCGGTCTTTACCTGGACGAGGTATCGGCACACCTCCTCCTGACCGCCGAAGACGAGGTCCATCTCGCCCGTTCGATGGAGCGGGGCAAGAAGGCGAAATCCTTGCTCGAGTCTGGCGATTTCCAACCTTCTGAGCGGCCACAACTGATGCGTCTCATCGCCGAGGGCGAAGAGGCAAAGATGACGTTCATCCGGTCCAATCTGAGGCTCGTCATCTCCATCGCCAAGCGTTACACAGGCCGGGGATTGGATCTCCTCGACCTCATCCAGGAGGGCAACCTCGGGCTGATTCGAGCTGTGGAAAAGTTCGACTGGCGCAAGGGCTTCAAGTTCTCGACTTACGCCACCTGGTGGATACGCCAGGCCATCACCAGAGGGCTCGGCAACAACGGCAGGACCATCCGGCTCCCGGTGCACATGGTCGACGTGGTCCGCACCGTTCAGGACACCAAACAAAGCCTTCACGACAAGTACCACAGGGCGCCGACCCTCGAGGAGATCTCCGAGGCGTCAGGTTTGGACACCGAGAGGGTGCTCGCCGCGCTGGAGGCCCCCGCGGAGACCGTCTCCCTCGACCGGCCGGTAGGTGAGGACGGGGACGCCTCCCTCCAGGACTTTGTGGAGGACACCGGTGCGGCCAACCCCGAGGACCGGGCGGCTTCAGCCTGGCGACGGGAGCGTCTGATCAAAGCACTCCAGATCCTCGATCTCGAAGAGCAGCAGGTGCTCTGGCTGCGTTTCGGGCTCGACGGTGACGAGCCCTGGACATTGTCCGACGTGGGCAAGGTGATCAACTCGACACGGGAGCGTGTCCGTCAGATCGAGGCTCGGGGGCTGGCCAAGCTCCGTCACCCCAGCTGCGACATCGATTTGCAGGCCTTGCTCTAGAGCGGGATGTAGCGGAGAACCTCGAAGGGGTCCTCGCCCGGATCGCGGATTGTCTTGATATCGGTTGTCCCCCTGCGCAGCGGGGACCGCCCGAACTGAGGTCGGGCGGGGGGGAC
Source organism: Acidimicrobiia bacterium (assembly GCA_035292605.1). Taxonomy (GTDB): domain Bacteria; phylum Actinomycetota; class Acidimicrobiia; order Spongiisociales; family ZC4RG35; genus JALYNX01. The sequence goes on from DATDPT010000157.1 coordinate 14,456, forward strand.
GGCTAAATCCGCCTCAGGGCTCGTTCCAGCCTGGCGAATCCCTCGTCCGCCTCCTCCTCGGTGAGTGACAACGCCGGGGCAATTCGTAACGAGTTCCCAAAGAGCCCGCCCTTGCCGATCAACAACCCTTCCTCGCGCGCCGCCTCCAGGGCGGCGGCCGCCTTCTCCGGAGCGGGCTCGCCGGTTGGCCCTACCAACTCGACACCGATCATGAGGCCCTTGCCCCGGACCTCTCCGATCATCTCCAACTCCTCGGAGAGGGGGATCAGGTTCTGCATCAGACGGTTCCCGACCTTGAGGGCATTGGTTTGCAGGTCTTGATCGAGGAGAACCTCGAGATTGGCCAATGCTCCGGCCGTCGCCAGCGGGTTCCCCCCGAAGGTTGAGATCCCCAGGGCGGGATAAGCATCCATGATCTCGGCCGGAGCCACCACTCCCCCGATGCTCAGGCCGTTGCCCAAGCCCTTGGCAAACGTGAGCAGGTCGGGGGTGATCCCGTGTGCCTGGTAGCCCCAGAAATGCTCACCGGTCCGGCCCCACCCGGTCTGGACCTCGTCGGAGATGAAGAGAATCCCGTGGGCGTCGAGCACCTCCTTCATGGCGCCAAAGAACCCGTCGGGAGGGGTGACGAAGCCACCCACACCCTGGATGGGCTCGACGATCATCACCGCCGGCTCCCCGGCACTGGCCACCCGCAGCATGTCCTCGAGATCGGCAACACAGGCGGCAATGAAGTCCTCGTCGGAAAGGTGGCCGAACGGGCTGCGCAGCTTGTAGCCGCCATGGACATAGGTCACCTGGAACGGGGAAAAACTGGTCCCCGACCAGGCCTTTTGACCGGTGATGGCGATCGCCGAGTGTGACTTGCCGTGATAGCTGCCACGGATAGCAAGCACCTGATTCGACTTGCGATAGGTGGTGGCGAGCATCAATGCGGCATCGTTGGCCTCGGTCCCCGAGTTCGTGAAGAAGACCTTGGCATCCGGGATACCGGAGAGTTCGGCGATCTTCTCGGCCAACTCGATCTGAGACTCGATGAGATAGAGGGTCGAGGTGTGCAGCATCCGATCGGCCTGACGCTTGATGGCATCGACTACCTCGGGGACCCGGTACCCGGTCATGGTGACCAGGATCCCGCCGAAGAAGTCGAGATAGCGATTGCCTTCGGCATCCACGACGTGTCGACCTTCGCCATCGACGATCGAGATCGGCTGCTCGTAATAGAGAGGCGCCCAGTCGGGCAGGACCCTCACATGCCTCTCGTAGAGCTCGGCGTGCTTTCCCATCAGCCCAACGTTACCGAGGTGCCGAGCGGCACATCGTGCCCACCGGCCCGGGTCGTCGCCTATTCGAGCCCGGTGTGCCTCAGATAACGGAAGAACAAGGAACGGTCGCCTGCCAGGATCCGGTCGAGATCCATGTCCAGGGGAGGATCAGCCGTTTCGCCTTCGACAATTCGCTTCGACACCCCCCCGACGACAAAGGGGGCAACGGTGAGGTTCACCTCGTCGATCCTCCCCGCAGACGCCAATTGTGAATTGAGGCCGGGACCCCCTTCGCAGAGGATGACGCCCGCCTGGCCCAGATGTTCCAACACCGTCTCAACACTCAGGTCCTCCAGCACGACCATCTCTGCCACCGGTTCCAGTGAGCGTCGTCGGTCCGGGTCCGCAGTCGGCCCGGTCAGGATGATGGGCGGCGAATCGGCCCTCGAGAACAGCCTGGCCTCAGGGTCGAGATCGAGGTGGCCGGTCACGATCGCCAGTCTCGGCAGGTCCTCCTTGCCGATCGATCTCCGTCGCTCCATGCGCTCGTCGTCGAGCCGGATCGGCCCGTAATCCTCGGCTCGCACCGTGCCGGCGCCCACCAGGATCACGTCGGGGACGGCCCGCAGGGCTTTGAACATCGCAAGGTCGTCCTCGTCGCCGAGCCCGGTGGACCGCCCTTGGACGGCGGTGGCGCCGTCTATCGACGCCACCATGTTGATCATCACCCAAGGACCTCCGGTGGCTGCCCGGTCTGACCCCATGACCAGGCCCAGAAGGTCGTCTATGACACCAGATTGTGGATAGAGGCCGCTGAACATCTATCGCCAAAGGTAGCGATCACTCTTCGACGATCCACGCGGTGACCATCCCGAACATCCCCGTATCGCTCTCGACATGATTCAGGATATGACAATGCCAGACCCATACCCCAGGGCTTTCGAGCAGAAAGAGCACCGAGTACCGCTCCCCGGGGGCGACAGCCACGGTGTCGGCCCAGTACGGATGGTCCAGAGGGATCCCGTCCTTGGCAAAGACGAGTTGCGGAAACTGATGCTGGTGCATCGGGTGTGTGAGCAGACCCTCGTTGAAGTAATGGGCCACCACCCAATCACCGACCTTGCCGGTATAGGGCTCGGTGGCGGGGAATGACTTGGCGTTGAGGCTGAGCCCGATCACCCCGGCATCGTTGAGCACCATCGGGATCTCCTGGGCGATCTCCAGGTCCTCGGGGATCTCTATCCCGGAAACGGTCTGACCTCTGGGTACCGGGGTGTCCCCGATTATGAAAGTGCCGAAGAGACCGTTGGGCACCTGCATCTGGCCATGATGATGGGCGTGATACATGGCGATCGCCGGTTCCGTGGCAGTGAACTCGTAGATGAAAGTATCGCCGGATTCCACCAATGGCTGTGTGAGCGGGGCCACCCCATCCATGTTGTTCGGGACCTTTACCCCGTGCCAGTGAATGTCGGTCCCCATCGGGAGTTGGTTGTCCAAGACGACCCGGACCCGGTCGCCGACATCGACCCGGATCATTGGTGCCGGAGCCATTCCGTTGTATGTCCATGCCTCGACCACCTTCCCGGGAGCTACCTCCCATTGGGTGATGGCCGCGGTCAGGTGGAACTCTTTGGTGCCATCGGCCAGGATTTCGGGCTCGAGGAGCTGATTGCCCCTGCCTTCGGTCTCGGCGGGAAAGGCCAGTATCGACTCCGTCATCAACCGATCCAGCTCGGCCCAATCAGCATCGGTTCCCTCATTGGCGACGGCGTGATCAGTTGCGGCCCCGTCCGTGACCACGAGGGATGCTTCCATCCCGGCCTCACGATGGCCGGGGATGGAGCAGAAGACGATATAGGTCCCGGCTGAAAGGTCTCCGAGGTCCAGCGTCGCCGAGTCGCCGGCGTTGAGATCGGGGGTGGCCGGCCCGCCGTCGATCGTCAGGTTATGTGTTTGGGAGCCGGTGTTGGCCACCTCCAAGAGCAGGGGTCCCGGCGCAAACTCGGATGTTCCGTCAATTGCGAACTCGCTGAGGCTGAGGTGACCGGTCTGTTGCTCATCCGACGCCTCGTCGGCGAGGGCAGTTCCCCCACCGCGTATGGCGACCACAGCCGCCAGGATGGCGAATGCCGCACCAATCACCGCCACCAGGATGAGCAACTTGTCCAAGACCGCTGCCGTTGACGGATCATCACCTTCATTGCGTCGTGGTGTCATCCGGCCAAGGTATGTGCTGCCCCGACATGGCCGTAGGCGCGTTGGTCCCTACATCTAGGGACTAACGGGGCTGTCTCTCTCCGACTTGGAAACGCATGATGGGGTGAGACGGCGATAGGAGAACGCGATGACCGTCAGAGAGCTGATAGGTGGCGAGGTGATCTGGGTGGCACCTGAGGCCACGATCCGTGCTGCCGCCGCGATGATGAAGACCAACGGTGTGGGATCCGTCGCCGTGGAGGTCGACGGGTTGCTGGAGGGCATCCTCACCGAGCGAGACGTCCTGGACGCTGTCGCCGACGACGTGGACCTCGACAAAGCACAGGTAGACGAGTGGATGACCGCCTACCCCGATTCGTTCGACCCTGATATGTCGGTGCCGGAGGCGGCGGATTGGATGCTGGCCAGCGGCTATCGACACATCCCCGTAGTGGACGGCTCCCGGGTACTCGGGATGATCTCGATAAAAGACGTGCTCTGGGCGATGACAGAGCCCTCGACGGCATAGACCATGGAGCCGATCTCAGAGGCCGAGGCCCGGGAGTTTCTCTCCGAGGCGATGGTGGCTCACATAGGAGTCGTATCCGACGGTGATCCCTACGTGAGTCCCATGTCGTTCGTGCTCGACGACAATCGGATCCTCTTCAGGACCAAACCTGGCAGACGGTTCGAGGCCATGGTCGCCCACCCCAAGGTGTCCATCGAGGTCTCCCACTTCGACGAGCACAGCGGTGATTGGATCAGCGTGATCGTCCAAGGACACGCCGCCGAGGGCACCGATCCGGCGACCACTACTCGCACCGTGGAGTTGCTGATGCAAAAGTACGAGCGGGTGCTCGGTTCGCCCCTGAGTCGGGATGGGTTCCAGGCGATGGCCACCTTCCCCCATGTGGTGGCAGTGGAAATCGACGAGATCAGCGGAATGGTGTCGGGACGCGGGTTCTCGTTCCGAACTCGACCAGGTCGTCT
>DATDPT010000158.1:0-2941 GCA_035292605.1 Acidimicrobiia bacterium
CGTCACTACGGCGCCAAGGCAGGCCACCGGATGCCGATGGACATCGAGTGGGCCAAAGACGGCATCGACAATCGCATATACCTCGTGCAGGCCAGACCGGAAACCGTGGCCTCGCAAAAAAGGGGAACGACGCTCACGGAGTATCTGGTCCAGCCCGGGGCAAGGGTCCTTGTCGAGGGCCGGGCAGTGGGCAGAGCGGCCGCATCGGGCCTGGCCCACGTGATCACCTCCACCGCGGGTTTGTCCTCGTTCCGGCCGAATGAGGTCCTGATCGCCGACACCACGACCCCTGATTGGGAGCCGGTCATGAAAAACGCGGCGGCGATCGTCACCAATCGCGGGGGACGGACCTGTCACGCCGCAATCGTCGCCCGCGAGCTCGGGATACCCGCCGTGGTCGGAGCGGGGAACGCGACCGACCAACTCCGTTCAGGACAGATGGTCACCGTGTCCTGCGCCGAAGGCGAGGTGGGGTTTGTCTACGCAGGAGAGGTCCCGGTCGAAGTTCGGAAGATCGACCTCGCCGACCTGGCCAAGACCAGCACCGAGATCATGGTCAACGTCGGAAACCCGGATCTTGCCTTTCAAACGTCGCAACTTCCTGTGGACGGCGTGGGCCTTGCCAGGATGGAGTTCATCATCTCCGAGTCGATCCGAGCTCATCCCATGGCCCTCCTCGATCCCGACCGTGTCGAGGATCCCGCGGCACGTCAGAGCATTCTCGAACTCATAGGCGGGTATCCAGACGGCGCCGCGTACTTCGTCGAGCGTCTTTCCGAGGGAGTCGGGACGATCGCGGCGGCCTTCTACCCGAGGCCGGTCATCGTCCGAATGTCCGACTTCAAGACCAACGAGTACGCCAGCCTCCTCGGTGGACAGGCCTTCGAGCCCGTCGAGTCCAACCCGATGATCGGGTTCCGGGGAGCCTCACGCTATGCGCACCCCGCCTATGCGGCCGGTTTCGCCCTCGAGTGCGCGGCGATGAAACGGGCCCGTGACGATATGGGCCTCACCAACATCAAGCTGATGATCCCCTTCTGCCGGAGGGTGGAGGAAGGTGTACGGGTCCTCGAGGTAATGGCGTCTCATGGCCTGCGGCGCGGCGAGAACGGCCTGGAGGTGTATGTCATGTGTGAGATCCCGAACAATGTGGTTCAGGTGGATGCCTTCGCCGGGATCTTCGATGGCTTCTCCATCGGCTCGAACGACCTGACCCAACTCGTGCTTGGTGTGGATCGGGACTCCGAGTTGGTGGCGTTCGACTTCGATGAGCGCGACGAAGGAGTAATGGAGATGATCCGGCTCGCCGTGGACGGTGCTCATCGCCACGGCCGACACATCGGGATCTGCGGTCAGGCGCCGTCGGACTTCCCCGAAGTCGCTCGCCGCCTGGTGGAGATGGGGATCGACTCGATCAGCCTCAATCCCGACACCGTGGTCCGGACCATTCCGATCATCCTCGAGGCCGAGCAGGGTGAGCACAGACTCGTCGAAACCCTGAGCCAGGTCTCCGCCGGCTTGTAGAGGTGCCACCCTCAGCCGCCGGTTCGAGCCAGGCCCAACTCCTCTGAGCGTCGCACCCACCGCACGATGTCCTGCGACGTGATGATCCCCCGCACCTGATCGGCATCGACCACCAGAACGCGATCCTGCCCATCTTGGCGCATGCGTTCCATGACTTCGTCCATCGGTGTGTCGGGCCCGACCGTGCATGTTTCCTCGAGATTGGTCGTGGCGGTCCACACCTGACGGATCTCCCACTGCTCACGTGGGATCTGACGAACCGCCCTGAGAGTGAGCAATCCTGTCCTCTCTTCCTCCACCACCGGGAACGCTGAGTGGTCGTAACGGAGGAAGTACTCGTCCACCGCCTCCCTGATGGTGGCGTTGGAGGGAATGGTCACCAGATTCGGGGACATCAGGTCAGTCGCCCTCACCCCTTTCAGCAGGCGTCGGAGCATCGCATCCTGGTCGGCGGCCGTGGCAGCCTGGAGGAGAAACCAACCTATGGCCGCCAACCACAACCCGCCCAGGTCTCCTTGGAACACGGAGAGGAGACCAAAGCCGATCATGATCATGGCGATGATCCTCCCGCCCCAAGCGGCTCCCTGGGTGGCCCTGGTCAGGCTCCCGGTGACCCGCCACAGGATCGATCGCAGCACCCTGCCCCCATCGAGGGGGAAGCCAGGGAGAAGGTTGAAGACCCCCAAGAGGAGGTTGAGCCAGCCCAGATACCCCAACGCGTATAGAACCGGCCCGGGAAAGAGGTCTCCGGTCAGGTTCACCACCAACCACAGCAGGCCGGCGAGGGCAAGGCTGGTCACCGGGCCGACCACCGCGATGACGAACTCGTCTCGTGGCTGCCGTGCCTCCATCTTGGTCTTGGTCACACCGCCGAACAGAAAAAGAGTGATCCCTTCCACGGGGATGCCCAGGCGCCGAGCCACCACCGAGTGACTTAGCTCGTGCAAGAGGACCGATCCGAAGAAAACAACGACAGATCCGGCCGCCAGAAGGACATTGGCCTCCGACTCCAGCCCGGGGAACTTGAGACCGAATCGGGCGTAGAACGACCAGGCGACCAGGAAGGCGATCACCAACCAGGAAGGGTCGATGCGCACCTCGATACCGAAGGCTCGGCCTAGGCGCATTGCGGTGACCTCATCTCGGCACTCCGGTCGCTCAACACGGAACCTAGTGCACAGAAGCTCGAATACAGCTCCCGTACCCGGCTTGGTATCCCACGGTTGACCCCCCTCGCGACCCAGGCTTTCAGACAGACACCCTCAACACTGCAGCCCCATTGACCCGATCGTGAGCCAGATCGGTGAGGGCCTGGTCAGCGGCCTCCAGCGGATACGCGGTGGTGGTGGGTCGGATCGGTATCCGGGTGGCAAGTTCCAGCAGCTCCACTCCGTCCTGTCGAGTGTTGGCGGTGACC
>DATDPT010000159.1:0-3037 GCA_035292605.1 Acidimicrobiia bacterium
CCAAGCACTCCGGATCTGATCGGCTCTCCCTCTATTTCGAAGCGGAGGAGGACCAGCTGTCTGTGTTCGTGACCGACTACGGGAAGGGGTTCGACCGGACCGCGGTCCCCAAGGACCGCAAGGGGATCACCCAGTCGATACGGGGGAGGGTGGAGCGTGCCGGGGGGAAGGTCGAGATCAACAGTGAGCCTGGTGAGGGCACCGAGGTGATCCTGCGGATGCCGGTGAGAGTGGAATGAGGACCAAGGTCTATTTGGTCGACGACCACCGGCTGTTTCTGGCAGGGGTCAAGGCCGAGCTAGAAGAGGAGTTCGACATCGTCGGGTCGGCCCATGACGTCGACGCGGCCATCGAGGAGATTCGAGGCTTCAACCCGGCTGTGGTGTTGGTCGACGTCCACATGCCCGAGGGCGGCGGTATCGCAGTCGTCGAGGCGGTCACCGAGACCAATCCGGATGTGAAGTTCCTCGCTCTCTCGGTATCGGATCAAGCCGAGGACGTGATCGCGATGATCCGGGCGGGGGCGAGGGGGTATGTCACCAAGACCATCGAGCCGGCAGATCTGGCGGACGCGGTGAGGAGGGTCGAGGCGGGCGATGCGGTCTTCTCACCCCGACTCGCCGGTTTCGTGCTCGACTCATTTGCGGGGGCCATGCCGTCGGACGAGGACCCGGAGTTGGACCAGCTCACCTCGCGGGAGAAGGATGTCCTGCGTTTGATCGCTAGAGGTTTCGCTTACAAGCAGGTGGCGCGGAAACTGAATATCTCGATCAAGACGGTTGAGACCCATGTCTCTTCGGTATTGCGCAAGCTCCAACTCTCCAACCGGCACGAGCTGGCGCGCTGGGCGAGCAAGAGAAGGATCGTGTAGCCATGCCCGTAATTGGGAGCCACAGGTCCGCATATGACCCCTGTGCCTCCCAATTACGGAAGGGAACCGCCCTTGACCAGGCTTCCGCCCTTCAACACGTGAGTGATGTTGTCCGGGTCGGCGAGGATGGTCACATCTGAGCTCGGGTCGCCGTTGACGCAGATCAGGTCGGCGTCGAAACCCACGACCAGCTGACCGCTCTTCGGCGCCTGGGGCCCGAGCGTGTCCGGCCCGTTGGCGGTGGCGGTCTCGATCGCCTGAAGCGGGGTGAGCCCGGCGTCGACCATGTAGGCCAGCTCCTCGGCGTTCCTTCCCCAGAGCCCGGTGGCCCAGATGTCGGTCCCCAGAGCGATCTTCACTCCCTTGTCCACCGCGGTTGCCACCGCGTTGGAGTGATTCCGGGAGGCGACCTCGCCCTTGACCCGGGCGTACTCGGGCATTCCCTTCTTCTCGCCTTCGGTCATGAGGTACTCGAGGATCCATCGAGTAGGGACCAGGATCGCGTCGTTCTCGATCATGGCGTCGGCGGCTTCCTCGTCGAGGTAGGTGCCGTGCTCGATCGTCTTCACCCCGGCCTCGAGGGCGGCCATGATCCCCCGTTTGCCATGACAGTGGGCGCCGACCAGGCGTTCCATCCGGGTGGCCTCATCGACGATGGCCTCCAGCTCCGCTTTCGAGAACTGGGGGAGCTGGGGGTCGTCCAACTCGCTCATCACACCTCCCGAGGCGTGGATCTTGATCACCTTGGCCCCTAGGCGAAGCATGCGCCGTACTCCCGCCCGGCATTGGTCGGGGCCGTCACAGATGTTGTCCTCACCCCATTGGCGGGCGATGGACAAGCGGGCGAAGTCGAGATCCATCCCGTGCTCGTCACCGTGCCCCGCGGTCATGGAGAGCATCGAGCCGCTGGCGTAGACGTTGGGCCCGGCCACCTGGCCCTCTGCGATGGCCCGGGCGAGGAAGGTGCCCATTCCCCCCATCTCCCGTACCGAGGTGAATCCGGCGTCGAGGACCCGTTTGGCGTCTGCGGTGACCCGCATCGCCCCCAGCTGGGGGCGCAGGGTGTGCATCTCGGAGATGTTGGCGGTGTAGGTGCCGATGAAATGCCCGTGGCACTCCCACATCCCGGGCATGACCGTATCGGTGGTGATGGTGCCTGCGCCTTCTGCTGGAGGGGCGTCGGCTGCCGTTCCGGCGAACTTGATGACGGAGTCCTCAACGATCACCACTGCGTCATCGATTGGTTCCCCACGGCCGGGTATGAGGCGTTTGGCCTCGATCCGGGTTGCGGTCATCGACCTACAACTTCCAGTGGAGACCTGGTGGTGGCCCGTAACCCGCCGCAGACGATGATCCCACCAATACGCACCATCGGAGCGTCGGGGTCGGCTGTGGTCTGGGTGGCGTCGTCGAAACCACCGAAGATCACCTTCCCGGTGAAGTCGACCCGCCAGCCCAGGGGGACCACCAGGTTGACCCCTCCCATCCACAACAAGACATCGAGATAGATGCCGGTGGGTGCCGGAGTCACCTTTCGCAGGTCGAGCACGGTGCCTCCGTACATGGTGAGGATCTTGCCCCCGTAGAAGGGGTCGGCCGAGGAGACCAGGTTCTCGCCACCGAAGACGGTGACCAGGTCGATCTCCTGGGTCTCCGCTCCGGCATTCGATTTGAGTATGAACTTGGCGACCAGCGCTGTCCCCAACATGGTGAGCAAGGCGAGACGAATCGTCTTGAAGATGAATCTGAACACGGTCCTACCTTACGTATCTGTGGAGGCCGGTTGCCCGGGAGCGAGACGTTCCCCGGCCGACACTGCGAATCCGAGCCAGTTGGCGGGCGGTGCCAGCGGGCAGGACCAGCGTGGGGAGTGGACACACGAGGGGTGATAGGCGTAGTTGAAGTCGAGGACTAACTCGTCGCCACTGTGGCCCAGATCGGCGCCCTTGACCGTATCGAGGAGGTAGCGACCACCGCCGTATGTGATCTCGCCGTTGGTGGCGTCCCGGAAGGGAAGGAACACTCCGCCCCCGTAGGCGTCGAGCCAAAGCATGTCGAGTGAAGCCTGATTCCCTTTCACCTCGAAATGGAGGGTCCCCGTCTTCACAAATCGCGCCGTACCCTCGTCGGAAGTGCCGATGACGTCGGGCTCGTTGTCAACAGGAA
>DATDPT010000160.1:0-3283 GCA_035292605.1 Acidimicrobiia bacterium
TCGGCGAGGTCGTACTTGCACCCGAACCCACCACCGACGAACGGGGTGATCACACGAACCGATGACTGGGGCATCCCGAATGACTTGGCGAACTCCTCCTGCATCAAATGGGGGGCCTGACTGGAAAGGTGGACGGTGAGCCCGCCCTCCTTCCATTCGGCGAGGACCGCCCTCGGCTCCATCGGCGCCGGCGCCACCCGAGGATGATCGACGAGCCCGGAGATACGGATCTCACCTTCGAGAGCATCGAACTCGGCGCGGTCGCCACGGGTTCGGTCGTAGGCCACGTTCGACGCCTGACCGTCATGAAGAGCTGCGGCGTCGATGGCCTGATCGACATCGCCGACTATTGGAAGCTGGTCGTAGTCGACAAACACCAGGTCCGCCCCGTCCCGCGCCGCGGCTGCGCTCTCGGCGACAACCGCCACAACGGGATCGCCTGGCATCAGGACGGTGCCCTGGACCAACGGATAGCGACGAGGAATGTTCCGATCGGGATCAGGTGTGGGAGGCATCTGCACATCGGCGACCTGGTCCGGGGTGATGACGAGGAGAACGCCCTTGACCTCGAGTGCTTCCTCGATATCGATCGAGGTGACGTGAGCGTGGGCGAAGGGACTGCGGACGATGGCAAGGTGCAGCGTGCCGGAGGGAGCTATGTCGTCGACATAACGAGCCGTTCCCGTGATGAGCGCCGGGTCCTCTCGACGCTGGACAGGCGCGCCGATGAACGAGGGTAAGAGAGGTTCGGAGGTCACTGACGGCAGCCTACCGGGGCAGGCAGCCGGCCCTTACTCGAGCAGTGAGAGGACGGTGGTTCTGAAGTCGTTGGGCTGGAACGGCTTGGTGACGAATGCGTCGGCGCCACCTTCGTTCGCACGCCGCCTCGACTCTTCCTCCGCGTGGGCGGTGAGAACGACAACCGGGATGTTCTTGGTCGTTTCGTCCCTGCGGATGCGGTCCAACACTTCCCAGCCGTCCATACCCGGCAGCCCTATGTCGAGGACCACGAGGTCTGGTGATTCGGTGCCCACCGCGGAGAGACCGGTCTTCCCGTCATCACGAGTGATGATCTCGAGGTCGGCAGCGCGAAGACAAACCTCTATCAGTCGCCGGATGACGGCTGAATCCTCCACAACGAGTATCCGCGAGCCCATTTTCTTACCTCTGGTAATTGCCCCACAGAGGGCGTATCCCCTTTCATCGGCAAATCGGAGCCGCCGGTTTAGAGGACATTCTGAACCGGGCGCCCGGTGGGGAGAGTCAGCTCCTCGACGAATTGCTCCAGCTGGCGCAGAGTGCGCACCTCATGCACCGAACTGCAGTGGCGGGCGTAGTGCGACATCATCGAATCCCCCGTGTCCCAATAGGTGCTGGGCTCCGGGTTGAGCCACACCACGGCCCTGGCCGACCTGGCTACCTCTGCGAGAACCTGGTCACGGGGCGGCCGATAGTTGTTGCGGGCGTCACCGGTCACGATCACCGTGGTCCTGGGCGTTAGTTGGGGCCCATAGCGACGCACGAAGGTCTCCAACGAGTTCCCGTAATCGGAGTGACCGTCGAGCCACACGACCTCAGCTTCGGTGGCCACCCGTTGCAGGGCCGACCCGAAGTCGACACCGGGGCCGAAGAAGTCGGTGACCTCGTCAACGGTGTCCACAAAGGCAAAAGAGCGGAGTTTGGAGAAGTGGGTCGACATGGCGTGCGTGAACTGGAGGGTGAAGCGGGAGAAGGTCGCCATCGACCCGCTCACGTCACAGAGCAGCCAGACTTCAGGGCGATGGGGTCGGGGATGACGAAACTGGGGGTCGACAGGGACCCCACCGGTGCCCAGAGAGCGGCGCACCGTGCGACGGAAGTCGAGTCTCCCCGTGCGCTTCTTGCGACGCCTGGCTAGCCGAGCAGCCAGCTTGCGGGTCAGGGGCCCGATTGCGGCATCCATGTCCTTGAGGTCCCCCGCCGTGGCGTGCATGAGGTCGACGTCCTCGATCAAAGGCCGGCGCAGGGTCCGTGCCACGGCATCTCGACCCCGATCGGCCACGAGTCGTCTTCGGATCTCCTCCTGGATCTCCTCTCGAAGCTGCTCGATCCTCGACTGGACTTCCTCTCGCAGCAGACGTTGATCGAATTCGCTCATCTCGCCGTCACCGATCAACGCTTGGAGAAGCCTCTCCTCCAAGTCGGCCAGGTCCAGCCGGCGAAGGGTTCGATAGAGGTAATAGGTGCCACCCACCGGTCGCCCCGGCTCCATACCCGCCAGTTGATCTACCGCGGTCCGGGCTCCCTGCCGGAGCGCTGCATCGTCGAGGTCTGCCAGTGCCCGGAACAGCTGATCGAGTAGGGCGTCGAGATCGAATGCCTGAGACTCCGGCCGCTCACCTGGCGAAAGCTGAGTCCGCCCATCCTCTTCGCCTCCCGTGGGTGATTCTGGGGCCGGAGACGGGACCATCGAGAAATACACGTCGAATGCCGTGTCGAATGCAGGTTCGTGTCGGAGGTTCTTCACCAGAGTGGCCCGGAGCGTTTCCCGCAGTGCGATTCGGTCGGCGACGTCGATCGTTTCCACGGCCCGCATCGAATCGATTGCCTCCACCATCGACACCGGCACCCCGGCTTCCCTCAACTCGTCGATGAAGCCGGTGATCACTCCGAGCATGATCAGCTGCCTGGGCTCGAGGCCAGCTCCTTGGCCGCTTTCTCGATGTCCGACTGATACTTCAACAAGACATGCAGGGTGTCGCCGAGCACCGCACCATCGACTTCTTCGATCGAAAGCGCAAGCAGGGTCCGTGCCCAATCGATGGTCTCCGACACCGATGGAGCCTTTTTGAGGTCGAGGTTTCGGATCGACCTCGCCACGTTGGCGACCTGGCCGGCCAAATGCTCAGACAGGCCCGGGACCCGGGCGTTAAGTATCTGTTGCTCCCGCGCAGGGTCGGGATAGTCGATGTGGAGGAAGAGACAACGCCGTTTGAGGGCCTCGCTGAGCTCCCTCGTATTGTTGGAGGTCAGCACGACCAACGGCTGAGTCGAGGCCTCGATAGTCCCCAACTCGGGAATCGACACCTGGAAGTCGGACAGGATCTCGAGGAGCAGGGCCTCGGTCTCGACTTCGACCCGATCCACCTCGTCGATCAGAAGCACTACAGGATCTGCCGACCGGATCGCGGCCAGCAGGGGCCGGGTGAGCAGGAAGTCCTCGGAGAAGATGTCCTGTTCGATGTCCTCCCAATCGTGATCGGCATCGGCCTGGATGCGAAGCAATTGCTTCTTGTAGTTCCAC
>DATDPT010000161.1:0-2465 GCA_035292605.1 Acidimicrobiia bacterium
GGGCCCCAATCGCATCGGGCAGGGCATCGAGTTCGACTATTGCTGTGTACATGCCTCGTTTGCGCTTCGCGACGCCGGATACGAGACCGTGATGATCAACTGCAACCCGGAGACGGTGTCCACCGACTACGACACCTCGGATCGGTTGTACTTCGAACCGCTCACCATCGAGGACGTGCTGGAGGTCATCGAGGTGGAGACCCCGGTGGCGGTGGTGGTCCAACTCGGGGGTCAGACCCCGCTCAACCTGGCCCATGCCCTGTTCGAGGCTGGGGTTCCCATCGCCGGGACTTCCCCGGCTTCCATCGCCCTCGCCGAGGATCGCGAGCAGTTCTCGGAGTTGTGCCGCGGGCTCGGCCTGAAGCAGCCACCTTCGGGCTCCGCCAGCTCGGTGACAGAGGCGGTTGATGTGGTCGACCAGGTCGGGCTACCGGTGATGGTGCGCCCTTCCTTCGTCCTCGGCGGGAGGAGGATGAAGGTCATCTACAGCATCGAGGAGCTCGCCGACTACGTACGCGAGATCTACGGCGAAGCAGACCCGGAGTTGACCGGGGCCCCGATCCTGATAGATCGGTTTCTCGAGGCCGCGGTCGAAATCGACGTCGACGCGGTCTATGACGGGAGCGAGCTGCTCCTGGGTGGCGTCATGGAGCACGTGGAGGAGGCCGGGGTGCATTCGGGTGACTCCGACTGCGTCACGCCACCCCCCACCATCTCAGACGAGGCCCACAAGGAGATACTGAGTGCAACTCGGGAGCTGGCGGCTGCTCTGGAGGTGAAAGGGCTGATCAACCTCCAGTTTGCGGTCAAAGGAGACGAGGTGTACCTGCTCGAGGCCAATCCCCGGGGCAGCCGGACCGTGCCCTTCATCTCGAAGGCCACAGCTGTCCCTCTGGCCCGTATCGCGGCCAGGGTCATGATGGGCTCATCGATCGAAGAGCTCAGGCGGGAGGGCCTGGTCCCTCCGGCTTCCGCCCGCCCCGACTTCGTTGCGGTCAAGAACGCGGTGCTCCCTTGGGACCGGTTCCCCGAGGAGGACCCGGTCCTGGGACCCGAGATGAAGGCGACCGGGGAGGTCATGGGAATCGGCCCCGACGTCGGAGTTGCCTTCGCCAAGGCGCTGCTCGGGGCGGGTCACGTCCTCCCCAGCCGGGGTCGGGTGTTCCTCTCCTTCGCCGACAAGGACAAGCCGATGGGCCTTGCGGTCGCCCAGGCGTTCACCATGCTGGGATTCGAGCTACTTGCCACCCATGGCACCTCCCGCTACCTGCGTCATCACGCGATCGAGGCGGACGCCGTGAACAAGGTGGGTGAAGGGTCGCGGGACATCGGTGAACGCCTGGAGAACGGGGAGGTGCAACTGGTGATCAACACCCCTCGAGGGGGGAGGGCCCGATCAGACGGGAGGACCATTCGAAGGGCTGCCCGCAGTCATGCCGTGCCCTGTGTCACCACCATCCAGGGCGCTCTGGCGGTGGCCCGAAGCCTGCGTGCAGGATCGGTGGCGATCAACAGGCCGAGGAGCCTCCAGGAATGGCATCAGACGGTCTGAGCACCGATCTGGGCAGCCTCCAGCTGCGATCGCCGTTGATTGCGGCATCGGGGACCGTTGGCTCGGTGTGGGAGTGGGCGGAGGTGGCCGATGTCAGTGTCTACGGGGCGGCCGTGGCCAAATCGGTGGCGTCTGTCGAGTGGCCGGGGCGGCCTGCCCCCCGTCTGGCACCGACGGGCACAGGCATGTTGAACGGGATTGGAATCCAGAATCCCGGTATCGAGAGTTGGGTCGAGTCCATGGGCCCGATCCTGGGGCGGCTCGAAGTTCCGGTGTGGGGATCGGCAGTCGGGACCAACCCCGATGAGTTCGCTTTGGTCGCAAAAGGCCTGGTGACAGCGGGTATCGAGGTGGTCGAGGTCAACCTGTCGTGCCCCAATCTGGAAGACGGGCGCATGTTTGCGCTCGATGCCGACCGCTCACGTGAGGTGGTGGAGGCGGTGGTGGCATCGGGTGATGTCTTGGTCGGGGCAAAACTCTCCCCGAATTCCGAGAGAATCGTTGGTGTCGCCGAAGCCTGTCTCGCCGGGGGCGCGAGCTTCCTCACCCTCACCAACACTGCTCTGGGGTTCGGGATATCCGTGGAGGACCGCCGCCCTCTCCTCTCCGGCGGAGTGGGGGGCTACAGCGGGGCCGGGCTGAAGCCGCTTTCGATGCGCTGCGTCTACGAAGTCGCCACCGCCATTCCGGGCGTTCCGATCGTCGGTTGTGGCGGGGTGACCTCGGGACGCGACGTTGTCGAATATCTCCTCGCCGGAGCCTCGGCGGTGGGCCTCGGAACAGTGCACTTCTCGGAGCCACGTGCCGGTGCCCGCATCCTGCGCGAGCTGGTGACTGAGATGAGGAGGTTGGGGGTGCGGGATGTGGGTGAGTTGATCGGTGCGGTGCGACCCTGGTGAACCCGATCCTGGTC
>DATDPT010000162.1:0-29520 GCA_035292605.1 Acidimicrobiia bacterium
GAGGAGCTGGCCATCGCCCACTGGCCAGGCGCCCTGACCCTGGTGGTCACACCCCGTGTCATCCTGGGGGATTGGGTGGGGGATGCCCAGCGGCGCACCGTCGGGGTGCGGGTCCCGGCCCATCCGGTCGCCCTCGAGCTCCTCGAGGCTTGCGGCCCGCTAGCGGTGACTTCAGCCAATCGGAGCGGGGGCGTCGAGGCGAGGGACGATTCGGAGGCGAGGTCGACCTTCGGGGACGAGATCGCGGTCTATCTCCCGGGAGCCGCGCCGGATGGTGAGGCCTCGACCGTGGTCGATGCCACAGGGGCGACTCTTGTCGTGTTGCGCCAGGGCCCGGTACGGGTCTAGGCACCGAGTATGAGTAACGACGACCAGGTCGTCGTTACTCTCTCACCCATGATCTCAATGGACTCCCTGGAGTCGGTCGATCCTGAAATCGCCGGGCTGATTCGCAAGGATCTGGAACGGCAGAATTCGCATATCCATCTGATCGCCTCCGAGAACTTCGCTTCTCCCGCGGTGATGGCAGCCTCCGGCTCGGTCTTCACCAACAAGTACGCCGAGGGCTATCCCGGCAGGCGTTATTACGAGGGCTGTCAGGTCGTGGACGAGATGGAGCAACTGGCGATCGATCGGGCCAAGCAGTTGTTCGGTGCCGACCACGCCAATGTGCAGTCCCATTCCGGGGCCCAGGCCAACATGGGTGTCTATTTCTCCTTGCTCTCGCCGGGTGACAAGGTGCTGGGGATGCGTCTCGACCAGGGCGGACATCTCACCCACGGCTCCCCGGTCAACTTCTCGGGCCTCTATTACGACTTCGTCGCCTACGGAGTGAATCCCGAGACCGAGTTGATCGACATGGAGGAAGTTCACGCCCTTGCCGTGGAGCACCGGCCCAAGATCGTCCTCGCCGGCTACTCCGCATACTCCCGAACCCTGGATTGCCAGCGATTCAGGGAGATCGCAGACGAGGTGGGTGCGATCTTCATGGTGGACGCGGCCCATTTCATCGGCCTGGTGGCCGGTGGTTCCCACCCTTCACCGGTTCCCCACGCCGACATCGTGACCGGCACCACCCACAAGGCGCTGCGAGGGCCACGCGGCGGGTTGATCCTGAGTCGTGAGGCCTTTGCGACAGTGATCGACAAGGCAGTGTTTCCCAACGTCCAGGGCGGTCCCATCGAATCCCAGATCGCGGCCAAGGCCGTATGTTTCCAAGAGGCCCTCCGACCCGAGTTCGGGGTCTACACCGACCAAATCGTCGCCAATGCCGCGGCCATGGCCGACGCCATCCAAGAGGACGGGGTCCGGGTGGTCTCAGGAGGGACCGACAATCATCTCTTTCTCCTCGATCTGCGCTCAGTCGATGAGGATCTCACCGGCAAGGACGCGGCCCGCATGTTGGACGGGGTCGGGATCACCCTCAACTTCAACACCATCCCCTTCGACCCGCGGCCACCGTATCGGGCTTCGGGCCTGCGCATCGGCACCCCGGCGATGACCACCCAGGGGATGAAGGAGCCGGAGGCCGCCGAGGTGGCGTCCCTCATCGCCCGAGCCTTGCAGAACCGTGAGGACTTGACCGTGTTGTCGGCCGTGGCCGGGCGAGTCTCCGAGCTGGCTTCGAGCTTCTCGCCATATCCGCATGACTTCTCGGGGCATGTTTGATGGAGGACCTGGCCACGCGGCGGAAGCCCCGGCCGACCGGCGTCTGTTCGCCCGAGGCGCCGATTGCGCGATGACGCCTCCGGCACGGGAGTCAGTGTTGGCCGAGGGCGAAGTCGGCCGGTATTCAAGTTGCTAAGTTCGATTTTGACTACTGAAACCCCGGCCATACCTTTTGTGAAACAATGCACAAGCCCGTGAAGAGTGAATCGGCGACGAAGCAAGTGGCCGCAGCCATGGGAGACGGTTGGCTCCACGGCGGCTCCTTCGTCGGCTCGATCCTCGCCGGTGCGCTGCTCGGATACCTGACCGATCGTTGGCTGGGGACTGACCCCTGGTTCTTGATAGTCGGGATCGTCCTGGGCAGTTACTCGGGCTTCATGCGGATGTGGGCCTATTCAAAGCGAATAGAGGACCAGATCCGTGATCGTTGACCAGCGACCACTGGAGAGCCTCCTCGCACGCAAGCTGGTGATCCGGAGTGTCTATGTGGCGCCGGTCATCATCGCGCTTTTCTGGTTGTTTCGGGGCTGGGATGGAGCATGGAGCTCCGCCCTGGGTCTGATGGTGGTGATCCTGAATTTTCTGCTTGCAGGGGCCATCCTCTCGATTTCGGCAAGGATCAGCCTCCAGGCTTATCATGCCGCCGCCCTGATCGGTTTCTTCCTTCGACTTGCTTTGTTTGTCGGCGCCGTCGCCATCGTCGCCAACCTATTGGATGTGGACCGATTGGCCTTCGGGATATCAGCGGTGATCGGCTATCTGTCGCTGCTGACACTCGAAACTGTTGCGATCTCCAGGACTAGAAGGGAGCCGAGTTGGCCGCGATGATCCTCGCCACCGAATGTGACGTAGCCAACGAGGTCATCTGCGCTCCGGCCCAGGTCAGCGACCTCTTCGAGTTCGACACCTGGTTCACGATCGGCGGCCTCGAGTTCAC
Organism: Acidimicrobiia bacterium; assembly: GCA_035292605.1. GTDB lineage: Bacteria > Actinomycetota > Acidimicrobiia > Spongiisociales > ZC4RG35 > JALYNX01. Next base: position 2,606 of record DATDPT010000162.1, read on the forward strand.
CAAGACGACCTTTCTGATGCTGCTGGCCGCGGTCATCGTGGTGGTGCTTCTCTACTTCGGGCTCAAAGGCCGCCATCTGGTCCCCACCAAACTCAACGTCATGATCGAGGGGCTGGTCGGCTTTGTCAGAGACGGCATCGCCCGGGACGTGATCGGCCCCGAGGGCGGCAAGTACCTCCCCTATCTGCTCTCGATCTTCTTCTTCATCCTGGTCGGCAACCTGTTCGAGGTGACCCCGCTGATCAACTTCCCGATCACCTCGCGGATGGCGATCCCGGCCTTCCTGGCCATCGTCACCTACTTCATCTTCACGATCATCGGGTTCCAGAAGAACAATTTCCGCTATCTCATCGACACCGTCTGGCCCAAGTCGGTGCCGGTCGGGATGCGCCCGTTGGTTGGGTTGATCGAGCTGGTCTCGGTCTTCGTCCTCCGGCCTCTGACCCTGGCGGTTCGGCTCTTCGCCAACATGATGGCCGGCCACCTCATGCTCACCCTTCTCCTCGGGTCGGGTGTGATCTTCCTGGCCTCGGTGGGTGAGATCGGTGCTCGCAGCCTCATCGGGATCCCCTGGCTGGCGTTCGGTCTGTTCATCTTCCTCTTCGAGATCGTGGTCTCCGTTCTCCAGGCATACATCTTCACCCTGCTGTCCGCCGTCTACATCGAGTCGTCAATCCACTTCGAGCACTAAGGAGAAAGAGAATGGAAGGCAATATCGAAGAGCTCAGGAGCGCGATCGCCTTGATCGGATACGGTCTGGGTGCCATCGGGCCGGGGATCGGAATCGGTATCGTCGCCGGTAACGCCATCACCGCCATGGCCCGCCAGCCCGAGATGCAGGGAACGATCAGGACCACCATGTTCCTCGGAATCGCATTCACCGAGGCACTGGCGCTGATCGGCTTCGTCCTCTTCTTCATCGCGTAAGGGCTAGAGATATGAAGCTCTTGTTCGCCATTGCTGTGCTCGCCACAGAGGAGGGTGAGGAGGCGAGCTCTGGTGCAAGCCTGATCCTGCCCGAGCCTGCCGAGCTGGTGGCGGGCATCCTGGCATTCGTTGTCGTGTTCTTCTTCGTTTGGAAGTGGGCGTTGCCGACCATCAACAAGACCCTCGAGGCCCGTCAGGCAGCCATCACCGGCCAGCTCTCTGCTGCCGAGGAGTCCAAGAAGGAAGCCGAGGGCCTGCTCGCCGACTACAAGGCGCAGCTTGCCGAGGCCAAATCCGAAGGGAACCGGATCGTCGAAGAGGCGCGGGTCTCCGGCGACCAGACGAAAGCCGAGATCATCGCCAAGGCCAACGACGAGGCAAGCCAGTTGCTCGCCAAGGCCCGGGCCGAGGCCGAATCCGAGAGGAGCCGCGCCTTGGCCGAGGCTCGCCGTGAGGTCGGAGAGCTCTCGGTCGAGCTTGCCGGGAAGATCGTCGGCGAATCCCTCGACGCCAAGGCCCACCAGGGTCTCGTCGAGAGGTACCTCTCTGACCTGGAGAAGATGTAGTTGGACGACCGGATTCTCGGATACGCCAACGGCATCCTCGAGCTCGCCCGAGCCGAGGGCGAAGTAGAACGGGTCGAGGATGAGCTGTTCAACATCGCCCAGGCCTTGGACAAGTCTGCCGAGCTCCGGTCGAACCTGACCGACCCCCGGCTCCCCCTCGAGCGCAAGCAAGCGGTCATCGCCGAGTTGCTGGGGGGACGGGCATCGTCGTTGACCGTCGGCCTCGTTCAGTTCATCATCAGCCAGGGCAGGGTGTCCGAACTGCCAGATATGGCCAGGGCGCTGGTCGAGAAGGCGGCAGAATCCAGGTCCAAGGCCTTAGCCGAGGTCCGATCGGCGATCCCGCTCGACGACAACACCATCGAGCGTCTCGCCGCCGCGTTGGGCAAGGCAACGGGCAAGAACGTCGAGGTCAAGGTGATCGTCGACGAGTCGGTCATCGGCGGGATCGTTGCCCGGGTGGGCGATACCGTCATCGATGGTTCCATCGCCCGCCGTGTCGATTCGCTGCGCCAGGCCCTGAACACCCGCTGAGGAGACGTATGCCCGACTTGACCATCACAGCCGATCAGATCACCGAGGCCTTGCGGACCCAGCTCGCGAGTTGGTCCCCCGAGGTCGGCAAGGAGACCGTCGGCTACGTGACTTCAGTCGCCGACGGTGTCGCTCGGGTCGAAGGGTTGCCCAGCGTCATGGCTTCCGAGCTCCTCGAGTTCCCAGGAGGGCTGACCGGGGTAACCCTCAACATCGACGAGGACGACCTTGGCGTCGTTCTCCTCGGTGAAGCCAGCCACATCCAGCAGGGAGACCCGGTCAAGCAGACCGGGACCCTGCTCTCGGTTGCAGTAGGAGACGCCCTGCTGGGGCGGGTGATCGATCCGCTCGGCAACCCGCTCGATGGAAAGGGCGCGATCGACACTACGGAACGCCGGCTTCTCGAGACTCAGGCGCCGTCTGTGGTGCAGCGCCAGCCGGTGAACCAGCCATTGCAGACCGGAATCAAGGCCATCGATTCGATGACCCCGATCGGGCGCGGCCAGCGCCAGCTGATCATCGGTGACCGCCAGACCGGCAAGACCGCCATCCTGGTCGACACCATCATCAACCAGAAGGTGAACCAGGGGACACCTGACGCCGTCAAGTGCATCTATGTCGCCATCGGCCAAAAAGCATCGACCGTGGCCGAGGTGGTCGCCACCCTCGAGGAAGCCGGAGCGATGGAGTACACGGTGGTGGTCCATGCTCCCGCCTCGGCCGCCCCGGCTCTTCAGATGTACGCCCCCTACTCGGGCTCGGCCATCGGCCAGCATTGGATGTACAACGGCCAGCACGCCCTGGTGGTTTACGACGACCTGTCCAAGCAGGCGGTGGCATACCGTGAGATCTCCCTCCTGCTTCGGCGGCCTCCGGGCCGGGAGGCCTATCCCGGTGACGTGTTCTATCTCCACAGCCGGTTGCTGGAGCGCTGCGCCAAGCTCTCCGACGAGTTGGGCGGCGGCTCCCTCACCGGGCTCCCGGTGATCGAGACCAAGGCCAATGACATCTCCGCCTACATCCCAACCAACGTGATCTCGATCACCGACGGGCAGTGCTACCTCCAGTCCGACCTGTTCTATCAGGGGATTCGCCCCGCTCTCGACGCCGGGATCTCGGTGTCCCGGGTCGGTGGGGCGGCCCAGATCAGCGCCATGAAGAAGATCGCCGGGCCGCTGCGCCTCAACCTGGCCCAGTTCCGGGAGCTGGCCGCCTTCGCCGAGTTCGGCTCAGAGCTCGACGCGGTCTCCCTGGCCCAGCTCGAACGAGGCCGGCGGGTGGTGGAAGTCCTCAAACAACCTCAGTTCTCCCCGGTGCCGGTCGAGGAGCAGGTGCTGGCGATCTACGCCGTCACCGAGGGGCACATGGACGACGTCGCACTGCGCGACGTGGCCCGTTTCGAGCTGGGGTTGCGCGAGTTCTTCAGGGCACGCCACACCAGCCTGCTCGGGACCATCGCCGACACCGGCAAGATGCCCGAGGCTGCCGACATGGAAAGCGCCATCGTTGCCTACAAGGAGACCTTCGAAGGCTCCGTGATCGAGGAGTGAGCGGGTAGGTGGCAGGCGCCCAACTCCGTGACACCCGACGCCGCATCCGCGGCATCGAGTCGACCAAGAAGATCACGCGCGCCATGGAGCTGATCGCAGCCAGCCGGATTCCCAGGGCGATAGCCAGGGTTCAGGGTTCCAAGCCCTACACCGAGAAGCTGATCGAGGTTATCGAGAACGTGGGCGCGGCACGAGGCGGGGTATCACATCGGCTGTTGGAGCGTCGCGAAGTGCAGACCGTCGGCCTCCTCATCGTCACCTCTGATCGGGGGCTGGCCGGGGCCTACGCCACCAACGTCATCCGGCTCGCAGAGCAGCGCATCAACGAGCTGCGGAAGGAGGGCAAAGACGTTCTCCTCTACACCGTCGGCAAGAAAGCCCAGGGTTACTTCCGCTATCGCGGCTATCGGATCGAGCAGGCCTATCTGGGGGTCACCGACACCCCGGGATATGGCGACGCTCGCGCCATCGCCGCCAGGATCATGGGTTCCTACGCCGAGCATCACATCGATGCCCTGGAGACCTTCTTCACCAGCTTCCGTTCGGCGATGACTCAGGTCCCGGTTCGCCGTGCCCTCCTCCCCATCACCCCGCCACAACCGGCGGAAGGTGAGGGACCGGGGCGTGTCTCCTACCAATTCGAGCCGTCGCCCGAGGAAATACTGGGCCGGCTGCTCCCCAGGTATGTCGAGGCCACGATCTTCAACATGTTGCTCGAGGCGTCGGCATCGGAGCACAGTGCCCGGCGCCGGGCGATGAAGGCCGCCACCGACAACGCCGAAGAACTAATCCGCGTTCTCAGGGTTCAGGCGAACCGGGCGCGGCAAGCCGAGATCACCACCGCGATCACCGAGATCGTCGGCGGCGCCGAGGCTCTGATTGAAGGCTGATGAGAATTGAGAAGAGCAGATGGGAACCGAACGGAGTGAGCAATGAGTGACCCCACGAGTGTCGGCAGAATCGTCAAGGTGGCCGGCCCGGTCGTCGACGCCGAGTTCCCGCCGGACAGCCTGCCGGAGATTCTCTACGCCGTAGAGATCGACATCACCATCGGCGGCCAAGTGCACACCGTGCTCGCCGAGGTCGCCCAACATCTGGGTGGCGGCAAAGTGCGTGCTATCGCCCTGGCCCCGACGGACGGGATGACCCGTGGCGCCGAAGTGCGCAACACCGGAGGCCCGATCACCGTCCCGGTCGGCGACCAGACCTTGGGTCACATCTTCAACGTGTGGGGTGATTCTCTCGACTCGCCGGATCAGGACTTTTCCGAGCCCCGCTGGCCCATCCACCGGACCCCGCCTGCGTTCGAGGACGTTGAGCCGCAGAAGACAGTCTTCGAGACCGGGATCAAGGTCCTCGACCTGATCTGCCCCTACCTCCAGGGCGGGAAGATCGGCTTGTTCGGCGGAGCCGGAGTCGGGAAGACGGTTCTCATCCAGGAGATGATCAACCGGGTCGCCACCCAGCATGGTGGTGTCTCGGTCTTCGCCGGGGTGGGGGAGCGGACCAGAGAGGGCAACGATCTGTATCTGGAGATGCAGGAGTCCGGTGTCATCGAGAAGGCCGCCCTGGTCTTCGGGCAGATGGACGAGCCGCCCGGGGTCCGGCTTCGGGTCGCCCTCTCCGCTCTCACCATGGCCGAGTATTTCCGCGATGTGCAGCGCCAGGACGTGTTGTTGTTCATCGACAACATCTTCCGTTTCACCCAGGCCGGCTCCGAAGTCTCCACGCTGCTGGGCCGGATGCCGTCGGAGGTCGGCTACCAGCCCAACCTCGCCGACGAGATGGGATTTCTCCAGGAGCGAATCACCTCTCTGAAGGGCCGGTCGATCACCTCGCTCCAGGCGATCTATGTGCCTGCCGACGACATCACCGACCCGGCCCCGCACACTGCATTCGCCCACCTCGACGCGACCACGGTCCTCTCCCGTCCGTTGACCGCCCTCGGGATCTACCCCGCGGTGGACCCGCTCGACTCGAGCAGTCGTGCCCTCGATCCCTTGATCCTGGGGGCCGACCACTACTTCGTGGCCACCGAATCCCAGCGAATCCTGCAGCGCTACAAGGACCTCCAGGACATCATCGCCATCCTCGGCATCGACGAGCTCTCCGAAGAGGACAAGCTCGTCGTGGCGCGGGCCCGGCGGATCCAGAGGTTCTTCGCCCAGCCGATGTTCGTCGCCGAGCAGTTCACCGGGCAGGCAGGGATCTACACCCCCATCGAGGAGACCATCGCCTCCTTCAAGGCGGTCATCGACGGTGACATGGACCAGTACCCGGAGCAGGCCTTCTACATGGTCGGGGGCCGGGAGGATGTGGAGCGCCGGGCCGGCGAGCTGTCCAAGGGAGCGGCGGCATGATGACTGACGCGTTGCGAGTGGCCCCCCTCCCCGCCTTCGCCGGTACTCGCCCTTCGCCTTCGGCGCCCCCCTCCCCGGCTTCGCCGGTACTCCCCCTTCGCCTTCGGCGCCCCCCTCCCCGGCTTCGCCGGTACTCCCCCCAACGCTCACTTCGTTCACTGGGGGGAGAAATGCTCACTTCGTTCACTGGGGGGAGAAATGCTCACTTCGTTCACTGGGGGGAGAAATGTCTCCTCCCCCAGGAGCGAAGCGACGTTGGGGGAGGTGGCCCGGAGGGCCGGAGGGGGCAACTCGTGCGGGAGAGACGTGGCTAATACCTTCCGGGTCGACGTGGTCTCACCGGAGGCAACGGTGTGGAGCGGTGAGGCCACCATCGTCATCGCCAAGACTCCGGACGGTGAGCTGGGGATCATGGCCAACCACGAGCCCCTGATGGGCTCATTGGTCACCGGCCCGGTGGTCATCGAGTCGGTGGACGGGACCCGAACCACGATCGGTGTCCACGGTGGGTTCCTCCAGGTGCTCAACAACCAGGTGACGCTGATCACCGACCGCGCCGAGATCGCAGAAGGTGGACGCGAGGAGGCCAAGGAGGTGGCCGAGAGGCTGGCCGCCGAAGAGGTCTCCTGAGGCCCCGAGGTCAGCGTTGGCCCAAGCCGTTTGCAAAGTCCTGGACGGTTTTCGGGAACCCATCCCCGATCGCCGAGGCGATGACTGGGAAGAAGACCGATGAGAGCACCCCGACGCTGTCCATGCGGAGACTCACATCGACCCGGGTTGCGTCTTCAATCGCTCTGAGTCTGACGATGACCAGACCCAGGATCTCGGACGTCTCGATGTCCCAGGCCATCATCTTCTCGAGCTCCCGTCCTGCCGGGCTGGCGCGACCGAGGAACCTCTTCCCCGCCGCAATGCTCTCGAACGTGAACCTCTGCAGCTGGCCTTCCTGATCGATGACCGACTCCAGGATCCGGTCGACTCCGGGAACCGACTCCCAGCTCTTGGGGTCATTCAACGCCGCCCACACGGTGACGGCTGGGGCATCGGCAATCGCCGCGTGTTGGAAGGTCCTTCTGGGCACGGCGGCAACATAACCGAGTCGGTGCCGGTCGGGGTGCCCACCTCGAGTCGGCAACCACCTGCAGAAGAGGAGGCCCGGTCCTGAGGGACCGGGCCTCATTCACCTTCAAAACCGGGGCAAAGCCTCCGGGGTCGACCGGTCAGCCCATGTTCATGGCCGCTATCTCCTCATCGGAGAGTGGGTTGTAGAACAGGGCGAGATTCACCGCCCAGATGGCATGCCACAGGAAGATCGCAACGACGCCCTTCCAGCCGTCGAAGTTCCATGCCGCGAACCCGAGGTCGAACTCATCGAATAGCACCGGCACCCACCACAGACCGCTGATGATGGCCAGGACCGCCCCCCAGGCCAGTGCCTTCGCCATGTTGCTCTTCCACTTCAGCATCGGCTGGACCAGGACCGCGTAGATCATCGCCCACACCACCCCCGTGAAGAGATGGGCGATCCATCCCAGGACCAAACGCAAAGGCAGTGCCACTGCCGACGCCGCCAAGAGATCGTCGCCGACCCCGGGGCGAAACAGCAGCATGCCGTTGAATGCCGGGAAGTCGAGGTCACGAAGCCCGATCCCGTGGAACCAGTAGCCCATGATGGTGGCGATATGGGTGGCCAGAATCCCTGCCACCAACGCCATCGCAAGGGGCTTCCTGGTGGCTACCAGTCGCCATCGGGTCGCCGAGTCGGACAACAAATCGTGCGAACTCATCCTGCCTCCCTCTAGGTGGGTATTGTGCGTATACCGCCCAACTGTACGATCAGCGTACACAGTTGAGGGGAGACGCGAAGACCAGAGAGGGTTCTTTCTGTCGCCTGTCGACCTGGTTCTCCGTGGCCCTTGACCAGGGCTCTAGTCCACGCACATGGCGGGTTGGGTTAGCCTGGTTGCATGTGGCCCGACCCGCTGCTATGTTCGGACTCCGCACGTTTGTGCGGTATTTGAACATCTGAGGGTCATAAGCACGGAGGTAACCCTTTGTACGAGACCAAGATCGCATCGCTCGAGAGCTTCACCAAAGGTGGCATCGAGATCGTCGATGACGACCCCAAGCACTACGCCTTTTCCAACGTCTTCGAGGTGGCCAGCACGTCGCAACCTTATGAGAAGGTCGTGGTCGGGATGAACCGGCAGTACACCCTGGAGGCGATCCGCACCGAGGGGACTTCGGAGTGGAGAACCGCCCCCCACGACGAGTTTGCCCTGGTCATGGACGGCGAGGTGCTCGTTCGACTGATGAAGTTGGAGGACCCCCGTGGCTTCACCAATCCGGACGATCAGGGCTCGGTCCGCGTCGAGGGCGACCCGGCCGGGGCCCCGATGGGTGTCATCAAGGCAAAGCGGGGCCATATGGCTCTGCTCCCTGCCGACAGCGCCTACCAGTTCCACGCCCAGACGCCGGGGGTCATCTTGCTTCAAACGATGAAGGGCCCCGACAGTCTCGAACGTTGGGCAGACATCTGTATCACGACGGTCTGAGTGACCTGAAAGGAGAAGACAATGACCATGCTTCAGGAAACCCCGACCGTTCTCGCCACCGAGGAGAACGAGCAGGGATACCGCGAGTTCTCGCTGGGCGAGTTCCATTTCCGTCGAGACGAGTACTTCGTCTACATCACCTGGCCCACCGGCTCACACGTCCTATCGGCAGACGCCTTCCTCCGTGCACTCCAGCGCGATGTCGCCTGGGAGTTCTTCTACGGGATAGTGAACTTCGATGGTGTGATCGGGACCGTGAACCACTACGGATCCGTCGACCTCTTCGCCGGCCGCTACAACGACTCGTACCGGAAGGCCGAGCTCGACCATGTCGAGAACTTCCCGACGCCACAGATCAAGACCACCTTCGAGCACATGCTCGACGACTGGACGAACCAGACCTTCGATCCCTTTGCGGCTCCCCGCGAGACGGGATCGGCCTTCGGAGTCAAGAACGGGGACAACAAGCGAGCCATCACCCGGCACCGTGTTGCCGCCAAGAGGATGGTGAGTTGCACCGGGGATGAGGCCATTCGCTCCGACGAGACCGGTCACGTGATCAACGAGCATTTCGCCGATGTTTCCCAGGAGGAGCCGGAGGTCATCGCCGAGCCCGGCTTCGAGGACGAGGTCAAGGCCTTCAGCCTGCATGCCTATCTCTCGCGTTCGGACGTGACCTGGAACCCCTCGGTGGTGTCGGTCTGCAAGGACAGCCTCTTCTGTCCGACAACGGAGGAGTACATCCTCCCGATCATCCATGGCAATGACCGGGTCGAGTGGTTCGTGCAGCTGTCCGACGAGATTCGCTGGGATGTCGAGGACCGGGAGACCGGGTCGGTTCGTGCCAAGGTCGTCATGCGCTCAGGTGACGTGGCCGCCATGCCTGCCGACATCAGGCACCAGGGCTACTCGCGCAAGCGGTCGATGCTCTTGGTCTGGGAGAACGCCGACCTTGCCTTGCCGGAGTTGATCGCGACCGGTCAGACCCCGACTTATCCGGCTGAGTTCTAGACCCGAACCGGAGCGACTGAGTTGGAGGATCGCCTCTATATCGGGGGACGTTTCGTCCCGTCCAGCGGGGGTGGTGTCATCGAGGTCTACAACCCTCATGACGGCACCAAGCTCGCCGATGTGGCCGAGGCCCGTGCCGAGGACGTGGATCATGCGGTCCAGGCTGCGAGCGAGGCCTTTCCGTCATGGGCATCGATGGCGGCGATGGAGCGGGGCCGGTTGCTGCTCCGATTGGCTGACGCCATCGAAGCCAACGCCGAGGGTCTTGCCCGGCTCGAGTCACTCGACACCGGTCATCCGATCAGGGACACGACGATCCTCGACGTCCCGAGGACCGCGGCCACCTTCCGCTACTTCGGCGGGATGGCAGACAAATACCAGGGCTCGATTCCACCCGTGGAAGCCGGATTCCTCAACCATGTGTACCGGGCGCCGTTGGGGGTCGTGGGCCAGATCGTCCCCTGGAACTTCCCGCTCATGTTCACCAGCTGGAAGATGGGGCCGGCCCTCGCCGCCGGGAACACGGTCGTCTTCAAACCTGCGGAGCTAACACCACTGTCCTCGTTACGCCTCGCCGAGTTGATCGATGAGGTTGGCTTTCCTGCGGGGGTGGTGAATGTGGTGCCCGGATATGGGCACACGGCTGGGGCTCGCATCGCCGAGCACCCTGACATCGCCAAGGTCTCCTTCACCGGGTCCACCGTGACCGGCAGGCGGCTGGTTGAGGCGTCGGCGGGAAACCTCAAACGCCTCCACCTCGAGCTCGGCGGCAAGGGGGCAAACCTCGTCTTCGAGGATGCCACCCTCGATGCTGCGCTCCAAGGCTCGGCCTTCGCGGTCTATCACAACCAGGGTCAGGCGTGTATCGCAGGATCGAGGCTGCTGCTCCATGAGGCGATCGCCGACGAGTTCATCAGCCGGTTCGTTGCATTGACCGAATCGATCCGGCTGGGTGATCCCATGGACCGGGCGACCGAGATGGGCCCGTTGACCTCGCCGGAGCATCGTGACCGGGTTCTCAACTACGTCAAGGTGGCCGTTGACGAAGGAGGGGAGATCCTCAGCGGCGGCGGGGTGCCCGACGGCCCGGAATTCGCTTCCGGCTGTTATGTGCAACCAACCGTGGTTCGGGCCAACCCGGAGGACCGTGTCTGTCGGGAGGAGGTCTTCGGCCCGTTTGTCACCGTCACCACGTTTGGGTCCGAAGACGAGGCGGTCGCGATTGCCAACGATGTCGAGTACGGGTTGGGCGGTGGGCTCTGGACCGAGGATCTCAACCGAGCCCATCGGGTTGCCGGCGCTTTGCGGACCGGGATGGTCTGGGTCAATTGCTACAAGCGGGTCAACCCCGGGTCGCCGTTCGGAGGGGTCGGCGCCTCCGGATACGGACGTGAGATGGGCTTTGAGGCGATGCACGAGTACACCGAAGCCAAGTCGGTCTGGATCAATGTCTCCGGCGGCCAACCGATCTGGTACTCGGGGTCCTGATCGTGGCCGAGTTCGCAACCCTGCACGATGCGATACAGGATTTGGTGCCGGACGGCGCCACCGTCGCCATGGAAGGCTTCACCCATCTCATCCCCTTCGCCGCCGGCCACGAGATGATCCGTCAGGGCAAGAAAGACCTGACCCTGGTCAGGATGACGCCCGATGTCATCTATGACCAGATGATCGGCATGGGCTTGGCCCGAAAGCTGGTGTTCTCCTGGGGCGGCAACCCCGGTGTTGGCTCACTGCACAGGTTTCGTGACGCCGTCGAGCACGGCTATCCCGCGCCCCTCGAGTTGGAGGAGCACAGTCATGCCGGGATGGCGGCCCGTTACGCGGCCGGTGCCTCCGGTCTCCCGTTCGCGGTGTTGCGCGCCTACGTCGGCTCGGACCTTGTCAAGCACACCGAGGTCGCATCAATCCACTGCCCGTTCACCGGGGAGGAGCTCGCCGCAGTACCGGCCCTCAACCCCGACGTCGCGGTGATTCACGCCCAGCAGGCAGACCGGCAGGGCAATGTCGGCATGTGGGGGATCACCGGTGTGCAGCGTGAGGCAGTGCTCGGGGCGAGGAAAGCCATCGTCACGGTGGAGGAGATCGTCGACGAGTTGTCGCATCGCGGGCCGAACAACGTCGTGTTGCCTTCTTGGACGGTCGCGGTGGTGGCCTGTGTCCCGCATGGATCTCATCCGTCCTATTCCATGGGCTATTCGACACGAGACAACGCCTTTTACACCGAATGGGACCTGATCTCACGTGACCGGGACCTCTTTGCCCGCTGGATCGAGGCCTTCGTCATCGGCACCGAGGACCACGCCGCCTATCTCTCAGCCATCAGCGCCCAGCCCCAGGGAAAGGAGGCGCTCGGTGGTTGACCTGCTCAGCCATGACATGACCTACACGTCCGACGAGATGATGACCGTCACGGCATCGCGCAAGCTCGTGGACGGTCAGGTCTGTTTCGTTGGCATTGGCCTGCCCAGCGAGGCGGCCAACCTCGCTCGTCTCTCCCACGCCCCGAACGTCGTGTTGATCTACGAGTCGGGCACCATCGGCACCAAGCCCGAGATCCTCCCCCTTTCGATCGGCGACGGGGAACTGGCGGAGCGCGCCGACCTGGTGGTCAGCGTGCCGGAGGTGTTCGCCTACTGGCTCCAGGCAGGGCGCATCGATGTGGGTTTTCTCTCCGCAGCCCAAATCGACCGATTCGGCAATCTGAACAGCACCGTCGTCGGTTGTTACGAGGACCCCAAGGTTCGCCTCCCCGGCGCCGGAGGAGCGCCGGAGATCGTGTCGTCGGCCGGCGAAGTGATTGTGATGCTCAGACATACCGAACGAGCATTTGTCCCTTCCGTCGACTTCGTGACGTCGGTGGGATTCGGGCGCCAGGGCGAAGGACGGGCCGGCCACGCCGGCGCGGGACCGACGGTTGTCATCACCGATCTCGGGGTCCTCGCGCCCGACCCGACGACACATGAGCTCACTCTGGTGGCGACCCACCCCGGCGTCGAGGTCAGCGAGGTGCTGAGCCACACCGGGTGGGACCTCTTGGTGGCCGACCCGGTGGTCATCACCGAGCCCCCTACTCCGGAGGAGCTCGGAATTCTCCGAGACCTGGTGGCGCGGACCAAGGAGGCGCACTCCAGATGAGACCATTCATCTACGAGATGCTGCCGGGGCGGGTGGTGTTCGGCTCCGGGACGATCGCTCGCCTGTCCGTCGAGCTGGATGCCCTCGAGGCGAGCCGCGTAATCCTCATCTCGGACAACATGGCGAAGTCAGAGGCTGATCGAATCGAATCGGATCTCGGCGAGCGGGTCGTGGGCAGGATCAACGAGATCGAGCCCCATGTGCCGATCGAGGAGGTGGAGGCGGCTCGTCGGCTGGCGGATGATTGCCAAGCCAACGCCGTGGTGACCATCGGTGGCGGGTCGACCACCGGTGTGGGCAAGGCCATCGTGCTCGAGAGGGAGTTGGCCTTTCTCGCCATCCCCACCACCTATGCCGGCTCGGAGATGACTCCGGTATACGGGATCACCGCCGGCGAGGTGAAGCGCACCGGTCGGAATCCAAGGGTGAAGCCAAAGACGGTGATCTACGACGTCGAGCTCACGCTTGGCCTACCGAGAGAAGTCACCGCGGGGAGCACCATGAATGCCCTCGCCCATTGTGTCGAGGCCCTCTACGCCCAAGAGCGAAACCCGATCGTGTCGATCATGGCTCTGGAGGGGGCCAAAGCGCTGAAGCGGGGCTCGATCACCGTCGCCGCCGACCCCGGAGATGTCGAAGGTCGCTCCGATCTGCTCTACGGGGCCTTTCTCGCCGGTGCATCTCTCGGTGCGGTGGGGATGGCCATACATCATCGGATCTGTCATGTGCTCGGCGGCACGTTCGGACTGGCTCACGGCGACGCCAACGCCGTGATCCTCCCCCATGTGGTTGCTCACAACCGGGAGGCCGAGCCCGAGATCATGGCTGCCCTGGCCGACGCACTGGGCTTCGTGGACCCCGCGCTCGGGCTCCGCGAGCTCGCCGAGACCATCGGCGCCCCCACCAGTCTCTCCGCCCTCGGGATCCAGGCGCCGGATCTCGACAAGGCAACCGAGATGATCGTCGAGGCCGGGGGCTACAACCCGCGGCCCGTCGAGCGGGAATGGATCAGGCAACTCTTGGAGGACGCGTTTGCGGGCCGTCCCCCAGCAGCCCAATAGGGAAGGCAACGAAGCAACGCGGACCAGAGGAGGGATCGTGGAGCACGACGAGAAGGGCGGAAGTATGTCAGAGAAGGAGAGTGAGTCCGGCACTTCACGCCGTGATTTCCTGAGGATGGCCAGCCTGGGCGGAGTCGCCATGGTCGGCGGAGGGCTGTTGGCGGCCTGTGCCGACGACGAGGGCGGTGGAACCTCGACGACGGCCGGCGGCGCTGCCACTACCACTGCGGCCGGAGCGACCACCACCAGTGCAGCACCTGCCGGGCGGCCAATCAAGATCGGCTATGTATCACCACAGACCGGCCCGATTGCCGCCTTCGGTGAGGCCGACCAGTTCGTTATCGAGGCGGTCCAGGCCCAGTGGGTTGACGGAATCACGGTGGCGGGCACTGTCCATCCGGTCGAAATCGTGACCCGGGACACCCAGTCCGACCCGGTGGTCGCCGGCCAGGTTGCGGAGGAGTTGATACTCGACGAGGCGATCGACCTCATGTTGGTGGCTTCCACGCCGGAGACCACCAACCCGGTCGCCGATCAATGTGAGATCAACGGGATCCCTTGTGTTTCCACGGTGGCACCATGGCAACCTTGGTTCTTCGGGCGGGGCGGAGATCCGACCGTCGGGTTCACCTGGACCTATCACTATTTCTGGGGCCTCGAGGGTTTGATCCCCCAGTTCATCGCCTTGTGGGACAAGCTGGAGACCAACAAGATCGTCGGGGGGTTGTTCCCCAATGACGGCGATGGCCAGGCCTGGGGAGACCCCGAGCTCGGGTTCCCGCCGGCGTTGGAGGCCGCGGGCTACACCATCGTTGACCCAGGTCGCTACGAGAACCTGTCAGGCAGCTTCTCGACGCAGATCGCCGCCTTTGCCGAGGCCGGGGCCCAGATCATCACCGGGGTGCCCTTGCCACCGGACTTCGCCACCTTCTGGACCGAAGCGGCCCAACAGAGCCTGACCCCGGTGGCGGCCACGATCGGGAAGGCCATCCTCTTCCCGGCGGCAGTGGAGGCGCTCGACGGTGACTCCGGAGACGGGCTGACCTCGGAGGTCTGGTGGAGCCCGGGCCATCCATTCTCGTCGTCGCTCACCGGGCAGAGTGCCCAGGAGGTCGCCGATGCTTACACCGCGGCCACCGATCGTCAGTGGACCCAGCCCATCGGCTTCGTCCATTCCTTGTTCGAGGTGGCGGCGGACGTCTTGGGACGCACCCAGGACATCGAGGACAAGCAGTCGATTCTCGGCGCAGTAACCGGGACCAACCTGGAAACGCTGGTCGGCCCTGTCAACTGGACCGTGGCGGGACCGGTGCCCAATGTCACCACCACCCCGCTGGTCGGTGGTCAATGGGTATTGGGGAGTGGCGACTTCAAGTACGACCTCCTGGTCGTGGACAACTCCCAGACCCCATCGGTGCCACTCACCGGTGAGATCAAGCCAATCGGTGGCTAGCAGGCGCCGGCCGAGGTGGGGCTCGCTCTCGAGATAACAGGCGTCAGCAAGTCCTTCGGGGCTCTCAAGGTCATCGATGACCTGAGCGTCACCCTGGGCGAAGGCGAAGCTCTCGGGATCGTGGGCCCCAACGGCGCGGGCAAGACCACGCTCTTCAACCTGATCACCGGATCGATCCCCCCCGACGGGGGGACGATCCGGTTCGATCAGTCGGCGATCGTGGCCCAAGCTCCGCATCTCCGGGTGCGCCGGGGCTTGGGGCGCACCTATCAGATCCCCCGGCCTTTCGGGGGAATGACCGTCTTTGAGAATGTCCTGGTGGCCTCGTCCTACGGGTCATCCAAAGGGGAGGATGACAGTCACGACCGTTGTGTGGAGATCCTGTCTCACACGGGTCTCCTCCCCAAGGCGAACATGCTTGCCGGGACGTTGACCATCCTGGAACGGAAACGGCTCGAGCTGGCGCGAGCGCTGGGGACCGATCCGACGGTGCTACTACTCGACGAGATCGCGAGCGGATTGACCGATCCCGAGGTCGAAGAGCTCGTCGAACTGATCCGGTCTATCCACCACTCGGGGATGTCCATTGTCTGGATCGAGCACCTGCTCCACGCCTTGGTGGCCGTGGTCGATCGGGTCCAGGCCATCCATTTCGGAAAGCACCTGATCGAGGGCAACCCGGCGGAGATAATCAACAGCCCTGAGATACGTGAGGTCTACCTCGGGATCGAGGAGTGAGTCAGCGGTGCCCGACATCCTCCAGATAAGGGGCCTGGATGCGTTCTACGGGTCGTTTCAGGCTCTATTCGCCACGTCCCTGACCGTTGCCGAGGAAGAGATCGTCGCGGTGATCGGAGCCAACGGGGCGGGGAAGTCCACATTGCTCAGGTCGATCGCGGGGTGGTTGGGATCGGCGCCCGATCAGATCCTGTTCGACGGTGAGCCGATCGGTGGACAGCGAGCAGAGAGCATCGCCATGCGCGGCGTGGTCATGGTGCCCGAAGGAAGGAGGATCTTCCCCAGTCTCACGGTCGAGGAGAACCTGATGATGGGTGCCTACGTGAGGAGACCGGGCTCCTGGAACCTCGAGCGTGTCTACGAGCTGTTCCCGGTGCTCGGAGAGCGCCGAACGACGCTAGGCACCCGGCTCTCCGGCGGCCAGCAACAGATGCTGGCGATTGGCCGCGGGCTGATGGCCAATCCCCGGGTGCTGCTTCTCGACGAGATCTCATTGGGCTTGGCCCCGATCGCCGTCAAGGAGTTGTACCGAGTGATTCCGACCCTCCGCGAGGAAGGGATGGCAGTCCTGCTCGTCGAACAAGATGTTCGCCAAGCGACGGCGACCGCCGATCGGGTCTACTGCCTGCTCAGGGGCCGGGTGTCCCTCGAAGCAAAGGCGAGTCAGGTCGGTCATTCGGAGCTGATCGCTGCCTATTTCGGGGTGCAGGAAACATGACCGACGCCATCGTCCAAGGGATCCTGCTCGGCGGGCTCTACGCGCTCTTTGCCGCAGGCCTGGCCATCGTGTTCGGGGTGATGAAGATCGTGAATCTGGCCCACGGCGATTTCATCATCCTCTCGGCCTACCTGACGCTCGTGGTCGTGGACCTGACATCGTTGAACCCGATGGTGACGGTTGTGGTGGTCGCCGCGGTGATGGGTCTCTTCGGTTACGCGTTGCAACGGGGAATCCTCAACTTCACACTCGGGTCCGGCATTCTCTCGCCGCTGGCGGTCACCTTCGGGATCTCGATCATCATCCAAAACGTGCTGCTGGAGGTGTTCTCGGCGGATACCCAGGGCCTGGACGCCGGAGCCCTCGAGCTGAGCAGCGTGAGCCTGCCGTTCGGAATCGCGGTTGGTTGGTTCCCGTTCCTCACCTTTCTGCTTTCGGTCGCGGTGCTCGGGGGCCTCCAACTCGTGATCGGCCACACCAAGATGGGTCGCTCGTTTCGCGCCGTTTCCGACGACGAGGAAACGGCCCGCCTCATGGGGGTGCGAACCCGCCATGTGTTCGGTCTGGCGATGGGGATTGCGCTGCTGGTGACGGCCATCGGGGGAGTGGTCCTCGGGATTCGCACCCAGTTCGACCCGGCGTTGGGGCCGGCCCGGCTCATCTATGCCTTCGAGACGGTGATCATCGGCGGTCTCGGCTCTCTCTGGGGGACGCTGATCGGTGGCGTGATCCTCGGAGTCGCCCAGAATGTCGGCGCCTATTTCTCGCCAGGATGGCGAGAATTGGCCGGCCACCTGGTGTTTCTGATAGTCCTGGCATGGCGACCCTCGGGCTTGTTCGGGAGGAGCGCGGAATGACTGTCCAGTACCGGGTGGAGCTGGGGACCCGCGCCAGCAGGCGCTTCGCGGTGGTGGGGATCGTCGGCGCCTTGCTTCTTGCCTTGGTCCCCTTCCTGGCCGATCGGTCTCTTCTCGTCTCCCTCACCCAGTTGATGATCCTCATCGCTCTCGGCGAGCTGTGGAATCTGCTCGCCGGTTATGCCGGGATCTACAGCTTCGGCCAACAGGCCTATATCGGGATCGGGGCCTATGCGACCTTCGTCCTCGCCGACCTGGTCGGCCTCAACTTGTGGCTCTCGCTCGTCCTCTCCGGTGCTGTCGCCGTCCTGATCGGCGTGCTCACCGCCCTCCTGGTGTTCCGGCTCCATGGCGGGTACTTTGCCGTTGCCACCTGGGTGATCGCCGAGACCTATCGCCTGATCGTCAAGAACAATGCCACCCTCTTTCCCAGGGGCACGCCGCAACCGCTTCGGGCGCTGTCCGTCCTCGGTGAGAACCGGTTCCAAATGGTCTATTGGTTGGCGTTGGTGGCAGGGGCGGGGACCATCATCGGGGCGCTCTTCCTCCTCCGCTCCCGGCTCGGGCTGGCACTGAGCGCGATCCGGGACGACGAGGAGACGGCGGCGGCGAGCGGTGTCGACGTGAACAGGGTCAAGCTCACCGTGTACCTGATCGTCGCCGCAGCTACTGGGCTGGTTGGTGGGGTCTACCTTCTCAACAATGTCTCGATCGATCCCGACAGCTATTTCGCGGTCGGACTCACCGCCCAGATGGTGATCGTGGTCGTGGTGGGGGGCCTGGGCACCATCGAGGGCCCGATCCTGGGTGCCATCGTCTATTTCCTCCTCGACGAGAACCTGAGCGAGCTCGGGGCTTGGTGGTTCATCATCCTCGGGGTGTTCCTGATCGTCGTCATGCTGCGGGCACCCACAGGATTGTGGGGGTTGATCCAGGAGCGCACCGGGCTTCGCCTGTTCCCGGTCCAACGTCGGCTCGTGATCGAGAAACCGCCGGTGGAGACGGGCGTGTCGTGAGACCGGAAAGAGCTCCCGGGCGTGGCATGATGTCCCACCAGTCCCGCTTGGAGAAAACGTGACGGTTGACCCGACGCTGAGCCCCGGTTCCACGTTCCGCGATCCCGATGAGGTCCTGGAACGTCTGGCCGGCGTCGCCTATCTGGCAGATGAGCGGATCGCGACCTCGATCTTCGTCGCGGATGTTCTGGGGAAGCCGGTCCTCTGCGAGGGCCCGGCCGGCGTCGGCAAGACCGAGCTGGCCAAGGCGGTGGCCGAGATCACCGGTCGCCGTCTCATCCGACTCCAGTGCTACGAGGGTCTCGACGAGTCCAAGGCACTCTACGAGTGGAATTACAAGAAACAGCTCCTCAGGATCCAGGCCGAGCCGGACGATGCCGATTGGGAGCAGACCGAATCTGACATCTTCGACGAGGATTTCTTGCTGGAACGGCCACTTCTCGCCGCGATCCGGTCCGCGGAGCCGGTGGTCCTCCTCATCGACGAGGTGGATCGAATCGAGGTCGAGACCGAGGCCCTCCTGCTCGAGATTCTCTCCGACTTCCAGGTTTCGGTTCCAGAGTTGGGGACGATCGTCGCCACGACACGACCATCCGTCTTCCTCACCTCGAACAACACCCGGGAGTTGTCCGAGGCTCTGAAACGCCGTTGCGTGTTCTTGGATCTCGACTATCCGACGATCGAGCGGGAGCAGGCAATCATCGAAGCCCGCATTCCCGGGATCAGCTCGACCCTGGCGGCCAACTGCGCCGAGGTGGTCTCCTGGATCCGTTCCTTCGAGTTGAAGAAGCCGCCCTCCGTGTCCGAGACTCTCGACTGGGCTCGAACCCTCCTCGTTCTCGGCCGACAGGAGCTGACCCGGGATGACATCAGGGTTACCTTGAACCTCTTGCTCAAGTACTCCGGTGACACCGACAAGATCGGTGAGGCGTTGAAGGCAGCCCGCTGATGCGAAACATCACCGAGAGCACTGTCACCGAAGCGACCGTGGCGCTGATCAACACTGAGGATCCCCGACTTGGTGCGGTCATGGAAAGCCTGATCCGCCATCTCCACGCCTTCATCCGCGATGTCGAGCTCACCGAAGAGGAGTGGATGGCCGGGATTCGGTTTCTCACCACCACCGGCCAGATCTCTGACGACAAGCGTCAGGAGTTCATCCTGTTGTCCGACACGCTGGGGGCCAGCATCCTCGTCGATGGCATCAATCATCGGAAGTCGGCCGGATCGACCGACAGCACCGTGTTCGGGCCCTTCTGGGTATCGGGCTCTCCTCATCTCGAGAACGGCGCCCGCATCGCGCGAGGCCCGGAGGCCGCGTTGGGAGCGACCACGGTTGTCCATGGCGTGGTCAGGGGAAAGGACGGTTTGCCGCTGCCAGCAGCCTCGGTCGACGTGTGGCAAGCGTCTCCAGAAGGTCTCTATGACGTCCAGGACCCTGCCCAGCCGGAGATGAACCTGCGAGGTCTGTTCCACACCGACGACCAAGGGCGGTTCTGGTTCGTCACGGTGAAGCCTGCCGCATACCCCATCCCTGATGACGGACCGGTGGGCGATATGTTGCGAGCAACGGGGCGACATCCGATGCGCCCTGCCCATATCCATTTCATGATCGACGCCGCCGGTCACGAGCGGCTCATCACCCACATCTTCGTAGAGGGCGACCCATACCTCGAGTCAGACGCCGTGCTCGGGGTGAAGGACGGGTTGGTGACCGAGTTCGCGGTCAACAAGTCCCCACAAGAGGCCGAGCGTTGGGGCGTCATCGCCCCGTTCACCGAGGTGGAATTCGACTTCACGCTGGAGCCAGCCGGTTGAGGCCCGCGTTCCGGGGGGCGGATTTGGCGGACTGCTTGGGAGCTACCTAGGCGATCTCCAGCACGAACTGTTGGAGTTGATTCAGGTTGCGCACTTCGTACACGCCGGTGCAGAACCGCTTGAACTCGAGCATCAGAGAGTCCTCGTCGCCCCAATCACCCCGGGGCTCGGGGTTGAGCCAGTAGACCTGCTTGGAGCGATCGTGGATACGGCGAAGGACGGCAAGCCCGGCGTCGTCGACCCGGTGGTTGTTGCGGGCGTCACCGGTGAAGATCACTGTCGATGTGCCGGTTATCGACTTGCCGTACTTGGCCCAGAACATGTCGAAAGCCTTGGCATGATCCGAGTGGCCGTCGTTGGAGATGTCGCGCGACCTGGCGATCAGGTGCTTCACATTGCGCAGGCCGATGCCCTCCCCGATCTCTTTGGTGACCTCCTCGACTCCGTCGACGAAGATGAAGCAGCGCAGCTTGGGAAACTCGTTGCTCATGGCGTTGAGAAAGCTCATCGTGAACTCGGCGAACTTGGCCACCGACCCTGACACGTCGGCCACCAGATAGAGATCGGGTCTCGACTCTCTTCTCGCTCGATACGCGGGGTCGAAAGGCACTCCGCCGGCCGACAATGATCTGCGCACCGTGCGTCGCACATCGATCCTCCCCTTGCGGCGCCGTTTCCTTCGTTGGGCGAGCTTGGCGGCGAGACGACGGGCCAGGGGACGCACCGCCTGCCGCATCCTCTTCAGTTGCTCGGGAGAAGCGCCCAAGAAGTCGATCTCTTCTACCGCGTCGAGTTGGGCCGCAAGGGCGGTGTCGATGCCCCGATCCTTGGAGAGCTTGCGGTTGATCTCGTTTTGGATCCTCTCCTTGAATTTCGCGATCCGCAGCTCGAGAGCCCGGATATCGAGCTCGGCTTCGAACTCATCGACCGACCCGCTCTTGATGCGCCCCCGGGCCTGTTGCATCAACCAACCGAGATCCAGCTCTTTCATGATCCGGTGCAGGTAGTACTTCATCGACGCCGATCGCTCCGAGTCGATGTGGCCGAATTCGTTCACCGCGGTTTCCGCCAAGGCGCGGAGAGCGGTGTCATCTGCCCGAAGCAGGGCATCGAGCAACACCTCGATGAAGTCGAAGTCATCCTGATCGGAGCGTCCTCCGTACTCGGAGCGCATGACTATCGGCCCGATCGAGGACCGGGGCCTGGGGACGGCGAGTCGGTCCACGGGGTGATCGGGGTCGCGCACAGAGGAGAAGTAGAGATCGAAATGGGCCTCGAAGATGGGGCGATGGTCGGCCCGTTTGACGAGGGTGCTCCCCAGGGTGGCCTTGACCTGGTCCCGACGACTCATGTCGACCCATTGCAGGGCCTGTGCCGCGTCCACGGTCTCGACCATCGAGACCGGAATCCCCGCCTCTCGCAGGTGATGGATCAGCTCCAGCAACTCAGGGACCACGCCGGGCAGTGTACGCTCCCGGCCTCCGAGCCAATCTCGACCCAGGTAATCGACGCGAGATGAGAGAGTTTCGACCAGTGGTGGCGCCTCCCGGTCGTCTCGTCCGTCTGGCGCTGGTGCTCGACCCCAGAAACGGCCCAACCCAAACCATGCGTGTCGCCCAGATGGCGGAACGGGCCGGGCTGCAGGCCCTGTGGGTCAACGACCGCTTCATGACGTCTGACGGCCTGGCCCGGATGGAGGCATGGACCATGCTGACGATCGCGTCCATGTACACCTCGAAGATCAGGGCCGGCATCATGTTCAGCTCGGGGCTCCGCTCGCCCCAGGCGACCGCTGCGATGGTGGGCTCGATGGACACGGTGGTGGATGGTCGTCTGGAGCTGGGAGTGGCCGCGGGGTGGTACGAGAAGGAGCATGTCGGGCTGGGGCTCCCGTTCCCCGACGCTGCGGCTCGTATCGAGGAGATGGGTCGGTTCGCTCGGATCGTCACCACCCTGGCCAGGGGCGAGCCGATGACCGAAGGTGGGCCGGCGCTGGGCCTCCCCTCACCCCAACCCGGGGGGCCGACCTTGACTTTGGAAGCACGGGGACCACGCCAGCTGGCGATCGCCGTCGAGATCGCTGACAACATCCTCCTTCCAACCCGGCCGACGGCTGAGATCGCGGCGATGGTGGAGGCCGCCCGTTCGGCAGCAGCCGAGGGCAACCGCGATCCCGAAAGCCTCGGTCTTGCCGTTCAGCTCCCGGTCTCGGTTGGCCGGACCAACGCCGAGTCTGATGTCCGCGTCGAGATCGATGACATGCTGGCTCAGATGGACACCAAGGCCCTCGGCATCCACGGTGACCTGGAGCGCTGTCAGGACATCATGATCGAGCTGGCCCATCTGGGGATCGGCGAGGTTCGGTGCGTCCTGCCCAACACCGCGGATATCGATGACGTGATCGCCCAGCTCTCGGCGACAACGGTCGGCTCCAAGGATGTCCTCAAGCCTGGAGCGGCTCGATCCGAGGCCCCGGCCCCACCCCCGGGTTGGGGCGGCCCGGCCAAGCCACAGAAACAGCAGTCCGGATCAAGCCAGAATTGAGATTCACCCCTGTTCGCTCTGCGAACGGGGGGACTATGATGCTCACGATGTCCGAAGAACGGTCCGGCGACTTCATCCAATCTCTCGAGCGGGGCTTGGTCGTCATCAACTCCTTCTCCAAGGCGCGCCCCGCGCAATCGCTGAGCGAGGTGGCGCAGTTGACCGGTCTCACCAGGGCAACGGTCAGACGTGTGCTCCTCACTCTCGCCGAATTGGGCTATGTGCATCAGAACGGGCGGTTGTTCTCGTTGACGCCCAAGGTGCTGGACCTCGGCTACTCCTTCCTTTCCTCATTTCATGTCTTGGAGCTGGCTCAAGCGCCGATGGAACGCCTGGTGGAGGAGGTCAAGGAGTCGTCCTCCCTCTCGATCCTGGATGGGTCTGAAATCGTGTATGTGGCCCGGGTCCCCACGACCAGGATCATGACGATTTCTCTCGCCCTCGGGTCGCGTCTTCCCGCCTATCCCACATCCATGGGAAGAGTGCTCCTCGCCGGCCGCCCTGACTCGGAGATCGATGAGTACATCGCCCGCACCACTTTCGAGCCCCTCACCAGGTACACCACCACTGACAAAGACAAGTTCCGGGCGATCCTCCTCAAGACTCGAGACCAGGGCTACGCCCTGGTCGACCAGGAGCTCGAGGAGGGGGTGCGCTCTCTGGCGGCGCCGATTCACAACGGTCGTGGCGAGGTCATGGCGGCCATGAATGTGTCCTGTCATGCCACCAGAGCCGGCATGACTCGTCTCCGCGAGGACTTCCTGCCCCGGCTGCTGGCGACTGCAGAAGAGGTGAGCAACCTGGCGGGCACCCACCGGGTCGGGTGAAACCCTCACCTTTCGTAATTGGGACGAGGAGGGGTCAGATAGGGACCTGTGGCTCCCAATTGCGGGTGATTGAACCCAAAACGAGTTCGGGGCGACGCTGCCGTCGCCCCGAGTTTGCCCTGGGAGGAGGGATCTGTTGTAGTCGACGATCTTTGAAACGATCGTGACTCTCGAATTTCTAATCGGGTGATGTGACCGGACGGTGAACGCAGTCTGGCGATTGGCCGAATCTTCTTCTCTTGACACGAGGCCCGGCTTCATAGACTCCGTTCATGCCGGGCATCCTGTCTCTTCATGCTCACCCCGACGACGAGTCGATCGCCACCGGGGGGACTCTGGCCCGTTACGCCGCAAATGGTGACCATGTCGTCGTGATCACCGCTACCGACGGTGTTCTTGGAGAGATCCACAACTACGACGATCCCGAGGCGATCCGCCCCCGACTGGCCGAGGTGCGAGCGGCGGAGGTGGCGGCCGCCCTCGAGATACTCGGTGTGGGTAATCACGAGTTTCTCGGCTATCGGGACTCGGGGATGATGGGTTGGGAGGAGAACCTCCACCCTGATTGCTTCTGGCAGGCCGACTTCATGGAGGCCACCGGTCGCCTCGTCCACCTCATCCGCAAGCACCGGCCCGAGATCGTGACCATCTACGACCCGTTTGGTGGGTACGGGCATCCCGACCACATCCAGGTCCATCGGATCGGTCTCGCCGCGTTCCATGCATCGAGCGACGTGACCCGTTTCCCGTTGCGGGGTGATGACGAGCCCTGGCAACCCGATCGTCTCTGGATGTTGGTTTGGCCGAGAAGCCGGATGGCTGCTTGGGCCGATATCGACGAGGCCTCGGGCGAGATCGACGGGGAGGAAGCCGCCAGGCTGCGCAACTCGGGGTTCCCCGACGAGAGGGTCAGTTTTTGGATGGACGTCGAGGACCTGGTCGATGTCAAGATCGCCGCCATCGCCGCCCATCGGACTCAGATACCGCCCGGCTGGTCATTGATCAATGTTCCCGACGCCCACAAGCCGTCTTTGCTGGGTCGGGAGGCGTTCGTCGAGTTGTACCCGATCACACAAACCGCCTGAGCAGGTAGGTTCACCGGAACGCGATCCAGGAGTCTGGTGTGAGTGATGTTCTTGTGAGGGCGCTCGATGGTGCCATGGCGACAGTGCCCGAAACGGCCCTCGACTCGCTGGCGGCCGACCTGGCGGGTGATCTGTTGAGACCTGCCGATCCCGATTTCGCCCTCTCCACCCTCATCTGGAATGCGACGATCGAGAAGCGGCCGGCCCTCGTGGTCCGGCCGGCAAGCACGTCTGATGTGGTGAGGGCAGTCGAGTTTGCGCGTGAGCATGAGCTCGAGTTGTCGATCAAGGGTGGTGGCCACAACATCGCCGGTCTTGCGCTTTCGGACAACGGGATCACCCTCGACATGTCACGGTTCAACACCGTCGAGGTGGACACCGCCGAGTCGACGGCTCGAGTCGGGCCGGGATGCACCCTGGGAGCCGTCGATCGGGCGACTCAGGAGCACGGCTTGGCCGCGGTTCTGGGCTTCATCTCCGAGACCGGTGTCGCCGGCCTGACCCTGGGCGGAGGATTCGGCTATCTGACCCGGCAATTCGGGTGGACGGTCGACACTCTGATCGAGGTGGAGATCGTCACCGCGGATGGCCAGGTTCGCCGGGCCTCGAGGGAGGAGAACCCGGATCTGTTCTGGGCTCTGCGAGGCGGCGGCGGCAACTTCGGCGTGGTGACCGAATTCGTGTTCGGTCTCCATCAGATCGGTCCCGAAGTGACCGCCGGGTTGATCGCCTGGTCGGCCGAGGAAGCGGCCGAGGTCCTCGACCTCTACCGAACTGTCACCGCGTCGGCGCCCCGCGAGATGACGGTGGTGGTCCTGATGCGCAACGCCCCGCCCGCACCGTGGCTGCCGCCTGAAAAGCACGGGCAACCGATGATCGCCATGGTGGTGGTTCACACCGGGACCAACGAGCAGGCGGCGAGCGATCTCGCCCCGATCAGGAGCCACGGTCAGCCCTGGGCGGACCTGATCCAGCTCAAGCCCTATGTCGCGCAACAGTCGATGTTGGACGCCACCCAGCCCAAAGGCATGTACTACTACTGGAAGTCGGAGTTTCTGGCCGACCTGAGCGATCAGCTGCTGGAGACGGTCAGGTCCCAGTTCGTTGGGATGTCGGCTCCCGCCAACCAGCTTGCCATATTCCACCTCGAGGGCGCGCTCGGTGAGCATGATGAGGACGACGGAGCTGTTGGCAACCGAGACGCGGCGTATGTCTGTGCCATCGCCGCGGCGTCGGCCGGTCCCGAGGCGGTCGCGGCCAATCGGGAGTGGGTGCGTGAAGCCTGGAATGCCATCAGACCGTTCTCGACTGGGGGCAACTACGTCAACTTCCAGACCGAAGACGAGGAGACAGCTCGCATCGGCGAGTCCTATCGGGGGAACATCGAGCGTTTGGCCAAGGTGAAGGCCAGCTACGACCCGACGAATCTGTTCCGGGTAAACCGCAACATCGCGCCAATCTCAGGCGAGGGCTGAGGCCTCCTGACCAGGCACGAGGCCCGCTGAATCACCCCTGGTAAACCTCAGTTCTCATTTAACGTCCCCGACGCCGGGAAACCCAATGTTGATCGCACGCGACCTTCGTATCGAAGTCGGACCCCGAACTCTCATCGAGGGGGTCTCTTTCAGCGTGCAATCAGGCGACCGAATCGGTCTTGTCGGTCGCAACGGAGCCGGCAAGACCTCGCTGATGCGAACCTTGGCCGGTGAGGTGAACCCGGTCGAGGGCTCCGTCCTCCGCTCCGGGACCATCGGCTACTTCTCCCAGGAGGCGGCCCTTCCCGAGTTGGAGCATCCCGACGCCATCGCCCTAGAGCGAATCCTGATGGCTCGTGAGATCGGGGCCATGCAGCGCAAGATCGAAGAGGCCAGGCGTCGGCTCCACGATCTGACCGGTGACGACCGTGACCGGGGGATACTGCATTTTGGAAGGCTTCACGACGAGTTCGAGGCCAAGGGCGGGTTCGTGGCCGAGGCCGAGGCGAAGCGAATGGCGGCCGCGTTGGGAATCGGGAACCCCGAGCTGAGTCAGCCGGTGGTCACGATGTCCGGTGGTCAGCGGAGACGGGTCGAGCTGGCCCGGATCCTCTTCGCCGAGACCGACATCCTGCTTCTCGACGAGCCCACCAACCACCTCGACCTCGACGCCAAGGCCTGG
>DATDPT010000163.1:0-4174 GCA_035292605.1 Acidimicrobiia bacterium
GGGGATCGGCGGTGTGCCCCGGGGTCGCATCGTCGAGCTCTACGGCCCGGAGAGCTCGGGCAAGACCAGCCTCGCCCTCCACATCGTGGCCGAGGCGCAGCGCAACGGGGGGATCGCCGCCTTCATCGACGCCGAGCACGCCCTCGATCCGATCTACGCCAAGGCGATCGGAGTCGATGTCGACGAGCTTCTCATCTCTCAGCCTGACACCGGGGAGCAGGCACTGGAGATCGCCGACATGCTGATCCGCTCCGGGGCGCTCGACGTCCTGGTTATCGACTCGGTGGCGGCCCTGGTGCCCCGGGCCGAGATCGAGGGGGAGATGGGTGACTCCCATGTCGGGCTTCAGGCGAGGTTGATGTCACAGGCCCTGCGCAAACTGGCCGGGAACCTGAACAAGTCGAGGACCACCGCAATCTTCATCAACCAGCTCCGGGAGAAGATAGGGGTGATATACGGAAGCCCCGAGGTAACCCCCGGGGGGCGGGCGCTCAAGTTCTACTCGACGGTCCGTCTCGACATCCGTCGTGTCGAGACCATCAAGGATGGTGCCGATAGTGTCGGCAACCGGGTGAAGGTCAAGGTGGCCAAGAACAAGATGGCCCCACCATTCCGTCTTGCCGAGTTCGACATCATGTTTGGTCATGGGATCTCCCGTGAGGGCAGTCTCCTCGACGTGGCCGTGGATCTTGGGGTGGTTCGCAAGAGTGGCGCCTGGTTCACCTTCGACGACGACCAGTTGGGTCAGGGTCGGGAGAACTCCAAGCGTTTCCTCCGGGAAAACCCCGAGGTTGCGATGCAACTCCAGGCCAAGGTCTACGAGTTGGTGGGTCTCGGCGAAAAGCCCGAAGGCTCGGCAACGGAAGATCAGGCAACGGAGGAGACGGTCCCCGAGGACGTATCCTCCCTCGAGGAGTAGTCGTTTTATCTTCGCGATTTCGGTGTGTACCATCCCGGGTCAGCACACGAAATTTGAACTGCAAACCGGAGAGAGAAACGTGATCAGGAGGAGCGACCGAGCCGACGGGTGATTTCACTCGCTTTTCGTCGCTACTCCTTTCGTGTGCCGAGCCCATAGGGCTCGGCACGTCTGTTTCCATCCCCGGGGGAAAGGACCATGATGGACAACCCCCTGGCGATAGGCCTCAGTGTCCTCGGGCTCGTCATCGGTCTCGGCTTCGGATACCTCCTGGCCCGTCTCTCCGTGACTCGGCGACGGGAAAAGGGCGGGGTTTCGGCCGAGGACGCGATGACATCGGCGCGTCTCGATGCTCAACGGATCCTGGCCAAAGCCGAAGAAGAAGGAAGGGCCAAGGCAGAAACCTTCCGAGAGCGGGAAGAGGCCAATCTCGAGCACCGCCGTCTGGAGGCATCGAACCTCGAGTCCAGGCTGGCTCAGCGGGAGGAGACGCTCGATCAACGCGCCTCCAACCTGGCGCACCGAGAGAAGATGCTGATCGACCGCGAGGAGGAGCTCAACGACTCCCGGGGTCAGGTGGAGCGTCTCAAAGAGGAGGCACGGTTCCGGCTCGAGCAGGTGGCCGGTATCGATGTCAACGCCGCCAAGACCGAGATGCTGGCCCAGGTCGAAGACGAGGCACGACGTGAAGCGATGATCGTCGTGCGCGATCTGGAGATAAAGGCGCGTGAGGAGGCGGATCGGCGAGCCAGGAGGATCCTGGCCACCGCGATCCAGCGTCTCGCCTCCGAGGTGGTCACCGAGACCACCGTTTCGGTGATCGCGCTCCCGTCCGACGACATGAAGGGCCGGATCATCGGACGTGAAGGTCGCAACATCCGACACCTGGAGTCGGTGACCGGCACCAACTTGATCGTCGATGACACCCCCGAAGCCGTCTCGGTGTCCTCGTTCGACCCGGTCCGGCGCGAGGTGGCTCGGATCACCCTCGAGAAGCTGGTAGCCGACGGGCGGATTCACCCCGCTTCCATCGAAGAGGCATATGAGAAGGCTCGCGCCGAGGTCGAGCAGAGCGTCCGCGATGCCGGGGAATGGGCCCTGGTCGAGGCCGGGGTGTCGAGAATGCACGCGGAGTTGGTGACGTTGATGGGGCGTCTCAAGTACCGGACCTCATACGGCCAGAACGTCCTCAACCACCTGGTGGAGACGGCGCATATCGCCTCGATGCTCGCCTCCGAGCTCGGGATCGATCCCGGCCCGGTGAAGAGGGCGGCTCTGCTCCACGACATCGGCAAGGCGGTCACCCACGAGGTCGAGGGCTCGCATGCCTTGATCGGTGCCGAGATCGCCCGTCGTTTCGACGAGGACCCGGCCGTAGTTCACGGGATCGAAGCTCATCACAACGAGGTCGAGCCGCGCACGATCCTGGCCGTGCTGGTGCAGGCCGCCGATGCGGTTTCGGCTGCCCGCCCCGGCGCCCGCCGCGAGACTCTCGAGGGTTATGTCAAGCGACTCGAGCGGTTGGAAACGCTGGCTCTCGAATTCCCAGGAGTGGACCATGTGTTTGCCCTCCAGGCTGGTCGCGAGGTGAGGGTGGTGGTGGATCCGGGCGAGGTCGGTGACCTCGAAGCCCGGGAGCTTTCGCGGAGAATCGCCCGTAAGCTGGAGGAGGACCTCCAGTATCCGGGTCAGATCCAAGTGACCGTGATTCGGGAGTTCCGGGCCACCGATTTCGCCCGCTGAGGCAACCACATGACCCAAAGTGTTCTCCTTCCCAGCCCGACCTTGCGCGAACCGGCACGACGCCGGCCGACGCGGCTGGGCAAGCGCTATTTCATTCGCACCTTCGGGTGTCAGATGAACGAGCACGACTCAGAGCGCATTGCCGGCCTCTTCGAAGTCGACGGGATGACACCGGCCGAGGGTTTCGAGAGCGCCGATGTCGTCTATATCAACACCTGCACCATCAGGGAGAACGCCGACAACCGGATGTACGGCAACCTCGGGCAGATGAAGGCGATCAAGGATCTCAACCCGGACATGCTGTTGGTGGTCGGGGGGTGTGCCGCGCAGAAGGAACGGCAGTTGGTTCGCGAGCGGGCGCCGTGGGTGGATGTGGTGATGGGGACCCACAACCTGGGTCGAGTGCTCGATCTCATCGACCACGCCGAGCAATGGGGCCCGATCACGGAGGTCGTCGACGAGCTGCAGGCCATGCCCTCGTCTCTGCCGGTCAAGCGGGAGCTCGAGCACTCGGCATGGGTGACTATCCAGGTCGGGTGCAACAACACCTGCACCTTCTGCATCGTCCCTTCGGTGCGAGGTGTCGAAGTCTCCCGGCGGCCGGGTGACATCGTGCGTGAGGTGGAGCGGCTTGCCTCTGAAGGCGTGGTCGAAGTCACCCTGCTCGGTCAGAACGTCGACACCTACGGCCGCGACCTGGCGCTCGACGGCCGGCGCCGGCCGATCTTTGCCGAGCTTCTCCGGCGGGTGGGCGATGTCGGCGGGATCAGGAGGGTTCGCTTCACCAGCCCGCACCCGAACGACTTCCGCGAGGAGGTGGCCCGGGCCATGGCCGAGACCGAGGCGGTTTGCGAACATCTCCACTTCCCCCTCCAATCCGGGTCCGATCGAGTCCTCGCTTTGATGCATCGGGGCTATACCCGTCGCAAGTACATGGACAGGCTGGCCATGGCCCGGGAGACGATCCCTGGGCTCGCGGTCTCCACGGACGTCATTGTGGGATTCCCCGGCGAGACCGATCAGGACTTCGAAGCCACGTTGGACGTGGTCGACGAGGCGGGGTTCGACTCGGCCTTCATGTTCATCTTCTCGCCCCGTCGGGGAACCAGAGCTGCCGACATGACCGCAGACTTCGTGCCGGACGATGTCATCAAGGAGCGCTTTGCCCGGCTTGTCGAGCTCCAGGACGGCATCTCGCACCGGCGCAATCGAGAGATGGTAGGCAGGAGGGTGGAGGTGCTGAGCGAGGGGCCGTCAAAACGAGACCGGGACGCGGCGACCACCAGAACCCGAACCGGGAAGCTGGTTCATGTGGCTGGCAGCCATCCATCCGGATCCTTCCTCGATGTCGAGGTCGTGGCCTCGCGTGCTCATCATCTCGTGGGGAGACCTGTCTGAACAGGATCCTGGCGCTGCTCGGGCCAACCGCTGCCGGCAAGACGGAGGTGGCGGTGCAGGCGGCGGAGCGGATCGGAGCCGAGATCATCTCGGTCGACTCCATGCAGGTCTACG
>DATDPT010000164.1:0-7210 GCA_035292605.1 Acidimicrobiia bacterium
AGGATTCGAGATATGAGAGGGCCCCCGGCCATTCGCCGGGGGCCCTCCAAGTCGGCTCGGGCGTTGCTTCGGATCAACCCGCCGCGGGTGGACGATTCCCGTGGTCGCCAGAGCAGGGTGGTCCTAGATGGAGTCGCCACCGGTCTCGAACGGAGACGAGCGGCGCATGCGGTCAGCGCCGCTCAGCGCTGGACCACCTCCAGAGTCCGTAAACCTTCTAACAACTTAGGACCACCTCCTTTCTCTGGTCCCGACAGTTTGCCATGCATCAGGGGTGGGAAGCCAGGGTTTTCCTGAGATCCCCATCTGACGGCTTCCGAGCTGGTGTCGAGTCGGGTAGCCTCTGATCGCCAAAGGGGGCCAAATCAAATGCGAAGTAGAAGGACCATCGTCGTGCTCGCCGCGATCACACTCGCTCTGTCCGCCTGCTCGGGCGCCGACGTCGCCGAGGAGATCCTCGAGTCACAAGAAGGCGTGGGCGACGTCGAAATCGACGAGAACAATGGATCGATTGTCATCGAAGTGGAGGACGAGGAGGGCGGCGGATCTGCAGTCATCGGTGGTGGCGAGGTGCCGGACGGGTTCCCGATCCCGGTCCCCGACGGCGGAACGGTTGCAGCGGTCTTCACGCAGGATTCCGATGCCACGGTGACGCTCACCTACCCGGCGTCGGAGTACGACTCCCTGGTAGCCACCTATCAAGCCTTCGTTGACGGCACCGGCGGAGAGGTGAACACCTTCACGAGCTCGAACCCGGCCAGCACTACCTGGACTGTCAGCGTCGACGACGAGGCCTACAACATCTCTGTCAGCGAGGGAGACCCCGACGTGACGGTCTTCCTGGTCTCCAGCTCCACCGGCTGAGCTCAACCGCGGAACGCGTCGGGCGGGATCGGCGCTTGTTGACGTCGTCTGGCGTTCAACCCCGATAGGTACTGATCGGGAAAGTCGAAATCGGCATAACCGAGGTCAATGGCTGCATTGAGGGTCCAATAGGGGTCCACCAGATGCGGTCGGGCCAGGACGCAGAGGTCTGCCCGTCCCGACACCAGGATGTTGTGGACATCGTCGATGCTGGAAACCGCTCCCACGGTCATCGTCGGGATCCCGACCTCACGGCGAATCCGGTCGCTGAAGGGGGTCTGATAGAGACGGCCGTAGTCGGGGCTGGCCTCGACCGTAGTTTGACCGGTCGATACGTCGATGATGTCACACCCCAACGCCTCGAGCTCGGCGGAAAACGCCACGGCGTCGTCACCATCGAACCCACCGGGCACCCAGTCGGTGGCGGAGATCCGCACCGAGATGGGTTTGGGGGAGGGCCAGGCCTGGCGCACCGCGGCGAACACCTCCAGCGGATATCTCATGCGATTCTCCAGCGACCCTCCGTATTCGTCGCTGCGGACATTGGCCAGTGGGGTGAGAAAGCTGGAGATCAGGTACCCGTGGGCGAAATGGAGCTCGAGAAGGTCGAATCCGGCTTGGTTCCCTCGTCTGGCGGCGGCGACATGTTGGTCACGGATCAGATCCATGTCGGCACGGGTCACCTCCCTGGGCACCTGGCTGTCCGGTCGATAGGGGAGCGGCGACGGGGCAACGATCTCCCAGTTGCCTTCGTCGAGAGGCTCGGTGTCTCCCTCCCACATCAATCTGGTTGAGCCCTTTCTCCCTGAATGCCCGATCTGGAGCGCGATACGGGCTGACGTGCGCTCATGGACGAAGTCGACCACCCTCGCCCAATAGCCGGCCTGCTCATCGGTCCAGATCCCGGTGCACCCTGGGCTGATCCGCCCCTCCCGAGAGACACAGGTCATTTCGGTCATGACCAAACCGGCGCCACCGACCGCGCGACTGCCCAGATGGACCAGATGCCATTCGTTGGGCATCCCGTCGACGGCGCTGTACTGGTCCATGGGCGAGACGACGATCCGGTTGGGCAAGACCAGGTCCCGGAGTTGAAAAGGGTGGAACATCGGTGGTACCGAAGGGCCCACCGGCAGCGGTGAGCCATGCTCGGAGGCTGCGTACCAGGCGTCGACCGCCGCCATGTAGGCCGGATCACGAACTCGCAGGTTGTCGTAGGTGACCCGTTGGCTGCGGGTCAACATGCTGAACACGAACTGCTCCGGCTCGGAGGCGCGATAGCGATCGGCCCCTTCGAACCATTCCAGACTGGCCCCGGCCGCCCGCTGCAGACTCTTCACCTCTGGACGCCGAAGTCGCTCGTACTCGCGGAGCGCATGATCGAGGGGGTGATCGTCGAGGAGGAGGTGGGCGAGAGTGATGGCGTCCTCCATGGCCAGCTTGGTGCCCGAGCCCACCGAGAAATGGGCGGTGTGGATTGCATCCCCCATCAGCACGACATTGCCGTGATGCCATCGGGCGCATGACACGGTGGGGAATTGGAGCCACTTCGAGTTGTTCCCGATCAGCCCATGACCGTCGAGGTGGCTCTTGAACAACTTCTCGCAGCGAGTGAGCGCTAGTTCGTCGCTGGACCCCGGGGGCAAAATCTCGTCCTGAGCCCTGTCCAATCCCAACGCGACCCAGGTCTCCGGGGGCATCTCCACGATGAAGGTGCTGCCCTCCTCGCTGTAGGGGTACACGTGGGCCCAAACCATCCCGGCCGGCGTGTCCTCGAAAATGAAGTTGAACTCTTCGAAGACCTTGGGGGTTCCGAACCAGATGTAACGATTGCGTCTGAGATCGATCGTTGGCTCGAGATGGGAAGAAAGGTGCCGGCGGACGACGCTATTGGCACCGTCGGCTCCCACGATGAGGTCGGCCGGAGGCAGGGTGGCAAGGTCGGTCAATTCGGATGAGAACTCGAGCCCGACCCCCAACTCGTCAGCCCTGCGGGTGAGGATCTCGAGCAGCCGACGGCGGCTGACCGCGGCAAATCCGTGGCCACCGGAGACAAACGTCCTCCCGTCGGGATGGTGGACCTTGATGTCGCCCCAGTGCCGAAGACTTCGGGCGAGCTCGTCGAAGGTGGGCTGGTCGGCATCCCGAAAGTTGTCCAGCGTCTCGTCGCTGAAGACGACCCCGAATCCATAGGCATCTCCGGGTTTGTTCCGCTCGAACACCCGAATCTTGTGCTCGGGAAGCCCTTTCTTGAGCAGGGTCGCCAGATAGAGCCCAGATGGGCCTCCACCGACGATGAGGATGTCGAGCGGACCTGAGTTCATGGCCAGTTGCGGCCGAACGCTAGAGCTTGAGTGTCCCGACGAAGTCGCCCCACCAGGCGCCGAGAGCATCGAGTGTGCTCGACAATGCCCAAAGCAACACGATCCCCAGGCCCACCAGGAGAACCAAGGTGGCCAGAATCCGAACCCGATACAGCTGCCGTTGTGCCCTGTCCTCCATGTACGACGGCTCGACCAACGGCGGCGTTGGTGCCGCCAGAACAAAGGGGTCAGGCGGCTCGACAAAAGAAGGGGCGGGCATCGATGGGGTCACCACAGTTGAAACTACAGGAGTCGACCTGACCAACGTCTCCTCGGGGAACTTCGGTTCCCAGACCGGATAGGGCTCGTCCGCCCACTTCGCAGTCTCCATTGGCTCGACCGGTGTTTGGGCCGGGTGCTCCGCCTCGATGTCGTATTCGATGTCGGGTTCGGAGTCTTCGACCAGAGGCATGACGGCCGCCGCTTCCCACTCGACGCGGCCCCCCGGCGATCTCGGCTCCGCGGCCAGACTGGCGAACGCCTCCTCCAGAGTGGGGCTGATCTCCTGAAGCGGGACTTCGAGACCAGCCTTTTCGAAAAGGGACCGTCGGTCGATGCCAAGCACCGCAGAGAGAGCCGTGACCACTCCTGCTTCGTTGGGAAGTGAGGAGTCACGCTCCCAGGCCCGAATCGTGCTCGCCGAGCGGCCAACCAGCTCACCCAGTTTGGCTTGACTCAAACCGAGCTTGGTGCGGCGATAGCGGATGGTCCTTCCAAAGGAACGCTCAGGCATAGACCTTCGATGGTACAAGTGGGGACGAGTTCCTGATATGGGTAATACCCGCATCGGCTTTCGATTAACCCCCGAGCGACAGCTACCGGACATGGCGACGGTCAGCCGTATTTGCGGGCGAAAGCCTCGTCTGACATGAATAGGTAGATGATGCCTTCGATGAACCCGATGAGGGCAGGGATGGCTGTCCAGAAGAACAGGAGATAGAGAACCCCCATCCCTGCCTGGTTCAAATAGAACTTGTGGATTCCGAAGGCACCCAAGAATATGGCGAGTAGAGCGGCGGCGATCCTCGACTTCGGCGTGGGGATGTATGGCGTCACGTTGGTGGTCGGGGGCGGTGCGGGAGCCGGGGCCTCGACTGCGGACGCGAGGGCGATTCGCTCCCCGGTCGACTTGGGCCCCTCCCAATCCAGGCGAAACTGCGCGTCGCTGTCGGGTAGGAAGAAGAGCAAGTCGCCACCTCCAAGCACTCGATAGATCTTCCCCTCGAGCACGAACCGAACATCGGCCCGTCGGTAACTGGCCACCTCGATGCCGTTCACCATGAAAGACACACTGTCCTCGGTCAGCAGACAGACCACCGGGGTCCAGGGGCCACCCGATTCCTGCCCGCCTTCCTGGATCTGTCCCGAGTGGTTCACAACCACTTTCCTCGATAGGTGCTCAAATGCTAACGGGGCCCATGACCGCGCCGACCCTGGGAGTGGCCCTGTTTCCTGGGACTTTCGGCTCTCAAAGAACCACGCGGGAGTCTGTTAGGTTCCGGGGAAGGCCAACTAGAAAGGGTTCCTATGAGAAAGGCCGCATCAATTGGTTCGTTGATCCTGGGGGTGCTCATGGTCGTTGGGGGCATCGCCACCTGGATTACGGTGAGCGACACCCTCTCCGACCAGAAGATCGTCACTTCCGACGACGCCTGCCTGCCGGGTCGAACGGTGGCGGGTCCGTTCACCGCCTATTGCGAGGCGAAGGTGATCGAGACGCATTCCCTGGAAGCCACCGGTGGCTTGTATTACGCAGAGATGGACCGGGAAGACCCGCTGCGCGCAACGGCGGCAACGGCCTCATTCCTCCAGGCGTCGCTGTTCACCTCGGTCGTCTCGTTCGGTGTGGCGGCGATGGCCGTGGGCATGGGCGTCATCTTTGTTCTCATCGGCCTGGGGATCCGCGACGTGGAGCAGAGAACCAGCCGCTAACCGTCGGGGCGGATGCCCCAGGGTCAGGTCGGTCTCTGCGACTCCATGGCCGAGGGTGAAGCCGCCTTGGTCGGGTTCTCTGGCGGCCCATCGAATCATCAAACCAGTCGGAACCGAATGAAGGGCGCCGTGTTGACGTAGTAATCCAAGTTGGCACGCGCCTTTTCGGGCTCACTGCCCCAGCTCTCGGTCAAAGCCCGGAAGATGATGGCCGCCCTCTCCTCGGGATCGGGTTCCGTCTCACCGACCACTGGCACGTCAGCTGTGAACCCCCGCTTCAGATGGAGGGTGAAATCAGGGTTGGCCTTGATATTGGCCTCCCAATCGCGTTTGAACCCGGGACGACCCGTCAGGTAATAGTCACCGTCGAACTGATGAAAGTAGATCTCGACCCTGCGGGAAAGACCGGTCTTGCGCCCAGTGGTGGTGATTGTCGGCGATGCCCCCTCTCTCCATCGCCTCCTTGACTCTGGTATCCATGGTCCCGCCAACATTGCGCGCCGTCGCGATGTTCCCGAACAGGTAGCTTGAGAGCATGGGTCAACGAATCGAGGTTTCCGCAGTTCCGATGGGATCCGTGGCCCTGTTCGCCACCGATCGCTCGATAACGGGACAGGATGGAGTGGGATTCCGCCCCGACTCCGTCGATGGTGACGGCCCCCCGGCGGAGCTGGCCAGACGTCTGTTCGAGGCCGATGGCTCGATCGATCATGTCTACGTCCTTTCCAACACGGTGTCGGTGCGTCGTCAGGAGGACTGGGACGACGATTCCCTTGACGACGCCACCGGAGTCATCAGCGGGCTCTTCATCCACTACTCGCCAACCCACGGCGAGACGACGGAAGAAGGGGACGAGGCGCTGCGGCGGCAGCACTACAACGCCACCTTCACCCAGATTCGGGCCCACAACGAGGACCTGTGGGTGATGAAGGTCCGTCCTGATGAGCCGATCGAGCCGTTCGAGGCGGGGCAGTACACCACCCTCGCTCTAGGTTATTGGGAGCCGCGCGCCGACGATGCAACCGACGAGTTCTCGGCTGGGCAACGGGAGAAGCTGGCCCGTCGCTCCTATTCCGTTTCCAGTTCCATCATCGACGAGAACGGCAACCTGGTCGAGTCCCACCCCCAAGACGTCGAGTTCTACATCGTCAAGGTCCGACCCGGTGACGAAGAGATCCCAGCCCTGACACCACGTATCTTCCTCAAGGAAGTCGGGGACCGGATCTTCATGGGTCGCAAGTTCACGGGCCACTACACGCTCGAGGGGGTCAAGCCCACAGACGACGTCATCTTCCTGAGCACCGGCACCGGAGAGGCCCCTCAGAACAAGATGACTGCCGAGTTGCTGAGACGAAACCATCAAGGCCACATCCTCAATGTGGTTTGTGTCCGCTATCGAGCCGACCTGGCATACACCGAGCAACAGGCGATGGTCGAGGAGCGTTATCCGAACTATCGGTTTGTGATCCTCACCACCCGGGAGCCGGAGAACGAGGGGAAGAAGATCTATATCCAGGACATGATCACCTCCGGCCAACTCGAAGAAGAGCTGGGGGCCCCGCTCGACCCCGCAACGACGCATGTGTTCCTCTGCGGCAACCCGGCGATGATCGGGCTGCCGAAATCGATCGATGACGAGACCTTGTTCCCCGAGACGGTGGGGGTATGCCAGCTACTACACGAGCGGGGTTTCACAATCGATCAGCGAAAGCAGCGGGGAAACGTCCATTACGAGGAGTACTGGAAGGACCCTTGATCCGAGATCAGGAGCCGACCCGCTCCCGACGTTGCGCCTCGGCCACCGCGATTGCCGTCATGTTGACCACGTCGTTCACAGATGCGTCCTTCTGCAGCACGTGGACGGTCTTGGACAGGCCGCTCAGGATCGGGCCGATCACCTCGGCGTCACCCAGGCGGTTCAACAGCTTGTAGGAGGCATTCGCTGCAGTCAGATTGGGGAACACGAGGACGTTGGCGGCCCGGTTCAACGGCCCGCCCGGTCGCCGGTCGCTGAGCAACTCGGGCATCACCGCGGTGTCCGCCTGCATCTC
>DATDPT010000165.1:0-4508 GCA_035292605.1 Acidimicrobiia bacterium
GTGTGGCCCACCGACCCCGAAGCGGCGTTCCGTTGGTCGCTGCGGGTGCCGCCGGCGCAAACGGCGACGGCAATCACCAACCTCCCCTCGTCCTGGAGCTACCTGGCCATCCACAACGTCGGTGAGATCCGTCTCGGCTCCGACGACGCCGAGGGTGCTCTCGGGCTGAGGGCGTGGGCCGAGGCCAGCGGTGGGCGGCTGGTGATGGTCGACTCCCCGCCGGGCTCCCTCCCCGAATTCGACCCCTGGGGCGCGCTCCCCGAAGGCCTGGAGATCCAACGTCGCCTCATCGGCCAGTTCGACCCGGCGCGGGTGATCAACCCGGGCCGACTCCCCGGGAGGATCTGATGGGTTGGGTGACGGCTGAGCATCCGACGACCGAAGAGTTGAACGCATGTGTGCAATGCGGGTTGTGCCTTCCCCACTGCCCCACCTTCCGTCTCACCGGTCGGGAGACCGCATCCCCCCGGGGCCGACTGCACGCCATGAGCGCGGTGCACGAGGGGGTGGTCGAGATCGACGCCACCTTCCAGGGGATCATCGATTTCTGTCTGGGCTGTCGGGCGTGCGAGCCGGTATGCCCCGGTCTGGTGCCTTACGGGCGCACCCTGGAAGGGACCCGGGCCGAAATCGTGGCCCAGCGCCCCTCGGTATCCCATCGCTTCCGGTCCTTCCTGCTTGGCTCGGTGCTCGGCTCGCGCCGGTCGCTCGGTTTCGGGACCGGGGCCCTCGGCCTGGCGCAGATGAGCGGGGCGACGAAGCTGGCCCCGCGTCGTTGGCGCCGGCTGTCCTCGGGGATGCGCCAGCTGCGAGGTCGGCCCGGCTCCGTGGTCGGGCATGTCGGGGGTGAGGGGAGGTCGGGGAGGGTGGCTCTCCTCGCCGGGTGCATCCAGGATCAGTGGTTCCAGCCGGTGAACCACGCGGCCGTCGAATTGTTGGAGATGGCCGGGTACCGGGTCGAGGTGCCGCTGGGACAGACCTGTTGTGGCGCTCTCGCCGCCCACGACGGCAAGGCGCCGGAGGCCCATCGGCTCGCCGAGCGCAACACCCCGGTGTTGAGCGGATACGACATGGTGGTGGCCACCGCGGCTGGTTGCTCGGCCCACCTTCGTGACTACGGCCATTGGGCGGACGGAGGCGAGGGGATTGGCTCGACCGCGTTGGACGTGACGGTGGCGGTGGCCCGGGCGATCGAAAGCGGCTTGCTGCCGAGGGTGGCTTCGGTTTCGGGCACGATCGCCATCCAGGACCCGTGCCATCTCCGTCACGCCCAGAAGGTGACGGCCGAGCCCAGGCTGATCCTGGGAGCCGCCGGTTACCAGGTAGTCGAGATCGACCCCACCGGTATGTGCTGTGGGGCGGCCGGTCTTTACACCATCCTCCAGCCCGAAGCTTCGCAGGAACTCGGAGACCGAAAGGCGGCCCAGGTTCGTTCCACGGGGGTGAAAAAGGTGGCCTCGGCCAACCCCGGCTGTGAGATGCAGCTGCGGAGCTCGCTCGGTGAGGGGTTTGAGATCGCCCACCCCATCGAGTGGTACCTGCAAGCCGTCAAGCGGAGAAAGCTCGGCGGTATCGTCGCCGGCTTGGAGGAGACACGTTGACCGAACGCGCCAGCCGCACCGACCCCCTCGAGATGGTCAAGCGCTACGCCATCCTCGGCTATGGGGCGTTCGGCACCATGTTGGACGTGGGGTTGATGGTCCTGGGAAGTCTTCTGGTTGGCCTCGCGACTGCGGTTCTGCTGGCTGGCCTCGACCTCGTCAACGTCGTCCAGGAGCTGTCGACCGGCGCCATGCTCGCTTCGGCCCTGATCCTCGCGGTCGTCGGCCTGTTCTGTCTAGGAGTCGCCTCCGAAGGCCCACTCGGCCGGGGCCGAAAACTCCTCGGCTTCCAGCTATGGGAGGTGGGGATCGGGCGGACGGTGGCTGTGTTCCTCGTCGGATTCGGCGCTTTGTTGGCGTACGGTGTGATCAGCGGGTTTCTCGAAGATCTCCCTGAGCCTCTCCACAAGGGTGCAGAAGGGCTGCGGGCAGTCGGAGTCGCCGGGATGGCCGTTATGCCCCTGCTCGGAGTGCCGCTTTCCTTGCTGGTTCGGTGGGCTCCAAACGCCCCGGCCTGGCTGAGCAAAGCCGAGATCCCGGTTCTGTTTGTGGTTTGGGCCATCGCCACCATGGCGATCTTCGCCTAGGAATCGGACCTAGAGGCTTTTGGCGTAGATCAACAGTCGCCGCGTCGTGAATCCCTCCCTGACCAGCGCCTCGCCACTCCACGGTGTCTCGGGGATGTAGATCTCGGTCCGGGCCATCCCCAACTGACGGGCGACCTCAGCGATGCCCTCTAGCAGCGCAGGGCAGTCGGCAGGGTCGGTGACCATCCATCGCACCGCGAGAGTGTCCCCGTCCGGGACCGCCACTACCCACCCGGCGCCTCCCTGGAACAGGTTACGGTTGGCGATCGGGGTGTCGAGATCGCTGCGATGTGCCTTGCGCCAGCGCCAATTGCCCGGGTACAGCTCACGGCCGGCTCGGGCCAATTCGCTTCCCAACCACAGCAACCAGCCGGCGTCGGCGTCGGCGCTCGAAGCCGGATGAAGCCGGTCACGCTCCCGAGGCAGCGGCCCCCGCGGGGTTTC
Organism: Acidimicrobiia bacterium; assembly: GCA_035292605.1. Classification (GTDB taxonomy): domain Bacteria; phylum Actinomycetota; class Acidimicrobiia; order Spongiisociales; family ZC4RG35; genus JALYNX01. Next base: position 2,633 of record DATDPT010000165.1, read on the forward strand.
GGCTTCTCCCAGGATCCAGACACAGGTGTTCCGGTAACCGAGCTTCTCGACCTGGGACCTTGCCGCCTGGTTCTCCTCCTCGATCACCAGCCGGACGATCTTTGCCCCCCGTTCCCGGGCCCATTGCACCCCGTAGTCGTTCATGGCCGCACCCATCCCGGCCCGGCGATGATCGGGATGGACCCTGGCCGCACTCAACCACCCCTCGGTGGGAGAGAGCAACTCGGCCCGTGACATCGCCACCGGGTGGTCGTCCTGATCGACACAGACCATCACCAGTGCGCTCCGATCCTCGATCCATGACGGGAGCGCCTCACCGACATAGTCGCCCCACGTGAAGGTGTCACGGGTCCAAGGTTCGATCTTCGACACATCGTCCTGGCGTGCGGGGCGCAGCGTGAGGGCCATAGCTACATCCGGTCGGGAATCTCGATCCCTAACAGGTCAAGCAGGCGTTCCAGGGCTCGCAACGCCCAGGCCGACAACGCGAGCCACGAGGCCTGTCGCACCGGATCAGGCTCGGAGAGGATGTGGCAGTTGTCGTAGAAGCGGTTGAATCGCCCCGCCACCCCATAGGCGAACTCCGCCACGTGGTTGGGAGAGCGGAGGTCGATCGTGCGTTGGACCACCTCGGGAAGACGCAACAGGTCGATCACCAGGTCGCGTTCCAGGTCCACCGCGGGTGGGGAGATCCCACCCTGGCTCAATCCTGCCTCGGCGGCCTTGCGCAGGATCGACTTGATACGCACCGCGGCGTATTGAAGGTAGGGGCCGGTCTTCCCCTCGAAGGAGCTGAAACGGTCGAGGTCGAACACGTAGTCCGATACCCGATTGTTGATCAGGTCTCCGAACTTCAGGGCGGCAATTCCGACCAGGGACGCGATCCGCTCCCGTTCCTCGGCGGGGTACTCCTCGGCTAGATGTGCCTCCTCCAACCGGCGACGGGCGGCATCGGTGAGCATCTCGATCACGTCGGCGAGACTGACCACGCCGCCCTCCCGGGTCTTGAAGGGCTTCCCATCGGGGCCGTTCATCGTCCCGAACCAGATGTGCTCCAGTCTGGTCCCGTCCGGGATCATCCCTGCCTTGTGCGCCGCCCGGAACAGTTGGAGGAAGTGGTCCGACTGACGTTTGTCCACGACGTAGAGGACCAGGTCGGCATGAAGCTCCTCGATCCTCATTTCGATGGTGGCCAGGTCGGTGGTGCTGTAAAGGGCGCCGCCCACCGACGACTCCAGGATCAACGGCGGGATGTCCCGTTTGTCGTCCTCTTCGGCGACCCGGATCACGACCGCGCCGTCCGACTCCTCGGTGACCCCGGACTCGATCAGCGAGCTGATCATCGGGCCAATCCGATCCCGCACGTCCGACTCCCCGTACCAGAGGTCGAAGTTCACTCCCAGTGCGGCGAAGTCCTCGCGTTGGGCCACCTCGGAGGCGTGTTTCATATGCCGCCACAAGGCCAGATACCCCGGGTCGCCCTGCTGGAGACGGACCGTCGCCTCTCGTGCCTGGTCGGCGAAGGAGGTGTCGGCCCGGGCCCGCGCCGCGGCCTCGGGGTACAACCGTTCCAGGTCGTCGAGGGACACCGGCGATCGCCCCGGGTACTGGGAGACATCTCGGTCGAAAAACGGAAGGTCGGGGTGGGCCTCCTCGATGGCGGTGATGAGCAGGCCCATGTTGAACCCCCAGTCGCCGAAATGGGGGTCGCGGATCACCTGGTGCCCGGCGAAGGAGAAGAGACGGGCCAGGGAGTCCCCGATGATGGTTGCCCGGAGATGACCGACGTGCATCGCCTTGGAGACATTGGGCCCGGCGTAGTCGACCACCACGTTCTCGGGGGTCTCGGTGACCGGATACCCCAGATGGTCGTCAC
>DATDPT010000166.1:0-4005 GCA_035292605.1 Acidimicrobiia bacterium
GTTATCCGGACCTTGATCTCGGAAGCCGAGGCGAGAAAGGCGATCGAGGGGTTGGTGGAACCGGTGTAGAGATCGTCGAGCATCTCGGCCACCTCTGACTCCGGTCGGCCCCAGGTCCTGATCACCCGACTGACGATCACCTGCTCCTCCCCGGACTGGGCGATCAGTCGGGGCAGCACCTCAGCCGTCATCAGGAGCTGCATCTCCGCCGGCACTCCGGGAACGCAGAAGATCCACTTCCCGCCGTGGGCCAGGACCAGGCCGGGGGCGGTCCCCCGCGGGTTGGGCAACAACTCGGCGCCCACCGGGTGGAACGCCTGACGGAGATTGCTCAGCGGCATCTCCCTACCCCGTCGCGCCCACCATTCCTCCAGCTCCTTCCCGTACTCCTCGCTGTACTCCATCTCGAGCCCGGTGGCGGCACATACCGCCTCCCGGGTGAGGTCATCCTGTGTGGGCCCGATCCCTCCCGTGATGATCACCGCGTCGGCCCGATCCAAAGCCAGCCTGATCGCCGCTGCGATCCGCTCGATGTTGTCGCCAACGGTCTGTTGGTAGTGGGCGTCGAACCCTCGCTCGGCGAGAGCCGCTCCCATGAAAGAGGTGTTGGAGTTGACGATCTGACCAAGCAGCAGCTCGGTACCCACCGCGATCACCTCAACGATCAATTCATGCCGGCCGACTTTGGCCGCTTGTCTCCTCGCGACCACCACGGCCGCGCGGCAGGGGATCAACCCTCACTGCTCCTCGATTCGGGTGTCTAACTTGGCCAAACAGACGCCGGTCGGCCGGGGCTGCCGCTCCACGAAGGAGCGGGGGGGACAACAGATTCGTGCTCACACGACTACTGCTTCCATGTCGGGGCCGAAGACACCCACGTACTCGGCCTTCACCCATTGCCCGACCTCGCCACGGTCGAGACGGACCACGCCGTCGATCTCCGGAGCCTGGCGATGGGACCGCCCTATCGGCACCCCGTCCTCCACCTGGTCGACCAGAACCACGTCGACCCGGCCCAGCCAGTTGGAGTTGCGGGTCTCGGTCATCTCGTCCTGGATTCGAGACAGGTATCGCAACCGCTCCATGGTCGTCTCCCGGGGCACCTGGGCCTCCATCTCGGCGGCTGGTGTGCCCGGCTCCGCCGAGTAGGGGAAGAACCCGGCCCAATCGAGGCCGGCTTCCTCGAGAAAGTCGGCCAGCAACTCGACATCGTCATCGGTCTCACCGGGAAAGCCGACGATGAACGAAGAGCGCAACGCCGACTCGGCATCGAGCTCACGGATTCGTTCGATGAGGGCGAGGTGCTTCTCGGTGTTCCCCGGCCGTTTCATCCGTCTCAAGAGGGAGCCCGAGACATGTTGCAGCGAGAGGTCGAAATAGGGAGCGACCTTCTCGTTGGATGTCACCTCAACGAGGAGCCGTTCGTTGATCTCCCGGGGATGGAGATAGAGAAGCCGAATCCGGAGCAGCCCTTCCACGTCGGAGACGAAGGTCAGAAGGTCGGGCAAACCGCCCGGTGCCTCGATGTCGCGGCCGTAGGCTGCCAGATCCTGGGCCACCAGGACCACCTCGCTCACTCCCCCTTGGACCAGGAGCGCCAGCTCCTCTCGGATCTCGACCGGCCGTCGCGACCTCTGCTTGCCACGGATGGAAGGGATGGCGCAAAAAGTGCATGGCTTGTCACAGCCTTCGGCCACCTTCAGATAGGCGTAGGGAAGATCGGATACCGGCCGCCCGGTTGCATGGAGGATGTCCATCACCGGCCGGCGTCGCATCTCGACTGGGTGCCAGCCGGTGAGCCCGTCGAGGACTCCGACCAGTTCGCCGTAACGGTCGATCCCGAGAACCGCGTCCACCTCGGGCAGGGCCGACTCCACCTCGGAGCCGAACCGCTGCGCCATGCACCCGATCACCACCGAGCGGGCATCGGGTCGCTTCCTGGTCTCCAACTCGAGGATGACCTCCACCGACTCCGCCCGAGCCTCTTCGATGAAAGCGCAGGTGTTGACCATCACGACGTCGGCGTTCTCGGGGCTCTCGGCCCATGCGTAACCGGCTTCGGAGAGCATGGCGATCAGCTTCTCCGAGTCGACCTGGTTCTTGGCACAACCGAGCGTGCTCAGCCAGACGGTGGGACCGGGCATCGGCTTCAGCCTAAAGCGAGGCGGCAGCCCCGGCCGACCGGCGTCTGTTCGACCCGAGGGGTGAGGTCAGACTCAGAGATCCATCCGGAGGCCGAGGGTTGCCGAGGGTCGAAGTCGGCCGGCAATAATCAGGACCGCGACTCCTCCACCACCGACAACAAGGGCCCGGGCCCAACGGCGTCGGCGAGCGTGTTCCAGGTCGAGGTGGTCACCCGCCCATCCTCCTCGATCTGCCCGCAGGCGAGATAGATGGCGTCAGCGACCGCCCCCAGTGAATGGTCGGCGTCATACGCCTCGGCGATGGCGGTCCTGGCCCCCGTCACATCCTTGCGAGCCACTGCCCGGATCGCCTCTTCGACGAAGGCCTGGGCCTTCGGGTCCATCAGATCTCGCGGAACAGATAGCGGCGCAGGATGTCGATGCGGCGGTCGAGGGTCTCGGGCTCGAGGTACCAGAGCATGGCTGCCACCGTCGACAACAACGGGTTGCCGTCCTGGGGTGTGAAGGAGAATCCGACCACTTCGTTCCCGTTGCGCACGGCCAGGGTGTCGAGGGCGACCACGGTCTGGCTCATGATCCGCCCGTAGTAGCCGTGGTCCCGGCCGAAGGAGAACACCTGGTTGGCCGACGTCTTGTAGGTGATCGCCACTCGGGTGTTGGCCATGAGGCGCTCCCTTGCCTCGTCCACCGTGATGTCCTCGTCCAACTGGAGGGAGAACTGGATCGAGTGCATGTACTGGGTGTTGATCTTCACCGCCGACGAGTAGAGGTTGAGGTCGTAGCCCAGGGTCTCGAAGAGCCGGTGGGCGTCACGAGCGTGATGGGTGCCGAATCGCTCGTCCTTGTGGGGCTCGACGGTGGGGCTGGCGACGAATCCTTCATCCTGGCTGATGTCATTGGCCCTTCTCATGCACAGGAAGCGACCGTCCTCGAGATGACTGGTCCCGTCCCCGTCGATGGCCAGCGACCGGATCAGAACCGCGATGTTGTGGGTGTTGCAGGAGACGATCTGGAGGAACTTGTCCTCGCCTCTGACCAGGGCCTCGTCGTTGATACCCCGGGCATACATCTTGCCGAACCCGAACTCGGAGCCCTGCGCCATGAAACCCAGGGGGCCTTGGGCGTGGTTGTAGAACTCGTCTTTCATCTCGTTGCCGACCGGAGTGCAGTCGATGACGACGGTGGCTCGCTCGATGGCCTCGCGCGCCTCGTACTTGGGAGCATGGCCCAACTCCTCAAAGGCGGACCGGCGATCGTCGTCGACCGATAGCACGGCCCCACGGCCCTCCAGATCGGCGACCTTGGCCCGTTCGGTGAGCAATGGGGTCCGTTTGTGAAAGGTGACTTCGTCGATGCCGAAGTGATCCTTGTTGTCGGCGAGAAGGCCGATGAGGGGCTCGCCGATGGTTCCGGTGCCCACCACGTGGACGATCTTCATGCCGGCTCCCTCCAGACAGGAAGTGATGCGATCAGGGACTCCAGACTACCGGCCGGTCCGCCTCCGAGACCCACATCTCTTTCAGGAACCGGTTCCCGACCACGAATTGACGCCTCGGGACCAGACCAGGTACATCAGGCCGAACAGAACCACCCCAATCACAGGGGCCACGTATACGAAGGCGGGCGCGGTGCCCGGTCTGAGGAACATCTGGGACGGATAGAAGGCGATGAAGCCCACCGGAATCACAAACGTGAAGAGGAAGCGAAATGCCCCCGAAAAGATGGTCATCGGATAGGGGGCAATCTCCCGCACCCTCCAGGAGAGGCTGAGCACGGGCCAGGAGTCGACCAGCCAGAAAGCGGTGCAGGCGGCGGTGACGACCACTGCGATCTGGACCAGGGAGGCTCCGATGAGGGCGGC
>DATDPT010000167.1:0-9489 GCA_035292605.1 Acidimicrobiia bacterium
GAGGACTGGGAGATGTGGCTCCGACTGACCGGGGCAGGTTGGGATCAGGTCCGAGTCGAGGAGCCGCTGTTCCGGTATCGCAAGCACGGGGTGTCGATGAGCGTCACCACCGAGGGGCGGTTCGAGCAGGGGCGGCGTATGGTGCGGGATCGGAACCCGGGTCTCTACGACCAGGCAGCGCTGGTGGAATCCCGACACCGCTGGTATCCGCTGTTCACCATCGTGGGAGCGGAGAACCCCCTGCCCGATCACGCTGAGCTGGTCTCGTCCCTCGATGACATGGGTGACACCTGGGGAAAATACGTCGTCGACCTCAGAGGTGTCGAAGGCGACACCCCGCCCTCGCTTCTGCTCCAGCTCGCCGATCTGCTCGAGGCCAATCCTCGGGTTGCCGTCGCCTGTACCAGCGGCGATCCGCCACTGAGCATCATCCGCCGCTGGAACCTCCACGACCCCCAAGCCGAGCCCACCGGCCAGGTGGTCCTCGACGATCCCACAGCCGGTTCTCCTCTACTTGCGGCCGGCTCGATGCCCCGCCCCGGCTGGTTCGTCCCCGAGAGCGCCCTCGAGGCGGGCGTCCAAGTCCAGCGACAGCACCCCGAGGAGTCGGCGGTCATGCCCGATCCGGGGCGGTGGTGAGCGTGCCCCCCTGGCTGAAGCGAGTCCTGCGCCCGCTGATCCCCAACCGGGTGATGGCCCGCTATCGCCTGGCGCAGCATTCACGGCATTCCCGGGTGAATGTCGATGTGTTCCTCGAAGACCAGACCATGGCGAAACGCTGGCTCGCGGTGACCCCGGACACCTATCGGGCCCGGTTGTCGCTGCCCTCGAGCGGTGATACCACAGAGTTCGTGACGGTGACCGACCCCGCCCTCCCCGTGTCCCAGGATCTGGCCAACCGGGCAGTAGTCACCCTCGGTGACGGGGAGATCGGAGCCGGGGTGGTGGGAGAAGTGGAAGGGCCCCGGCTCGCCGGCAGGCGCCGGGCCGAGCCCAGTGTCGGCCCACGGGTCATCGCGGTGAGAAGCAACATCCTCGACGAAGTAGGCGGGATCCCCGAGGGGAGGCACCCCCTGCCCGGTCTGCTCGCCCGGCTACGCGACGCCGGGCATCGGATCGGTCTCATCCCGGTGCCCAACGACGACGCCCCCACGGTGCGGACCGATCCAATCTCCCGGACCCCAGTGGTGATCCTGGCTGGAGTCCCACTCCACGACATCGGTGGAGGCTCCCGAAGCACCCAGCTCGCACTGGAGCTGGTACGTCAGGGGTATCACGTCACCCTGGTCGCCCTCTACGAGGCCCAGGAGTCGGTCGACCTCGGTCTGCGCTTCATCCACCGCAACCTGGAGCAGGCCAGGGTGGAGCGGTTCGACCCAGGCGTGTTGCTGAACCGAGTCAGGTCCGCAGGCCTGGTCCTGGTCGAGGCCCCGGCCGCTCCCCTGGTCGCACACGCCAAGGCCTTGCAGACTGCAGGATGGGAGACGGTCTACGACGTGATCGATGACTGGTCCGACCCGGCCCTGGGGGGCGAGTGGTATCGCCCGGAGGTGGAGCGGGAACTGGTTGCCTCCGCTGATCGGGTCTCCGCCTCCGCCCCGGACCTGGTCCGGCGGGTGGGGACGATCGGCCGTGAGGCGGTCTTGGTCCCGAATGCGGTCAACGTCGCCATCTTCGGGGTGGAACTCCCATCCCGGCCCACCGACCTCCCCGAGGCGGAGACGATCATTGGATACCATGGGTCGCTCTACGGCGACTGGCTCGATTGGGAATCGGTGCGCCGGGTCGCCGAGGCCAACCCCAGGGCGGCAGTAGTCCTGATCGGTGACGACAAGATGGACCGCCCGGTACTTCCCCCGAACGTTCGTCTCCTCGGTCTCAAACCGCAGACGGATCTCCCCGGGTATGTCCAGCGATTCGACGTTGGGCTCATCCCGTTTACGGTGAACGAGACGACTCATGCGGTGAGCCCGCTCAAGGCCTACGAGTACTTGGGTTCCGGCGTCCCCATAGCCGCCCCCCCGTTGCGGGCGCTGGAAGGGATGGACGGCGTTCACACCGATTTCGACCTGGTCTCAGCGGTGGAAACCGCCCTGGCAGGTGTCCGTCCGGACCGGGCCCGTGCCCTGAAGGAACACTCTTGGGAGGATCGGGTGGTCAGGCTGACTGGGGCCGATTCGGTCCTGGTCGAGTACACCCCGGTCTCGGTCGTCGCCCGACCGGCAATCCACTACCACCGCTCGGCCCGCCTGGTGATAGGGCCGGACGACGAGTCGTAGTCTGCCGCCCGGCATGAGCATCGATAAGGAAGCCAACCGCTGGGACATGGTCGACGCTGCACGCGAGCTTTCTGCACACGTGACCATGGCGCCGGGCTCGTGGTCGGACCGTTAACGAATGAAGTTCGACCCGATCAACCGGGCGCCGCCGGTGACGCAGAACCTACGTCCCATCTCTGCTCCTAGCTGAAGACCTCGGCCTCCGCCAAGGTAGGGGCCGAGGCGTCCTTGGCCGAGACGATGGGCGTGATCCCGTCGAGCGACCAGTCGATGCCGATATCGGGGTCGTCCCAGCGGATCGTGCGGTCGAGGTCCTGGTCGTAGTAGGCGGTAGCCTTGTACTGCACGTCGGCTACGTCGGTCAAGGCCAGGAACCCGTGCGCGAACCCATGCGGGATCCACAGCTGCCGGAAGTTGTCCTCGCTGAGCTCGTAGCCGACCCAGTCGCCGAAGGTGGGACTGGAGAGGCGGATGTCGACGGCGACGTCGAAAATCGCTCCTCTGGTCACTCGAACCAGCTTGCCCTGAGCCGCGGGCGGCAGTTGATAGTGAAGCCCGCGGAGCACGCCCTTCACCGAGCGTGAATGGTTGTCTTGGACGAAGCGGGTTGAGACGCCGGTGGCCTCCTCGAAGGTACGCTGGTTGAAGGACTCGTAGAAGTAGCCGCGATCGTCGGAGAAGACGCGAGGCTCGAGGATGTGGGTCCTTAGACCAAGTTGCATTGTGGGCTTAGCCTATTGGGTTAACCGGGTACCTGGCCTGCACATCACGCGGAGTTGGGGTGAAAAACCGGAGACATGCCCAAAAGTTGCTGGTTGGGACACGACGTGCCATCCGTCCTGGTGAGTGGGTAGGCCTCGACGAGCTGTGCCGGATCGCCGCCCAGGAGATGCTGGCGATGGCGTTGGAGACGGAACGGCGGGCCTATTCAGCGCCCAGCCGATGCGGTCGACGGCCAGAAGCGATTTGGAACCGTGAGTGATCACGACCTTGATCCCTTTGTACGATCGGTGCCTGGGCTTTGAGGAATCCGCTGATGGGGCGATTACAGTCCGCTTTCGGTCAGGAGCTGGGCGCAGCAGGAGGTACCCTCTTCATTCGTTGGCTATGGGAACGCGGATGACGGCCGCGGACAAAGTGGTCGTCATTACGGGAGGCTCGAGTGGCATCGGGAAACAGCTCGCCCAGGACCTCTGCGGCATGGGTGCCCATGTGGTCATCAGCAGCCACGACCAAGAAAGGCTGCAGACCACCGTCCGGGAGCTCACCTCGCAGAACTGCGATGTATCGAGTGTTGTCTGCGATGTCACTCGACAGGATCAGGTGGACGAGCTGGCCTCGGCCGTTGTAACCGAATATGGCAGAGTCGACATCCTCATCAATAACGCCGGCTACGCCGTATACGAGACGTATGAGGAGAGCACGATCGATGAGCTCGTCCGGTTGGTCGAAGTCAACTTGCTCGGCGTCATCAGGTGCACCAAAGCCTTTCTCCCATTCATGATCGAAAGACGGCACGGCAGGATCGTGAACATGGCCTCGATCGCGGGCAGATTGGTGATCACGCCAAACGCCACATACGGCGCCGCCAAGCACGGAATGGTGGCGCTCACCCGGGCGCTGAGCTACGAGTTGGGACCCTTCGGCATCAAGACGAACGTCGTGTGTCCCGGGCGGGTCGAAACAGCCTTTTTCGACCATCCCTCGTTTCAGAGGCGGGCAGCTCGACCGGAAACGAGACTCACGGTGTCGCTGGAGAGAGTGTCACGGGCGACGATCCGTGCAATCGAGCAGGATCGGTTCCTGACCTATGTCCCTCGCAGCCTCGGCATCATCGTTTGGCTGGTGAACGCGGTCCCATTCGTGAGCTGGCCGTTGTACGGAAGACTCCAAACCAGGCGAATCGAATCCCTGTACGCCACCGACAGGCCGGACTGAAGGGGGAATGATGGCGGATCAGAAAGCCCCGACATGTCTCGTCTGCGGCTCGCAGGCAGAGTTCTATTGTCGCAAGGAAGGTGCGTCCTATTACCGAAGCGGCGAATGTGGCCTGATCTTCCAAGACCCTCTTCCGTCTCCCGAGGAGATGATCAGCCACGCGGACGAGGAGTACGGAAGTGGCGTTTACAAGGAGTACGTGGAAGCCAAAGATCTGAAGTATGCGACGTTCGAGGCGCGGCTCCCCATCGTGCAAGGAGCACTCGGCAATGGAGCTCTACAGGTGTTGGACGTTGGGTGCGGCTGTGGGTACTTCATCGACGTCGCGCTCGAGCATGAGATCGACGCGCACGGTGTCGAGTTCTCGGCTGAGGCCATTTCAGCCGCCTCCCCTCAGGCTCGTCCTCGAATCTTCCAGGGCAATGTCAACGCCCTCGACAACGAGTCATTGGGCAGTTTTGATGGCGTCACGGCCTTCGACATCATCGAGCACACGGAGGACCCGGTGGCCTTCTTGGAGGAGATCGCAGGGGTGCTCAGGCCGGGCGGAGCCCTTGTACTCACTACCCCGGATACAGGCCACTTCCTCAGATGGCTCATGCGGAGTCGGTGGCCCATGCTGCAGCCACTGCAGCACACGTTCCTCTTCTCTCGTCGTGCACTCCACATGGCGCTTCGGACGGCCGGATTCTCGACGATCACCATGACCAAGGCCAAGAAGGTTATGACGTTGGACTACCTGATGGGTCAGATCAGGGGTCACAATCCAGGTATCGCTAGCTTCTACCACTCCACGTCCAAACTGCTCCCTTCACGGTTGGGCGCCACACGTTTCTCCGTCAACATAGGAGAGATCATGGCGGTGGCAACTCTTCCCGGGCCTTCTTCATGAAGGTCTGTGTCCTGGGCTTGTGGCATCTTGGGTCGACGACGGCGGCGTGTCTGGCTTTGGCTGGCTTTGAGACGGTGGGACTCGACTCGGACGAAGCACGCGTCAGCGAACTGAAACAGGGAGTGCCCCCGCTCTATGAGCCAGGACTGGCAGATCTCGTCAAGCAGGGACTGGCCGACGGCATGCTCACCTTCACGACGGATGCGGCCTCGGCCATGAAGGACGCATCCGTGTTGTGGATTGCTTTCGACACTGCGGTCGATGACGACGATAAGGGCGATGTGGGTGCCGTTCTCGAGAGAATCGAGACCGCTTTCCCACACGTCGAAGATGGGACGACCGTACTGGTGTCATCCCAGCTGCCCGTCGGCACAACTGCCCATCTCGAAAGGCGCTTTTCACTCCAGGCCACAGGCCGCGAGGTGTCGTTTGCCTACTCACCGGAGAACTTGCGGCTGGGAAACGCCATCGAAGCATTTCGGCGGCCGGAGAGGATCGTGGTAGGGGTGCGGGAAGCCAGTACGGTCGAGAAGCTGAAGCCGGTGTTGAGCAAGTTCTCTCACGAGCTCCATTGGACCTCGATCGAATCCGCGGAGATGTCAAAACATGCGCTCAACGCCTACCTTGCCACCTCGATTACCTTCGCCAACGAGGTGGCTGTCATCAGCGAGCATGTCGGAGCCGACGCCGCCGAGGTGGAAGCCGCACTCCGCAGCGACCGCCGTGTGGGGCCTCATGCCTATGTGCACGCAGGCCCGGCGTTCGCCGGAGGCACGTTGGCGAGAGACGTGGCCTATCTCAATCGACTCGCCGCGGAGAATCATCTCAAGCTGCCGTTGCTCGCTTCAGTCATCGCAAGCAACCGAGCGCATCGCGATTGGCCGATCCGAAAACTCGAGGAGCGCCTCGGCCAGGTATCGGGCCGGTCGGTTGCTGTGCTCGGCTTGGCGTACAAGCCTGGCACGGATGCGGTACAACGCTCGATGGGCATTGACGTATGCCTCTGGTTGGTTCGAAGAGGTGCCGCGGTTCGTGCCTACGACCCCAAGGTGCGTTCTCTTCCGGGCGCACTCAAGGGAGCCATGACTCTTGTGAAGACCCCGTTGGAAGCAATCAGAGGGGCCGATGCGGCCGTTGTGGCGACAGAGTGGCCTGAGTTTCGCGACCTGCAGGCGGACGACTTCGCGCATGCGATGAACACACCATTAGTGATCGACCCGGGCCGCCTATTGTCCGAGTCCATCGCGACCGACATGCGCATCGAGTACCTCGCGGTCGGCGTTGCACCGTGAAGCTCGCAGGTCGATACGCCATCATCACCGGGGCAGGACAGGGTCTTGGTGAAGCCATTGCCCAGCAGTACGTCGCTGAGGGCGCGTCGGTCTTGCTGTGCGCTCGTACCGTGGAGAGCCTGGCTTCAGTGCGTGACCGCCTGGTAGATCGGCTTTCGGGTGACCAGCAGATCATCATTCAACAGGCAGATGTCTCAGCCCCGGCCGATATAGAGGGGCTGGTAGAGACGGCGCTGACGAACTTTCCACATCTCGACATCCTCGTCAACAACGCAGGCGTGTACGGGCCAATTGGCTATCTCGAAACGATTGACTGGGACGAGTGGGTGCAGGCCATCAACATCAACCTCCTAGGGACGGTCTACGCCTCGAAGGCAGTTCTGTCACATTTCAAGTCGCGTGGCTATGGCAAGATCGTGAACCTCTCGGGCGGCGGCGCAACTGGGCCCCTGCCCCGGATCAGTGCGTACGCGGCCTCCAAGAGCGCCGTGGTGCGGTTCACTGAGACTCTTGCAGTGGAGGTCGCGGATTTCGGAATAGACGTAAACGCTATGGCCCCAGGCGCCTTGGCGACGCGGCTCTTGGATGAGGTGATCGAAGCCGGTCCTGATCGCGTTGGTAGGGAGTTTCACGAGCGAATGCTCGAGGTCAAGGCCAGGGGAGGTACGCCCTTGGACGCCGGCGCCGCTCTGGCCGTCTACCTCGGGTCATCCGAAAGCGACGGGATCAGTGGGCGTTTGATCAGTGCAGAATGGGATAACTGGCAGAGCCTTCATCACTACCGCGAGGTGCTCGAGAAGAGCGATATCTATACCCTGCGAAGGATCGTTCCGGCCGACCGGGGCCTTTCACTCGGAGACGACTGACGGACAGGCGCGGTGAGCATCATCGAGGGCAATCGGGCCGGCGTTGTCCGGAGTTGATCCGGCGCCTTCGAGAATGAGGTCGACGCATTCACTCAGGCTCGACCGCGCCGGGCCGTCTTGCAGCGAGTCCGGGGGCGAGCCCCAGCTCGTCGGGTTCCAGCTATAGGGTCGTTCCAGCAGGATGGGCCGAACGCCTGCGGCCACCGCCGCTTGAAGGTCCACCCACCTGTCTCCGATGAGCCAGCTCGCTCCGAGGTCGATGCTCCACTCGGCGGCTGCCTGAAGCACCATGCCCGGCCGCGGCTTCCTGCACTGGCATCCATCCGATCCGTCGTGGGGGCAGAGATAACCGACGTCGATGCCGAGATGTCGGCCCAGCTCGGCGTTCAGCTCGTAAGCGTCCTCCAAGCTGAGCGCACCTCGCGCTACGTCGGGCTGGTTGGTGATTGTCACGAGCAGGAACCCAGCCTCACGTAGTCGACCGGTGGCATTGTGGGCCTCAGGGATGATGGTCAGCTCGTCGACGTTTCTTGGTGACGATGGCGTGTCTCCATCCCAGCGGACCTGGTTGAGCACGCCGTCGCGGTCGAGGAAGACGGCGGCTCTCATTCGACTGTTTCCGGTGATCCGACTTTGACCGGCCCGGGCGATGAGCCGCCTTCCTCCAACTGCACACGCTTCCAGCGGCTTCTCCCGGCGATGGCGCCGAATCCGGTGATCCCCAGGGCTGCGATGATGAGACCGATGCGAAACGATGCGGGCCGGTAGTGGAGGACAACCGTTGACCGGCCCGGGCCGACCTCGACAGCTCGGATCGCCAGGTCGGCTGGATACACCGGCGTCGACTCTCCGTTCACTGTGGCTTCCCAGCCCGGATAGTAGGTGTCTGAAAGGACGACGAAACCGGGACAGTCGGTGTCGACCGTGATCGCGACCCGATTGGACTCGTACTTATCGATCGTCACGACATCGTCTCTAACCGGGGTGCAATCGGATAGCCGTTGGCTAACCGATTCGACATCGAGTGACGGCTTTTCCCCGAACTCGATGACAGCGGCCTGGCGCAGGTCGAGTTCGTCTACCCGGACCGAGCCATCGGGGCGCAGACTCCCCAAGCTCTGCAGGGTTGCGAGTGCTTCATCCTGACCGGTCACGGGAAGGATGGAGTGAACCACCCAGGCTCTCGGATATGCGTCTGTGTTCTCGTAGATCGAGGTCGCCCCGGCGGTTCCGGCGAATCGGAGCTGTGGCCGTGCGCTCTCCTCCCCTGGTGCTAAATAGTCCAGATCGCTCCACGCCGACCAGTCTGCGATGGAGTTCCCCCGGTCCGCCGTGACGAGGTGCACTTCCGACAGCTCGGCTACGCCGCCACCCAGGTCCACCACTGCGTTCCGCCACTCGGGTGCCACCGGGTCCGTTCCCGGCAGGTATTCGTCCTCCCAAAGGACACGCCGAGTCCCGTCGTCATAGACACCAACCACCGAAAAGGTGACACCGTCGTGTCCCTCGGAGTCAAACGCCGCCTCGTCGACGGCGTAATCGAAACCCAGTGCCACCGCGTCGTCGGGGGGAGGAGGCAGCATCACCTCCCCGTCGGCATGCTCGAAGAAGGCGAACCGAACATCACCCCCCGCCCGCACAACACGAAAATCGAGTCCAGGGTTAAAGCTGAAGCTGTTCGCCAGGTCGAGGGCGAGACCGGTCGAAACCCTCGGGTTGATACTGAGCAACCACCGCACCCCCAAAAGGTCGAACATCGGATTGTCCAGATAGCTGGCAAACGCCTGCTCCACCGACGCATAAGGCCCGCCAACGAACCACTCGCGGCGGCCTGACGGAGAAAGAAACGTGCGCACATACTCAACGTATCTTTCTACGTTGAGAGCGTCGAGATAACGAACATCCTGGAGGCCATAAGCCCCCGCCACGTTGGGAAACATGACAGCATCGAACCCGAAAATCCGCGCCTCCGGCTCATCGTCCATCAGTTGGTCCAAAGTCTCAACAAGCGGATTGGATGCGAACGGGTCCCTGCGGTCTCCGTAGATGCCGAACGGAGCCAACACCAACAACTCAACCACAACCACCAAGGCCGCGACCCAAGCCGCCGGACGCCAACCCCGCAACAAAACGGCAAGAACAACAATCACCAGGCCAACAACCCCAGCCAACGCAAAATACCGGCCCGCAAACGCACCCGAAGCCTCGACCAACCCCCGGTT
>DATDPT010000168.1:0-4531 GCA_035292605.1 Acidimicrobiia bacterium
CGGTGCCGATCGCGTCTGCGAACAGCGTCCCGTTCGCGAATACGCGCAACGCCACGTTTCAATCCTCGATCAGTCCGGGATAAATGCCGAGAATACAGTCGAAACCCTCACAAACCGTGAAATGGAAGAGCTGAAGCCAACCATCCATCAGGCCATGGCCCGCTTCCGGGCCTCGCTGCTGCGACGCGCCTCGGCGGTGGCCTGGGTGGTGCTCATCATCATCTCGGCCCAGGCGGTGCGCCAGGAGGTGTTCGCCCAGCCTGGCTTCTGGGTCCCGATGGCCGGCCTCTCCGTCCTCCTCGTCATCTCCACCGCCGCACGTTGGGACCGGCTGATGGCCACCTGGGCCGCGCCCTGGATCGCCGCCTTCTGGCTCATGGGGCTGATTGTCGGGATCAGCGCCCTCGCCGTGATCCCCGAGCTGACCGCCACCGCACAGCCGATCCTCTTCGGGATCGCCGCCGTCTCCGGTCTGCTCCTCACCTGGTGGGCCCATGCCCTGGTGACGGTCTTCATCGCCGTGGCCATCTCCTTCGTGGCTTTCAGCCTGGGCGAGGCCGAGGACACCATCGAGCAGGTCCTGGCACCAGTGCTGACGGTGGCAGTCGTCTCTGCAGCCACTGCCCTGGTCGGCCTCGAGTTCGAGCGCGAGGCGGTCCGGTCCAATGAGAGGGAGGTGCAGATCGATCAACAAAGACTCGACTTCGAGCGCCTCTATGCGGTGAGCGCCACCCTGGCCCGAGCCGAATCCCTCGCCGAGATCGTCCCCCACCTGATCGGGACCATCTGCAAGTACCTGGACGCCCAGGTCGGGGTGGTTCTGCTCTACGATCCCGATCGCCACCGTCTCGAGCTGATGAGCCCGATCTGGGTCAACGGGTATCCGTTGGAGTCCGATCCCATCGTCCTCGATATTGCGGCTGGCGGAATCGTCGCCCAGACCTTTCGAGCGGGCAAGCCGTTCTACGTGCGGGAAGTGGACCAGGATTCGGACGCTCACATCCTTCTCAAGGAGCTAGGCCTGAAACAGGCCCTGGTAGCGCCGTTGAAGGTGGAGAGCCTCCGTGTCGGGGTCATCATCGTGGGCGACCCTTACGTCGGGAGCTTCAGCGAGGACCAGCTCGAGCAGCTCGGTTCGCTGGCGGCTCCGGCCGGGCTGGTGCTGTCCCAGATCGGCCGTTACGAGGCCCAGGCCGACATGACGAGACGGCTCGAGGAGGTGGCTCAGATGAAGAGCGACTTCGTCTCCACTGTCAGCCACGAGTTGCGCACCCCGCTCACATCGATCATCGGCTCTTTGGACACCGTGGCCCGCCCGGAGCTGCAGCCCACCCAACCCACCGCCCAGCACCTCCTGTCCACGGCCCGGCGCCAGGCGGGGCGTCTGCAACGCCTGATCGACGACCTCCTGGTCGTCTCCCGGATAGACCGTGGCGCCATCCCGGTCCATCTCGAGGCGATCAGCCTTCGTCAGGCATTCGACGAGGTGAACCGCGTGGTCTCCATCGAGCCTACGTTCGTCGTCGACCCGGAGGGACTGGCGGTCGAGGCGGACCGCGACCATCTGAGCCGCATCCTGATCAACCTCGTGGAGAACGCCGCCAAGTACGCGGCGGGAAGCTCTGTCGAGCTCTTCGCCTGGGAACGAGGGTCCAAGGCGCTGATCGTGGTCGTCGACCATGGCCCGGGCATCCCCGATCACGAGCGGGACCGGGTTTTCGAGCGATTCACCCAGGTGGACCAGTCAGACACGAGATCGAAGGGTGGCACCGGTCTCGGCCTGTCCATTGTGAAGAGCCTGACCGAGGTCATGCACGGCTCGGTGAGGGTCGAGGAGACCGAGGGCGGAGGCGCCACCTTTGTGGTCGAGCTCCCCCTGGCCCCCGCCCTCCAGTCGGTGGACTAGCTCTCTGGTTTCTCGACGCCGGTCGCGATGGCGTGGAATCCACCGTCGACGTGGATGATCTCACCCGAGGTCAACGGGGCCCAGTCCGACAGCAAGACACAGATCATCCGCGCCACCGGGTCAGGGTTGGAGGTGTCCCAGGGCAGCGGGGAACGCTGGTTCCAGACCCGGTCGAAGACGTCGAACCCTGGAATCGACTTGGCCGCCACCGTGGTCAAAGGCCCGGCCGACACCGCGTTGACCCGGACACCGTGGGGCCCCAGGTCGCGGGCCAGATATCTGGTGACGCTCTCCAACGCCGACTTGGCGACGCCCATCCAGTCATAGGCCGGCCAGGCCTGGGTGTTGTCAAAGTCGAGAGTCACCAGGGCACCTCCTCCTGCGGTCTTCATCAAGGGGAGCAAGGCCACAGCCAGGGTCTTGTATGAGAACGCCGAGGTGACGAAGGCGGTTTGGGCCGATTCCGCCGGGGTGTTGAGGAAGTTGCCACCGAGAGCGTCCTCGGGGGCGTAGGCAATCGCATGGAGCGCACCGTTGATCAGTCCCCAGCGCGCGGTCAGTTCGGCAACCGCAGACTCGACCTGGGCGGGGACGTTGATGTCCAGTTCCAAAACCGGGCATTCCTGGGGCAGCCGCTGCACGGAGCGTTCGGTGAGGCGAAGCCCGCGCCCGAACCCGGTGACGACGATGTCGGCGCCCTCTTCCTGGGCGATTCGAGCCGCATGCCAGGCGATCGAGTCGTCGGTCAGCACTCCGGTGATCAAGAGTTTCTTGCCTTCGAGCAGCATGAGCCCTCCTAGAAGCTGTTGCCGAAAGTCATGATTCCGCGTATGCCCAAACCCATCGAGAACAAGAGCAAGAGCCCGTAATACAGGGTGGGACGTTTTCGAAACTGGGATCGGTAGATGTAGGCGAAGCTGAATGTCACCGCCGTTACGACACCGTAGAAGACGTGCTGGTTACCGGGGTCCACCCCACCGGAGGCGACCACAACCCCGGTGGCGATCTGAAGGAGAAGGGCGCCGATAGCGATGCCAACGCCCCAGAGAAAGGCCGGCGGCGCCTCGGGCCGGCGCGCCATGGCCACCCCCCACAGCCCGACCACACCGCTGGTCCCGGCGGCGATGTACCCCCAGGTGGTGTGAAACGTGCTCACGGTTTGAGCTTAGAGAGCCGTTTGCGGCGCAGGGCCCACCCGACCCACTCCCGCAGGTGTTTAGGCCCCATCCTCTGATCACAGAGAACTATCATGTTTTTGGGAGGAAACGAGAGAGGTGTGTGATGTTTGAGGCAGTGGAGTTCATCGAGGCACCGGGACAGCCGGGGCCCAGCGAGACCGTCCTAGGTCAATACCCCGACGAGACCGAGGCGGTCCAAGCGGCGAGGGTTGCCAAGGTGGCGTTCGCCGGCACCGCCTCCAAGGCTTACGCCTGGTGGGTGGTTCGTCAGCAGGGTGCCCAGCTCGCACATTTCATCGCCGACTCGAAGAGCGACAAGGAATTCGTTCTCGACCTGACCTCCGGTCAACTGGTCGAAGTCTGATCCTCAGCCGACGTTTCTCCTTCGGCTAGAAGTTCTGCGTGGGAAAGATCGCGGACCATCGCGTCGCACTGGCGCAACTGAGCGACTGGACCGACTATCTCAACGCCAACAGCGGATTGCCCGGGCCCCGAGGCAATCTCGAGCTGGTCGCTGCCTGCGGCGAAGAGGCCGACATCACACGAGCCCGCGCCTTGGTGGACACCGATGATGAGTTCAGCACCGTGTGTGGGCTGGTTGCACTGGGGCGTCTCTTTGGGGAGGGGAACAAAGGGCAAACGGAACTCTTCCACCGGTATGCCTCCGATCCGAGATGGAGGGTTCGTGAGGGGGTGGCGATGGCCCTGCAACGAGCTGCCGACGACGATCCGGAGGCCAGTTTTGACCTGGCGGCACAGTGGGCCGAGGATCCCGATCCACTGGTTCGGCGTGCTGCCGTGGCCGCGGTCGCCGAACCGAGGCTGATACGGGACCCTGCCCGCGCCCATCAGGCGCTGCAGCTTCTCGACCTCGTCACGGCCGGCTTCCACAGAATCCCCACCGTCCAGCGTCCAACATCCTCGGTGCGGACCCTGCGCCAGGCCCTTGGCTACGCCTGGAGCGTCGTCATCGTCGCGCAGCCCGAGGAGGGATTGCCCTTGTTCCAAGGGCTCGAGACGAGCGCCGACCCCGACATCGAGTGGATCGTCCGTGAGAACCACAAGAAGTCCCGGCTGAAGAGGTTGTTGGGCGACCAGGGCGGGGCCTCGCCCTCCCCTTCGGGAATCACCTAGCCGTCCTCCATCAACAGGTCGGCGTACTGGTCCCTGACCACTTTCTTGTCGAACTTGCCCGTACCCGTCTTCGGGATCTGATCGATGAACACGATCCGGTCGGGTATCCACCAGGCGGCCACCTTCTCCTCGAGGAAGGTGCGAATCGCATCCTCATCGGTGTCGGCCCCCTCCCGTAAGACCACGAAAGCCGCCGGCCGCTCCTGCCATTTCACGTGTTTGAGCCCGACCACGGTCGCCTCGGCCACATCGGGGTTGGCCATGATCGCATTCTCGAGATCGATCGATGAGATCCACTCCCCACCGGATTTGA
>DATDPT010000169.1:0-34499 GCA_035292605.1 Acidimicrobiia bacterium
GGAAACGTAGAATCCCTGGTTAGCCAAGAACCCCTGCACATTGGACAGGACCTCCTGGGTCCAATCCAACTCCTCATCGTCTGCAATCACGATGAGGCCATCTCCCTCGTACCCGAGCAACTCGATGCCGCGCCTCGCAAAGACATTCACGCTGTCCCCACCGTTGCTCGCCCCCCAGGGCGGATTGGTATAGAAGTAGTCAAACGTCTCACCTTCAGGAAGGGGGTCTAGGCAGTTGTACAACTCGGCATCGAGAAAATCGATGCGCTCTTTGTCGGCGAACCGCTTGATAGCGCTGACCATTCGCTCATCAAAGTCGAACACCTTGATTCTGGTGGGCCCGTAATCGACGATCCCGCGCACTTTCAGATAGGCGACGCAGGTGCTAATGGAGTCCCCGTCTCCAACAAACGCCAGACTGCGACCGTCTGCCCAGTCCGCCACGAACTCGCTCTGAAGTACCATGTCGCCAGCCTTCATGTAGATCTGATCGAAGTCACGCAATGGACGTGGGCGGTTCTGTATGACATCCGAGATTGCGTTGATCGCCGCCTTAAGGTCGATGTTGTCCTTCAGGACAGAGCCTTTCAGTCGATTGGATAAGAGGTTAGGGCGGATAAGAGGCTAGGGCTAAGCCTGCCAAAGTCGCGAGGAATAGCGATCAACCATCGCCCCGATTTGAGCGTCTAGGTCGCTGTGGGCTTGTGTCAGTGGTTGCTCGCCCCGCCCATAAATCCTGGCGGGCACGCTGGTGCTGGCGAGGATGCTTGCGAGACCGGCGTCACAAGTGCCATCTAAGTGGATCTAGAGCGCCGGTCTGAAAAACCGGAGGTCGACGGATCGACGCCGTCCCTGACCACAAACAAGAGTCCAGGTCAGTTGCCCTTTTTGGTCTGGCGGTGGCCAAGGTCTGTGACCTCGTCCTCGACCTCGTAGTGCTCTCGGTCGATCTGGATGTGGCCCTTCGGATGGCCCTTCCCGGGCTTGCGTTCGGACTCGTTCTCGCTCATATCTTCTCCTTCCTGCTACCACGATACCACGGTTGCTTGATACTTGACAGGTGTGCCTGCTCGGTGGCAGTATGAACTTGTGAAACCCGCCAAAGCTATGACCGTTCGCCTATCCGCTGAACAGGCCGAGGAGCTAGAGACCGTGGCGACGGTGGATGATCAACCGATCTCCGAGGTCATCCGTGCCGCGATCGCCGAGCACGTTGCCGAGCGCAAGAGAGATGCTCAGTTTCAAGACAGCCTGCGACAGCGCATAGAGCGGGCTCAGCAGATGCTGCTTGAGGAGAAGTAGTCGCTCATCGAAGGCAACAACTTGGCCGTGGCGTACACGCATCGACTTCACAGCAGGGCTTCACAGCAGGGTTCGAGGGTGACCCCTACGATGGCCGTCGCGAAGACACCGACGGCCCCGCTCGGTGAATCTGGCTTCGGCATGAGATCTAGAGCCAACGGGTCAGTCATCGAGCCTGACCTGCAGGCCTAGCTGCAGGGAGCGCCAGTCGAAAATCTCTGAAATCGACGGTGTCTGGCCGGGCGTTGAAATCTCGGTCGCCTATGCCGACAGGCATCCTTCTGCTCCTCTCGTCCTGGGTTCATACAGTCGGGGTGTCTCGCCCGTGAACAGGCGACAAGCCGTTGACAGCCCCCCCCCCCTCTTCACTCAGCTGCTGTCGGGCCTGTGTCGAAAGGGTGGATTCCAGGTCGAGCGATTCGCATCTTCAGTTCCGGGAGTTCCATGCAATGGAGCTCTGCCACAGCAACAGCGGCACCAAGAGCACCCACACCAATACGAAGGACCACAGAATGGGTCGGTAGGAACCTGTGCAGCAGGTTGAAAATGCTTGCCAAACGAGGGGAGCCTGGATGAGGACGGCCGCAGACGTAACGGCGAAGAGGATCCAGGCTGATCTCTTGACGGCCTTGACTGAACCTTCCCGAGGACCACCGATCCGGCTGTGTTCGTCGGCGAGTCGACGGGCCAGTTCGGACGTGAACAGAGTGATAAGTGCCAGCTGCAGACCTAGGAAGGATGAGACCGACTGGATCGTTTTCGAGAGTTCGGGTACGTCGGTCATTCGGTATCTGGAGTTTCGATGCCCAAGGCGTCGAGCACGTCCAGATCTTCCACTTCGCGGGGAATCTCGATTTTACGTCTGGTTGCCATGGTGTTCAGGAGCTGGCGAGGTATCGGGAGTCGCCGGATCTCGCTCAAGGCCATCTCAAAAAGGGAAGACTCGGTGAACTCCAGCGTCCAGGTCAGGCCCTCGTTTACGTTGCCGGATGGTCTGACCGTGGCGTCGTCGCGCATGCGTTGGAGGAACAGTTCACGTAGCGCTTCCTCGTACATTGCTCGCATGGTTGCGAGGACGCTTCTCGCTGTACTTGACGTGGTTCGAAGCAGTACTTCGGCCTCGCGTTCGGAAACGATCCGGTTCGCCTGTGCACATGCCCATCGGAAGGTGTCAGCTCTGAGAACTGTGAGGCTGGTGGGTACAGGTCCCTCACCGGCGACCTGGTCGAGAGCCTGATCTATTGCGCCGTGGAGGTAGGCGGAGAGCAGAGTCTCCGCCTCGGCCTCACCATTACCTGTCAGCTCTGAGATCCGTTGGACACCGGTCAGGAACCGGGCGTCGTCTATGCCTGTGATATCCATGTCTGCGTGGTCCTTCGACTGTCTGCCTCAGATGTGGGTGGCTTGGCCGCTGGTTGGTCCGAGATCGTCCGAATGGTGATGATCTGACTGGAATAGGCCGCCCACGCCTTCGGCATCGGAAAGCCTGAAGGTGCTCATGTAGCGGGGCTGTCGAAATGCAACTCAGCAGGGGTAGCCCACGCCTGCTCGGCGCCCTTAACGACCAAGAATTTCATCGTCGTGCCGACTGAGTCAGTCTGTACTGCCAGGGCGGTCCAGCCGGTTTCCTCGCGGCTTGGCTTGGCTAGATATTTGACTCGTGTTCCTCCGGGCAGGGCGACGATTTGGGTCGCCGTCTCGGCGACTCCGACGCCGTGCGCAGCTTCCGCCAGGAGTAGCGCTGTCCTTCCGATGGTTTCGCGGGCGTGGATGGTGGCCACTGACGCGGAGGCTCGCCCTCGAACGTCGAATCCGATGATGAAGCTGATCGCAAGGATCACTGCTGCAGAGACGATCGCCCCGGCCAACAGCATCGTTCTGTGGGTCTCCGGCGGCTGGCCAGTCCAGAAGGTCTTGACGAGACCCCAGAACGCAGTCGCGGCGACGCCCAGACCGGCTGCCCACCATTTGGTCAAAGCCGTAGCGCCAGCTTCGATAACTGCCACACTTTGCGGTGGGCCGGTAAACAGAGCACCAGCTTGGCCGGCCTTCTCCTGGTCTTCGTCGGTGCCCATCAGCCGGAGACTGATAAGGAGGGCCTTGCCAGGGACGGCGATGTCATCCCCGGCCGCCGAAATTGCGCTCGCCGGAATCTGAACCTTGGTCTCGTCGTTCACACGTGCCCTCACTCTTTTGGTAAGTCGTCTATCAGGGCGAGCTGCTTGCAACCATTTGTTCCTTCGCCGAAGACGTCCGGAATGTTCCGCGAATCACCAAGCTTGCGCCGACGTCGCCCTTCTAGAACGCGGAAACTGAGTGGGCCGTAGAGGAAGAGGGCACTGCCATGCAAAGGCAAATAGGGCGTTGAGAATCGTAGAAACTAGGAACCTGTCGGAGTCGAACCGAAAGGCGGTGCGCGCGTGAAGTCATGACTCCGACCACGTCTCAATGTTCTCCGCGTTCGGCTCTCCGCTAGGGAGTCGATCTACATGCGGCAAAGGTGTGGCCCGGCGCTAGTTGACAGTCGCCTTGATCAGCGCCCAGTTCACGCTGCCGTGATTTCGACAGGGTGGGAACGTATCGCCTTTGGAGAGGGCGATCTGGGTTTTGTCGGTGCATCCACTCTGGTAGATCCCAGACTGTTGACATTTCTGGCCTGTGGAGGGCATGTTGCGATTCCTTTCTGTTCGGCCCCTCGACCGAACGATCCAAGAGCGGATATGTGGTTCTGTTTTGGGAGGCATGGAAAGTTCGGCGGAGGCGGCCGGAGTGCCATGGTTTGCCGTTCATCGGCTTGCGCCTCGCATCGTTCGCGCCACCGCGCTGAGCAGATCCTTGGTTCAGCGCCCGCCCCTCTGTGTTGTCGGTCGGTTCCTGAGTCCTCGCTTGCCGCCACAAGGGTCGTGACCCGTCCGGACAACGCTTCTGGTCGTTGATCGTCAAGGTTCTCCTAGGTTTGGGCGGAGGCGCGGTGTTTGGCGACCTGTGGAGGGTGTCGACACCACGCCTCCGCCGGCTCTTCAATGATTCGCCTTTTGTCTTTTGAAAGTTCTGGGAACTCGCAGTGGGTTATCGGCGAAGAGGGGGCACGCGATCTGTGGAGGATTCATGCGTGTCTTGCTGTGGAACCTGTCCGTGCTTCTGATGGCTTTCTCGGGTGTTCAGCCGTTGCAGCCATCCGGACTCTTGGAAGAAATTGAGTCGCATTGCGTGGTGGTGGTGGTCAGTCAGGAAGAATCCGGTGAGCTGATCGTTACCGACCCGGTCTGCTACCCCACCCTTGAAGGAGCGTTAGCGGCCGCTTCTCATGGTCGCCTTGGTGATGATGTCTCGTCGTGGGCCGAGTTTCTTAGTGACCATGGTCTCGACGTTGTGGTGTCGTCGTTCACCCTTGGTACTCATTTCGACGGGGCCAACGGGACGGGCAGTTCGATTTCGATCGTCGGTACCGAATGCACTGGCGGCTACTGGAACACCGGCGCGTCATGGGCGAACCGTATCTCATCCTCGTGGAACGGCTGTTACCGGTTGCGTCATCATGACAGTCCGGGAAAGACAGGATCGTCGGCAGACACTGTCGGTGCTGGCACTCACAATCTGCCGGCGGCGATGAACAACAAGACCGAGTCGGTCTCATATTGGAGTAGTTGAAACCAGGCTCAAACCACCGAGGAAAGGGGTTGGCTGCCAGTCTGACGAGTTGTGACTCTGCCCTCATCCGATGCCGAGGTGATCGTCGCCTCCTGGGATAGCCCAGACCAATTCTACGCGATCTTCGACCGGCATTATCGGTCGATATACAGGTTCGTAGTGGGAGCGGTCGGCATTGACGACGGTCCAGAACTATGCGACGAGGTATTCGCTCGGGCCTTCGAATCCCGCCAGCGCTACGACCCGTCCTATCCGAGCGCCAAACCGTGGTTGTTCGGTATCGCCTCGAACCTGGTCAACGGTTACTGGAGAAGCCAAGCGCGTGAACTCAGGGCTTACCAACGCGCCAGCCACATGGCAGAAGGTGACGAGGAGTTCGAGGACGACATAGTCTGCCGCCTCGCCGCCCAGGCCGACCGCCCCCGCATTGCGTCCGCGGTGCTGCGCCTCCGCAAGGAGGAGGCCGAAGTGGTCCTCCTCTTCGCCCTCGAGAACCTCAGCTACGCCGAAATCGCTCAAGCACTCTCGATTCCGGAAGGAACCGTTCGTTCTCGGCTTCACCGGGCCCGGACAAGACTCCGCAACCTTCTGACCGGTTACGGCGAAACTAGTACCGGCCAATGAGCAGACCAGGCGACCCGTTCGAACCGCTACGACGCGAGGCAGGAAACGCCACGCCCTCGGACGAGGAGTTCCGACGCGCCCGAAAACGTCTCGAACAGGTTCTGGAACGGGAGCAGACAAGCGCCAGTCCGAAACGGCGCTGGCTGCCAGTGACAGTTGCCGCTGCGCTTGTAGCAGCTTTGGTCGGGTGGCAGGTTGTTCGCATCACCCCGGCAGAAGCCGCCCTAGGCGAGATCGCCAATGCCGCCCGTCGAGCCACCCCCCTCGACGTCCCCGACGGTTCTTACATCTTCACCACCTCGCACCGCGTCGACCTCACAATCCGACCAGGGGCGGACTTCGGCTTGGATCAGGAGAACGTCGCGTACCTCATCCCGTCGACCCGCGAGATATGGCGCAGTCCCGACTCAACCTTCGTCCAGATCCGGATTACGGCCGATCCACCAGAATTCTTCGACGCCGACACCAAGGACGCCTACTACGAGAATCAGGTAACTGAGGTCTACCCGGTAGGGGAAACCAAGGTCGAACAGTACGCCGACGTGGATGATCCCTTGCTCCAGGCGGAGTGGCCGACCGAGTCCGCCGCTCTATACCAGGCACTGGCCGAATACGGAGCACAAGGCGGCGACACTCGTCCCGAGACCGCCCGAGTATTCAGCTTGGCCACCAGCCTGCTCCGCGAAGCCAACCCATCCCCCGACCTCCGCGCCGCCATCATTGAAATATTCGCCAAGTTGCCCGTGGAGATCCTTGAGGACACGGATCAGGAGCTGACTATCGGACTCGGCTACCCCGACCCGACCCCATCGCTCTTCACCATCACCCTCAGCAATCACGGATATCTGCTGGCAGAAACCACGACCCTGACCGAGCCGGATCCTGAACTAGGAACTCCCTCCGGCGCCGAAGTGCTGACGGTTGAGTACACCGAGCCCACCCTGGTCGAGAGCCTCGACTAAGCGCTAAGAGCTAAGAGCGAAGACTCCGCTTGGCGCTCGAACGATCTCTGGAACCGACCGGATATTTCCAAACACCTTGATCCTTCGTCAGGTGGGAACGGAACCCGATCGCCGGCTTCGACGAACCAACTCCGAGAGCGCTGAATCGACAGGCAATGAATCGGGTCGGAGAGCCGCTACCGATGGACGCCTGAACTGCTCATCCCCTGAGGAGAGAAAGGGGGCCCGCAATCTGGACAACCGAGTAGTAGCGATATGGGCATTACGAAGGGAGAAAGCCTATGAAATCACGAATAGCGACGGTGCTGGTTGTTCTCGTCGGGCTTCTGCAGTTGTCCCTGCCGGCGTTGGCCAGTTCCACTCAGTATACGAATCCGATCACTTACGGTCATGCGACCTACAACACAAACGACAACAAGTTCACGCTCTACGATGACGAGTGCGACGGGAACTACAACTACGTGAACTACGCATTCAACAACACTGGCGCCATACCCGGCACCTATTCCACACACCAGGCGGGAGTTGGGTGCGGCAGCTCGGAGTGGTGGACGGTGAACCCGACCGCCTCCCTGGTGGTGTACCGGGTCTGCGTCTACAACACGTTTGGGCCCGACCATTGCGGCTCGTGGGGCTCGACCGACGCGTAACTTGATGGAGCCGCTGCTCGTAGCCTCCGGGGTTGGACACGGCTACGGCAGCGTGAGCGTTCTGTCCGGGGTGGACCTCGAGGTTCACCCCGAAGAGGTGGTGGGTGTGGCTGGGCGGAGCGGCTCTGGGAAGTCGACGTTGCTTCACATCTTGGCGGGCCTGATCGTTCCCGTCGAGGGGTGGGTGAACTTCGACGGACGGCGGATCGATTCGCTCCCGGAGCTTGACCGGGCGTTGATCCGGCTAGGTCGTTTCGGATTTGTGTTTCAAAGCTCCGGTCTGGTGCCGGAGTTCACCGCGTTGGAGAACGTGGAACTGCCTGGGCTGCTGTTGGGATGGGCGACCCCGGTCGCGCGGGCCCGAGCGATGGCGCTGCTGGAGGAGCTGGAGGTTGCCGATCAGGCGTCGAAGCGGCTGGCGGAGATGTCCGGCGGTCAGTATCAGCGAGTGGCGGTAGCCCGGGCGCTGGTTCACTCTCCTGACGTGGTGTTCGCTGACGAGCCGACCGGCTCGCTCGACGAGACGTCGGCAGACCTGGTGCTATCGGCGTTGTTGGAGTCGTCGAAGAGGCGACGGGCGGCGGTGGTGATCATCAGCCACGATCGTGAGGTGACCAGACGCACCGACACGCTGTTGACGCTGAGGAACGGGCGCCTCTGGTGAGTCGACTGCGTCGGCTGGTAGCGCTGGTTCGGCTGGGTCATCGGACGACCAGCGCCGAGCGATTCGGTGTGGGCCCGGGGGTGGTGCTGGCGGTGGGGGCGTTTCTGGTGGTGGTGACGCTGCTGACGTCGTGGGGGGCTTGGAACGTGATTCGGGCTCGGCAGGAGCGGTTCGAGGCTCGCCAGATTGAGGATATTGAAGATATAGGAAGCGTCGATCACGGCGTTCTGGTGACATCTCGCGATGTCGCGGTCGGGGATTCCATCCTGACGATCGTCGCTATTGGTTCGGTTCGCGGCGTCGTGGAGTTGGCGCCCGGTATCGATCGGTTTCCCGAGGTCGGTGAGATGGTGGTGTCCCCGGCGATCCGGGAGAACCCGGAGGTGGCGACTT
The DNA here is from genome assembly GCA_035292605.1 of Acidimicrobiia bacterium. Classification (GTDB taxonomy): domain Bacteria; phylum Actinomycetota; class Acidimicrobiia; order Spongiisociales; family ZC4RG35; genus JALYNX01. The sequence continues at coordinate 8,247 of DATDPT010000169.1, forward strand.
CGGGGGTGTTGCCCTACCGGGACACAGGGATCATCGCCGATGAGGGTCTGGTGACACCCGCCGATCTGATCGCGTACGTCGGGGTTTCCGACGTGGACTTCATCGAACCCGGCGGGCGCGAGCCGTTCCGATTCGAAGGGTTCGGGCGCCCCTACCCCAACCCGGTGTTCTCGCCTGCGTTGATGGCGTTTTACGACGCGTTCGCGGTTCTGATCGTGCTGGTCGGGTTCGGGGCTGTCATCCGGGCCGCGGTCCGGATGTCTGAGGCGCTGCAGTCGAGGCGGCTGGCGGCCCTGCGAGCGTTGGGATTGACACCGGCTCAGCTCCGGGTGGTGGCCGCCACCCGTGGACTCATGTGGTGTGCGGCGGGATCAATAGCCGGAGGAGCGCTGTTCGCACTCGCCGCTCCCAGGGTGTCTCGCGTTCCGTTCACCAACATCTCCTACTTCCCCGCCGATGTTGGCTTCGGATGGGTGCCAGCAATCCTCGTGGCCGTGGCGGTACCGGTCGTCTCCGCCAGCATCTCCTCCTTCCCCTCCCATCCCCGCCGCAGCGGCGATGTCCGGCAGCGGAAGGCGTGGCGGACCTGGTTGGCACCGGTGAGCCTTCTAGCGCTTGCCCTCGTCCCCCTCCTTCCATCCGGTCCTTCAACTACATACGTGTGGTGGGCAGCGGCGGCGGCGGTGTTCGTGTCGGTTGGGGTGGGGACCACCGGGCTGATCCAGGCTGTCGGCAGCCGGATGGGGGAATCGGCGGCACCCGCCGTCCGCCTGGCGGGCCGACGTTTGGTCGATCGCGCCGGCGCAAACTCGCGGTTGTTCACGCCCTTGGGCGCGCTCCTCTTAGTCGCCCTGGTCGCGGTTCCGGTCGCCCGCGCCACCAATGCTGATGCTCGCCAATCGGGGATCGATCTCCTCGGCCAGATGGGCCGGCGGGTCGTCTCCGTCCAGACCACTAGCCACGACCTAAACCTCTTCGGTGAGCACATGCTGGCGGTCGCTCCGAGACTGGCAAGCTACGCGCCATCGGGCGACGACTTCTACGGCGGGGAAGTGCTGGTCATGACCTGCGACCAGCTCCACGGGTTATCGGCGCCCTGCCCCACCAGACCGGCATACGTGCCCGCCCCAGACGGCACCAACTCGACCCATAGAGTGACAGTACGCGCCGCCAGAGACGACGACTACGAGACGATGGAACCCGCCATCGTTCCGGTCGACCTGAGTCGTCACCCCATCGACCAACTCCCCGGCATGGTGGTGGTAACACCCGACATGCTTCCCAGGCCACTCTCCGACTACGAATTCGACGGCTACACGGTCTTTCTCGACACATCACCAGACGCACTAGCCGACCTGCAGACACAAGTGGCCCGCCAACAACCAACCGCCAGAGTCGTATCGACGATCGACAACGACATCGCCTACGCCTCGATCCTGCTCCCAGTGTCGATCGGTTCGACCGTGGCCACAACACTGCTCGCCCTGTTGTTGATTCTGGCCATCGCCATCGCGGTCATGAGCCAGGCCATCGAAGCCAACCGGCTGCACGCACCGCTAAAGATGATGGGCTCCACACCCCGGTTCGCAACCCGGGCGTACCTTTGGCAGATGCTTCCGCCGGCGACCATCGTCGCCACCATCTCGATCGTGGCGGCCGTGCTTACCATGCGCTCCCTCACCATCGTGTGGCGGGCACCCGTCACACCGTCGACGACGGTGGCGGTCTACGCCACGGCGGCTGTTGCGGGCATCGCCGCCACCGCGGTCGCCGGAACCCGATTCCTCCACGCACCGCTGACACCCGAGCTGCTCAACAACGAATAGCAAGGACAATTCTCACTCCGCCGGACCGTCGTCGACTCAGCGGTGGGCGCCGCCAGCGGTGGGCTCTCAGCAAGATCGCACTAAACGCGTGACATCTCCTCACGTCTGCTCTAGGAGGGAAAGCATTAGCGGCGAGGAGCAGCGCATCCGCCAACCCCGCGTTCTCGACGAGCCCGGCGGCCACCACGAAGCCCGGCCAGTGCTCGTCAAGGCCGGGATAATCGCCGAGTCGCTTCTCGAGCTGGCTCTCGACGGAGGTGATGAGGGAGCTTGTCGATGTTCTCAACCATGTCCGGCTCACGGAGGCGTACTGCCATCCACCGTGGGAGTTCGTCCAGATGCTCGAAGGCATCGACCAAGCTGTGTCGCTCCGGGATTCCGTCTCTGATTCCGTTCAGCGATCAGGGCCTTTTCATGCGTTGCACGCGTTTGGAGGCACCGGTTACGTTGATTCGGTATCGGATCAGTTGCGGGCTGACTTGGTACAAAGCCGCTGCGGCTGTCTGGGCGATTCCTCGGCGGGCGATATCGAGTTATGCTGATTCGGGTACGAGCAGGGCGCCGGCGAGCCAGGACGCTTCGTCTTCAATATTCTGGTCCCATTCGCGCGCAGCGCCTCCTCAGCCTCCTCACCACTGACCCGACCAGGTCTTGGTGTACTTGCCCCTGTAGGGAGGCTCACCTTTCCCGACGCTTGGCGACTGGTGGTGATCGACCTGGAGGTGTCGTGTTCGGGGTGGCGGTCGGCGTCGAGGTGTGTGATGACTTGGTGGGCGCAGCGGATCACCCGATCGGCGGTGGCGGTCACCTTGTCAAGGTCACCCCCCGACCAGGAGGCAACATAGGGGAGGCTGTAGCCGGTGGTGTCCACGCCGAGCGCGGCGCAGATCATGTAGGCCACCGATTCGGCTTCCACCTCGACGATGCCTCGACAGTTGGGACGGCCCTGAGAGTTGGGCTCGTGCAGACTGATGTGGGCCAGCTCGTGGACCGCGGTCTTGAACCGCTGCGCTCCGGGCAGGCCCGCCTTCACCACCACCTCCCGTTTGCGCCAGTCGGTGATGCCGTTGGCCTCTCCGAGCCGTTCGACGTCGGCGACCTGCAGGGAGAATCCTGCTTCGGCGATGAGTTCGGTCACCTTTCCCCATTGAGCGGGCAGATCCCCCTCGACCAGCGTGGTTCGGACTTCGGGAAGCGGATCGCCGTCGGTCTGGGATAGGTCGAAGACGTGAACCACCCGGAAGCCGACCACCCGTCGTTCCTCCTCGCTATCGGTGACCTCGATCTTTCGTATCACCGGAGCAAGGATTGCTAGTCCCTGTTCTCCCCCCCGTACCTGGCGCCCCAGCTTCTGCCATGTCCGGTAGCCGGCCACCCGACTCGGATGAAAGCCTCGGGAGACCGCCTGAGACCAGACCAGCTGGGTGTTGGCAAACGAGTAATCGTGAAATCGCGCCGCCACCGCCAGAGCCTGCTGCCAGTCCTCGGAGGTGACAAGCGCATGAAGCGACTCCCGCAGCTGCCCATGCAGACGCTCCACCGCCTCCGTCCGACCATCACTGGAATCTTTCTGACCGGATGCCACCCTCGCAGAGTGCCGACCCGCCCTCCCAGATCACTCCCAAATCACTCCCAGAACCCCCCTCCCACGACGAACAGCAGCCTCGCGTCGAAAGAAACTTCTCAACCCAGAATCGAGTAGGCGCTGATCATGATCTCGCCAGTTCGGGCGGCATGTTGGCGTTTGCGGGTCAACAGCTCGGGCAACCCGATTCGGTCCTCAAGGACCGCACTCAAGTCGCTCCCATCCATGCAAAGGAGCAGCGAGCGACTCTGGGAGTGAAGCGCAACAGCTGTCGGCTGGAACCCGTTGATCGAGATGAAGAGCCCCAGAGTGTTGTCAAGCTTGCGGCTGACCTTGCCTGAGAAGGCATCGAGATCAGCCGGAGGCGTTAGCTGGTCCCGCCATCGTGCCTCCGCTAGGAATTCGGTGCCCTCAAATGTGAACGCTCCATCGATCTGCTCGCCGACGATACGGAATGAGGACTTAGTGTCGATGTCAAAGAGTGCGAAAAGTCCAGTGAGGAGTGGCTCAAGGGCGTAGCCTCGTTTGTGAGGCTCAGCAACGGCGAGATCGCGGAAGACCTCGTTGAGTTCGATCAGCTTTTCTCGGATGGCTCGCTGCACCTCGACTCGTGCCTCATCCTCGCGCCTTCGTCGCTCGGCCTCCTGTGTCTCCGAACGCTGCCGTCGGATCGGCTCGGTGTACCGCCGCAGGGCATTCAAGGCTTGAGCCGCATCGTCGTACTTCTGCGGGCCATCATCGACCCTCTTCAGCCAGTGGGGATCATTGATGTCAGAAGTTGCGAGCATGAGATCAATCAGCTGCTCACGCAACTCGACTTTGGCCGCCAAGGAGTCGACCAACTGATAGACGATGTTCCTCTTGTAGCCGGACCAGTCGAGGGCAGCGACAAGGGCTCGGTCGTCAATGCTTGTAGCTAGGAACGGCCGGAGGTCGTTCTTGTACCAGTAGGCCAGTGTCAGCGCTTCCTTAAGTGACTGCAAGGCGGCTGGGTTGATCCGTTGTGTCATGTGCGTCGTGCCATGCCTACGAGTCTCCGTCTGCTTCGACCTATTGAACGACACCGAGCACCAAACAACCGACCCGCTCGAGGGCCTGGAGACGATGGCCGATACGGGGATCGTTGCGGATCGGCGCTGGGTTGGTGGTTCGTTCATCTATGCCGCCATCCACCATCTGGTCCCTTTCTGGGGGCCTCAGTGCCATTCGTCACGCAGCCTGATGAAGGTACCTTTGCGCTCGAACATGTGCTTGTAGTGTCCAACTCGAGCATGGATCTGCTGGGGTTCGACTGGTCTGCCGTCTCGCATTCGGTAGAGGCCACGACCGTTGATCTCTCGGGCTAGGTCACCGGCGCGGAGCATTTGGTCTGGTTTATCCCTCAGGACCTCGGCCATCGCGTCATGAAGAGTTAGAGGAAGCTCCTCTCGATCCGTCCGGCGATCTGCGTCGCCAATCGACTCATCGTGGACAAGCTCAAGGAGCATCTCGAACGCAGCGATCCGACGTTCAACCTCGGCGAGGCTGAGCTGCGCCTTGTTCCGATCGAGTCTTAGCCGGTCGAGATCAATGCGAATCTCGTCTTGGTGGACGATCGCCACGCTTCGCACAGCTTCCCAGTAGTAGTCCATTTCGCCTCCTAGACCTGATGATGCGATTATCGCATAATCCATGGACCAACACAAATCGGGGGCACCGTTCGGTCTGGGCTCCTACCGCATGGGCTGGCCGGTGTCCTCCGTTTCGGCTCTATGAAGCCTCCTCGAAGGCTGCGGGAGTCTCCCGGGTCATCGCGCTGTGAATTCCTCCTGCAAAGACCTTTAACGGTGAAGCCCAATGCACGCTCTGGCCATTGGAAACTACGAAGAGCGGCAGATTCCTAAGCAGCGATCCGTTGGTGTGCGCGAACGAGCGAGTCTTTGGGTCACAGTTGGGTCACAACACACGTGAGAACCCGAGTGGTGGCGCGAGTTCATGCGAGTTCAAAACCCCTGATAGACCGAGTGTTTTTGAGAAACGCCAGGTCAGCAATCCCGGTGACAACGGTCTGAAAAACCGGAGGTCGACGGATCGACGCCGTCCCTGACCACCACTTTCTGGCGGCGTGATCGCCCTACTTGCCTTGCGGCGGTTGGATTTCTGGAAAGTTGACCGGCCTCCGTTGTTTCGCGACCCTTCGCGACTTTCCCGGTCGTTCTGCGGCCTCTCGCGGACTATCCGCGGACTCCTTTCCAGCTTGGATTGGCGCTGGCACCGCCTAAGAGTCCAAGGGTGGTCACCGAGAGTGACGGGCTGTGAAACAGGGAGCAAATTGGAAGTACCTACCTCACACGGATAAACAGATATGCCGTTCCATCCGAGCGATCTCGGTTGATCGCGGATAGCGACCGTGCCAAGTCACTGACTCGGCAAGTTCCACCACCGCTGAATGAAGTCGGCCAGACGTGCTTGGTCAACTCCGCCGTATCCCGCGCCGGTTCGGTTGGCCAGTCCTGCGACGAGTGACACGCCCATCGCGAGGAGCAATGTCATGGTCTCTCCGTCTTTGAACTCTTCCCGATCGGCATTGACTATCTCATTGCCCTCTTTGTCTTCCACCATGAATTGAGACACGGCACCCAGATGCCCGTGGGACCAGTGGAATGACGCAATCCGATAGTGGTTGTCGTAAGCCCTTGTCGGGAACTCGTCGCCGAGGAAGCGTTGCACCGAGTCCGCCAACGTGCGTGTTGGCAGACGCGCTGGGTTTCCTCCAGGGTCCTCCAGCTCTAGGGCGGTAGCGATCTTCTTGGCCTCGAACGCTGCTTGCGACTCTAGAACGGCCAGTGATTCTTGGGCGCCTTCGATCAGATAGACGGCGTGATACCAGGTTTCGAGCAAGGTCCGATAGAGGATCGGTATGCCCTCCCTGTCTCGTGCCTTGCCCAGAGTCACCATCGAACGGAGCAGCGCTGCCGAGCGCGCCACGTATGCAAGAGCCCTGGCTCTAACTCGGTCCTTGCCTGCTTCCACCGGGAAGAGTGCCGAACAAATCCCAATGAGTTCCTCGGCCCATGGGATAGCCTCGCCAATATCGCGATTGCTCCAATAGGAGTCCCGCTTTGGATTGGTGGAGTCCGACGATTCGCTCAAGTGGTCCTCCCGTGGTTGACAGAGTTCTTTGGGCGAGGGTCCTCTAACTCGGATTCAAGCGGGATAGGACGTTTAGGACGGTTGATGGAACGAGGAGAAGCCGAACAAATGCTGCGCGACTGTTTGGGGCGCGTCCTGGTCGAGCACTTGGACCTCTTCTTGAGCCATGCTCACGAGCGTTCGATCACGTCTCAGCTGTTTCGTTGCCTGGCCGACGATGAGAGGGTGCCCGCAGGAGTGAGCGTTGACCACGAGTACAACCGAGTTGGTGATCACTATGTCAAGAATCTGCGGAAGTATGTGGACGGCATCGTCGCACTGGACGAAGACGGGGAGCCGGTCGAGGCACAGGCCATACCGGACATCCTGATTCACGGTCGGGGGGATCACACGACGAACCTTGTGGCTATCGAGGTGAAGATCGGAGCGGACAACGACGAATGCGACAAGAGCAAGATCTGGGCACTGCTGGATGACCCGTTCGCATACGAACACGGAGTTCTGCTGTCGTTCCGCATTGAGGCACAAGATGGTGGATCTCAGGTCGTCCCTTACTGGGCATGGAATCCTCTGCCAAGGGAGCAAATCGACTACGAGCCTGTGTTCGAACGTGGCATCGTCTCGGAACTGGCCGAGCGTGGAAGGCTCCGAATAGCCGGACGCCGCGAAGCTCGTGAGATTACGTAGCCGCCGAAGAAGCTCTGACTCGAAGTCGGGTGCTCGCAGCGACTGTGTAGCACCCAGGTTCTGGCTTCTGCGCCTATGACAGAGTTCGCGCTCCCCTCAGGTGTCACGGCATGGTTGGACGAGGCCTCAATGATTGCCTTCGGTAAGAACGAGTGGCCTTACTACGACGGTATCCCCGACCGGGATCCAAATCGCATCCTCCCGGAGGATGTTCAGGTCACGATCTCGATGAACTCGTTCATCTCGCGAGCTGACGTCGTGAGATCTGTTCACCTGGGAATGGTGAGAGCCTGTGAGCCGATGCTTCGGGGTATCCCACAGGATGCCGACCTTTCAACGTTCGATGCCGACCTCACTGTCGCCGAGAGACTCTTGAGCGCGGCATGTGCCGAACCGCAGATCCTCCTGGCCCGTGCCGCCAAGGTGCTGCACCGCAAGCGTCCCGGCTACATCCCGATGCTCGACTCGGTCATGATGGCCGCATACGGCCAGGCCATGAATCAACCTCATCTGATCCGCCATGCCGTCGAAGACAAGAAGCGGGCAGGCTCGGCGGCGGCCATAGTCATGGCCGCCTTCCGTACCGACGTGGCGACAGTCACCGAACGACTAGCGCCATTGCACCAGAGCCTTCGAGAAGAAGGCACGCCGATGACCCCGGTCCGTCTCCTCGAAGTGGCGGTATGGATGGCCAACGAGACTCGGGGCTACTACAGAACCGGCGCCTGACCACCGATCCAAAGGGAGGGGATTACCCGCCTTCTCTAGGAAGGGGCATTTATGAAACGATCGTTTCATGAATGAGCGAAACGTATGGTGTGGAGCTCGTAGCACACTCTTCGACTGTCGGTACGGTCCGTCCACCCAACCATTCAGTCGTCAGGCTGTTGTCTGCAACTGTGACAGCAGCTTCGCTACCCGGAAACTCTCAAGTCGCGTATCCGCTCGCCGAGATCACGGGCCGGGAAGAAGCGGTACTCGCGGCCGACTTTGCCTCTCTCGAGCAACCCCAATACCTCAAGATCGAGTAGGTCCCTTCGCGCTGTCTCGTACACGACCTGATGACTGCTCTGATGTGTCTGAAAGGTGTAGACCGCGTCGGGCCGCTTGAGAGCGTGCGCCAGTAGAGCGAGCTGTCTCATGTTGAATTGCCCCATCTTCCCTAATTGCCGCTCGAGCTCGCGGATTTCCTCCGCACGCGTACTGAGGTATTGGTACAGCTCGTCAATCGACCGTCTGATGATGCGAAGTTGGTGCACGATAAAGTACGTGAGATCCGCGTCGTCAGATTCGACGAACAAGAACGCCCTCTCGTATTGCGCTGGCGCTTGATAGAGAAGCCGGGATATCGACAGGAACTCAGTCAGCCAGTAACCCTGGCCGAGCATCGACCGATAGAACAACGCTCGCGCAGTTCTGCCGTTTCCGTCGACAAACGGATGGTCATAGGCCAGCCAGAAGTGCAGGGCAACTGCCCTTATCACGGGATGAAGGGACGGCTTTGAATCCGTTGCGTTGGCAAACCTCACCAGAGCATTTAGACGATCCGGCAATGCCGCAGCCGGTGGTGGGCGGTGGTAGACAACATCTTCGTACTCATGGGCAACAACTACTCGCTCGTCACCTTCCTGTTGAAGCCGTCCGGCATCATCCGGATCTTCCAACGTCCCTTCCGTGATCGTCCGGTGAATCTCGAGGACCATCTCGGTGCTCAGAGGCAGGTCCAGATCGCTCCTGATGAGATTCATGGTTCGATAGTTGTTGACGACCATGCGCTCGGCCTTCGACACCGGCTGTCTTCCGGATCGGAGGAGCTGCTTGGCCTCCTGGCGGGTCGTAGCAGCTCCTTCTAGAAGGCTTGAGCTGATGGCCTCTTCCATCAGAGACGAGACGAGGTATCGATCTCTGGTGCTATCGGAGACGATCTCGGTTGGTGCCACCACACGCCCAGCGGCAAGCTGATCGATCTCGTGGAGAAGGCTCGACGCTTCATCCGGCAGAGTGAAGGAGAACGATGTCCCATCAATGTCAGCAAACGGGAGGTTTCGACGATTGATCCGACGCATGACCTTCTGCTGAAGCCACCACTCCCCAACCGTCAATCCATCTGGTGGCTTGCGGCGTCGAAGCTCATCCCAGTGCCAATACGAGTCTTCCTCCCTCCTACAGGAGATGAGCCTCTCAAGTTGTTGCGGATCGAGATCCGACAGTAAGTCCTTGAGGGAGGGAGGTCGCTGTGGGATCTTTGTCATACTTGGTACCAAACTACATACACTGTAGTAGTTAACTACTACTTGTGGGTCAGATTAGTAGCAATTAGGGACGAGAAGCACCACTTCAAGCCACTCAACATCTCAGAGCTGAGACGGCTTCGGCCTGATCTGGGGAACGAATCTCGTGTTGAAAGCGTCCTTTTGAGGTGATCGACATCGCGGGGCACTGATGGCCAGACAGAGGATCGTCGCCGGGTTGGCCCTCGTACTCGTCGCCTCTGCCTGCACATCCGCCGAAAACGCTGAAGTTGGCATCTCGTCGACCATTGCCGCGTCCTCTCATGCAAATTTCGGCACCTCAGAAACCGGGACCAGCCCCAACACTTCGCTGCCCCCGTCAGAGTCGACACCTGTCGGTTTCACCCGAATCTGGCTGGCCGATCCGGTCTCTCTGAGACGTGGGACGGAGTTCGTCCTTCCCGGATACGCAAACCCGCCTTTGAGCATCGGGGGCGACCGCTTCGTGGTCCCGTCATGGAAAGACGGCGTGTCCGAAGGTCCCCAACTCATGTCGATTGTCTCTTCGAACGGTCTGAACATCTCCACCTTCGAGATCTCGCTATTGCCAGTCGAAGTCGTGGGGTGGAGCGACTCACTGCAACGTGTGGTGTGGATCGGCGGGACGGACCAAACGCCGATGCTCTCGGCGTTGAACCCCGAAACCGGTGAAGTCGAAGACCTCTTCCCCCTCGAGTACTGGCTTGAGGACTCTGTGCTGCTCGACGGCGGTACCACGCTCGCCGGATACATCCCGGGATGGTGGCCATCGGGGAATGGCTACCCGACCAAAATCGTGCTCCATGACATGGCCTCCGGGTCGATGCAATGGCAGGTCGAGTTGGAGGATGTGGTCGAGGGGATCGTCCCCAATGGAAACCCTGGCCAGGCCGAGGTCCACAACGACCTGGTGTTCGACCCGGCTGAGGCAACGGCGTATGTGGTGCACGGCGACGGGCGCGGTGTAACCGCCGTCGATCTGACCTCAGGCGAGGTCGGCACGGTGCGGATCGATGGAACACCCTTGACGCTGCCCGAAGACGAGCTCCCCGGTATCACGCTGACAGGCTTCGGGCTGCTCAGCACCGACGGCGGGCGGCTCCTCATCGGGGGCTCCACACACAACGGGACCCGGCTTGTAGAACGCAACAACGCGATTCAGATGTCACGAGTGCCGTATCCGGCTCGGGTGTTCGACACCGAGGCAATGCGATTCATCGCCGAACTGGATACCACCGTTTCCAGCGGAGTGACGGCCGGGAGCACATGGGCGGTGACCAGCGAGACCTCCGATGTGATCTACTGCGACCAGGAATGCGACCCGGCCAACTCCAACCCGGAAGTGCTCTTCGAGCACCGCGAACGGCCCGGGCTGACCATCATCGACCAGACCTCCTTCGCAGTGCTCGGCACTGTCTGGCCGGGGGCCAACTTCCACCACTTCGCAGGCGTCAGCGGGCAACAGGTCATCGTCGAGAGCGTCAGCGATGACGGCCAACATGACCTCTCCATCGAAGGGGCGGCCGCCGAGATCACCGGGCAGGTTCCAAATGGAGACGGCTTCTTCATCGCCCTTGACGGCGCCGTGTTCGAGATGCAGCACGAATCCTGACGTCCGGAGGCAAACTGCTCACGCGTAATCCTCTGGTCGAATCACGGCCAGCTCGGCACCATTGTCAGCGAGAGCTCGGATCACCACAGCTTCGAGGTTGCTTGGCCACCAGATGGAAAAACGCCCTCCTTCGACGGTGGCTTCAGCCGGCTCACGCCCTGGGATCTCAACGACGACCTGTGCGACGGACTCGTCGACGGCGCCATTTGCGAATGAGAGCAATGTCTCACCCTCCCCCAGGGTGGCGAGCCCGTCGATTTCGATGGGGTCCCCCATGGGGTCGGTAGGGCTGGGTCCAACCGATGACATAGAAGCTGTCCATGGCTGAGAAGTGGTGTCGATCAGACAGGTGACATGCCCGGTCTCGTCGACGAAAGTGGCCACCGCCCGGTTTCCCCGGAGGTCCATGATGACCAACGGGGGAAGCTCACTCATCCCAGCAGCGCCAAGGTCGAGAGCGACGTCGTCACGACAAGCCGTAGCGGCTGCTTCGGCCTGCTCCACGCTGACAGCACTGGGCGTCGCTGCCCAGGCGAGCGCGGCATCCCCGACGGGGGCGAGCACCAAAGCCACTATGAATAGCGCCAATCCCACCGACCCCGCAACAAAGACAATCGGCCGCAGATGGGAGCGGGACCGACGGGCTGTGGGTGCAGGCCGGAGATAGCGCACACCCTCCATCCCCCACTCGACTCGATCGATGACATCCTCGTAGTCCTTGACGTCGTTCACGGTGCTTCCTTCCTGGCGGTCAATTGCTCTCTCAGAGCTGAAAGTCCACGGTGGAGGTGGGTGGTGACGGTTCCCGGAGCGATCCCCAGAGCGATGGCGGTCTCTTCGGTATCCATCTGGGCAAGAACCCGCAACGCCACCACCTGACGCTGCCTGCCGGGCAAGCCGAACAGAGCGCGCAATACCTCGGGGTCGGCGTCGACATCCTGTGCAGGACTCGGCTCCGTCGACAGGGTCCGGAGACGACGATGACGAGCCATCCGTCGCCACCGATCGCGATGCAGATTCAGCGCTGTCCGGATGATCCAGGCCTTGGGCGCCGGGTGGCTCCCGACGTCATCCCATCGGGCGAGCGCCCGGGCATAGGACTCCGCCAACAGGTCATCTGCTTCGTGGACATCCCGCACCGTCACGAACAGCGCCCTGAAGCACCCATCCCGGGAGCTCCGATAGAAGGATTCGAAGTCTTCCACGACCTATTTACGTCTCAAATGCTGGAAACACTGACATGACGACCCGATCGATGCCGGTCGAGGAGTCCAATGCGTGGGGTCGCGGCGCGTGGGATGCTGGCCCAATGCGGTTCATCGTCTACGGGGCCGGTGGCATCGGGGGTGTGGTCGGTGCCCGTCTTCATCAGGGTGGCCACGACATCGCCCTGATCGCCCGGGGCGAGCATTTCGAGGCGATCGAGGCGCGAGGTTTGGTGTTGGAGACACCCGAAGGCTCGACCCGGCTCAACATTCCGGTGGTCGACCATCCGGAGCAGGCGGGGGTCGCCGAAGGCGACGTGGTGCTGCTCACCATGAAATCCCAACACACCGGGACCGCCATAGAAACCCTCGCTAATCATGCCTCACCAGAGACGCCGGTGGTGTGCATGCAGAACGGTGTCTCCAACGAACGGACAGCTCTCCGGCGATTCCCAAGTGTCTACGGCGTGGCGGTGATGGCTCCGGTCGGTTTTCTGGAACGAGGAGTTGTCCAGGCCTACTCGACCCCGGTCACCGGGATCCTCGACATCGGGCGTTACCCGGTCGGCAGCGACGACACCGCCTCCCGGATCGCCACCGCCTTCAGCCAATCCGGCTTCGTCTCCGAAACCAGAACCGACATCATGCGTTGGAAGTACCGCAAGCTGGTCACCAATCTCAGCAACGCCGTCGAAGCGATCTGCGGCCCCGAGGGCCGGCGGGGACGAATCGAAGAGCTCGCCACCACCGAAGGAGAACGCGTTCTCGAAGCGGCGGGTGTCGAAGTTGCCTCCGCAGAGGAGGACCGCGAACGCCGGGGCAACCTCCTCACACTCGGTCCCGTTGCCGGCCAACCCCGCCCCGGGAGCTCGGTGTGGCAGAGCCTCACTCGAGCCATCGGCAGTGTCGAGACCGACTATCTCAACGGAGAAATAGTCCTGCTGGGTCGTCTCCATGGAATCCCCACCCCGGTCAACGAGCTCCTCCAGACTCTGACCCGGCAGATGGCGGCCGCCCACACCCCGCCAGGACGAATATCGGAAGCCGAGCTCTTGCAGATGCTCGCCAGCCAACAACAATCCGACTCCACATGAAACGCTGGATTGTCCTAGCGGTCCTGGCGGCGGCGCTCCTCATCGGGGGCTTCGTCTACTGGCAATCGAACGCCAACTTGCCCCTGGATGACTTGGTCTCGGATGCCGGGTCACGACCCCACTTGAGGGTGCCACTCCTTTCGGCTGGTCGTGACGGCGCCGGCAACGCCAGTGGTCATCCGCGGATTCTGGTCTTGACTCGACGGTCGGCACCGGCAACACTTGCCGACACTTGACAGCGCTCATCCAGAGCGGTGGAGGGACAGGCCCTGTGAAACCGCGGCAACCGATTCGTTCGGTGCCAATGCCTGATCGATGAGATGCCTATGGCGGTCCTCCGCCTCGGGCGCTCGCATGAGCGCGTTGAGACGATGAAACAGGAGGCCTAGCCATGCGACAAGAAACAGATCGAACCCCCGGATCCCTCCGGTGCATGTGTTGTCGACGCTCTCGGGTGGCATGCCCGAGCGTTCGACGCTCGTAGATCACCGCCACCACCCGAGAGCCCCCCTTCGCTTCGGCGGTGCTTCGACGTACCCACATCTGCAACGGAAGGAAAGCTCCAAATGACCACTACCTATCTCAACGAGGTCGACCTCCCCGCGGTCGGCGCCCTGGTTCAGACGATCCAGGGAGACCCAGAACAAGCACAGACCACCTGGAAGTCAGAAGTCACCTGGGAAGGTGCCTTCCGGACCTCGGCCCGCTCCCGTGACTTCGAGCCGATCGCATTCGACGAGCCCCCGGCCCTGGGCGGCACCAACACCGCCCCCAACCCCGTGGAGCAACTCCTCGGGGCCCTCGGCTCCTGTCTCGTGATCGGCTACGCGGCCAACGCCAGCGCAGCCGGGATCGAGTTGAAGGACCTGAGAATCGAGATCGAAGGCGATCTCGACCTCCACACCTTCCTCGGCCTGGGCGAGGGCAACGCCGGGTTCTCGGCGATCCAGGCCACGGTCCACATCAACACCGATGCGGACGACGAGGCCGTCGCCGCCCTGCATCGCAAGGTGGTCTCGACCTCCCCGGTCGGACACTGCCTGTCGAGGTCGATCCCGCTCGGCGTCGTCCTCGCCTGACCATTCCGAGAACAAGGAGAACATCATGAGTGAATACCGGTTCGAGACCCTCCAGGTCCATGCCGGCCAGGAACCGGCCCCGGGCACCAACGCCCGGGCCGTGCCCATCTACCAGACCACCAGCTACACCTTCAACGACACGGCTCATGCCGCCCGTCTCTTCGGGTTGGAGGAGTTCGGGAACATCTACACCCGGATCATGAACCCCACCACCGACGTCTTCGAGAAGCGGGTGGCGGCGTTGGAGGGCGGAGCGGCGGCGGTGGCCACCGCGTCGGGACAGGCAGCACAACTGCTCACCTTCACCACCTTGTTGGAGACGGGTGATCACTTCGTGTCGACCTCGTACCTGTACGGAGGGACCTACAACCAGTTCAAGGTTGCGTTCCCCCGTCTCGGGTTCGATGTCAGCTTCGTCGATGGCGACGACCCGGCCGACTTCGAGAAGGAGATCACCGACAAGACCAAGGCCCTCTACGTCGAGACCATCGGCAACCCGAAGTACAACATCCCCGACTTCGAGGCCCTGGCCGAAGTGGCCCACCGCAACGGGATCCCGTTGGTGGTGGACAACACCTTTGGCGCCGCCGGGTACATCTCGCGGCCCATCGACTTCGGGGCGGACATCGTGGTCCATTCGGCCACCAAGTGGATCGGTGGGCACGGGACCTCGATCGGCGGGGTCATCGTCGACTCCGGCAACTTCGACTGGCGGAACGGGAAGTTCCCGATCTTCACCGAGCCGGCTCCCGGTTATCACGGTCTGGTTTTCACCGACGTGTTCAACCCTGACGGGCCGTTCGGGAACATTGGGTTCGCCATCCGGGCCCGGGTGGAGGGTCTCCGTGACTTCGGCGCGGCCCTGTCGCCGTTCAACTCGTTCCTGTTCCTCCAGGGTCTGGAGACCCTGTCGCTGCGGGTGCAGCGTCAGGTCGACAACGCCCTGGAACTGGCGAAGTGGCTGGAGTCACATTCCCGAGTCGACTGGGTGAGCTACCCCGGTCTGGCTTCACATCCCTACCACGAGGCGGCAAAGAAGTATCTTCGCAACGGCTTCGGCGGGGTGTTGTCCTTCGGGATCGCCGGTGGGTTCGAGGCCGGGAAACGGTTCATCGACGCCACCAAGCTGGCCAGCCACCTGGCCAACGTGGGTGACGCCAAGACCCTGGTGATCCATCCCGCGTCGACCACCCATCAGCAGCTCTCCGAAGAGGAGCAGATCTCGACCGGGACGTTGCCCGAAATGGTGAGGATCTCGGTGGGAATCGAGCACATCGAAGACATCAAAGAGGACATCGACCAGGCCCTGGAGGCGGTGTCCTGAGGAGAAGGCGATGAACAAGCCGGGCCCGGAGAGGCGGGTGGTGGAGACTCGTTTCTTCGACCTGCCCGAAGACGCGCTGCCTTTCAAGATGCGCAGCGGGGACTTGTTGCCCGAGGTCCGACTTGCCTACGAGATCCAGGGGGAGATCTCCCCGGAGCGGGACAACGTCGTCCTGTTGTTTCACGCCCTCACCGGCAGCCAGCACGTGGCCGGGTTCACCCCCTCCGTCGAGGGGGTGGGCCGGTGGGTGGAGGAGAACCAGACCGGTTGGTGGGAGGGTTTCGTCGGTCCCGGCCTCGGCGTCGACACCGACCGCTTCGCCGTCCTCTGTGTCAACTACCTGGGTGGTTGCTACGGCACCACCGGGCCCTCTTCGATCGACCCGCGGACGGGGAGCCGTTACGGGCCGGACTTCCCCCCGCTCCACCTCGGCGACATCGTCGAATCCCAACTCCCCCTGCTCGAGCATCTCGGGATCACCAGGTTGAAGGCGGTGGCCGGGGCCTCGGTCGGGGCTCTGTTGTCGTTGTCACTGGCGGCGCACTACCCGGATCTGGTGGACAACGTGATCATCCTCGCCGGAGGGCTGGCCGGCACCACCCTGCACCGGATGTACAACTTCGAACAGAAGTTGGCGATCTTCAACGACCCCAACTTCAAAGGTGGCAACTACTACGACGGTGAGTTCCCCGCCGACGGGCTGGCCCTGGCCCGGATCATCGGCCACAAGGCATTCGTCTCCCTGGGTGCGATCGAGGAGCGGGCCCGCCGAGAGGTCGTCGACCACCCCTATGTCACCCACCCCGTGGAGTCCTACTTCTGGCGCCAGGGCCAGAAGCTGGTGATCCGTTTCGACCCCAACAGCTATCTGCGGATCATCGACTCGTGGTCCAATTACGACCTGGTGGAGGACACCGGCGCCGAGAGCTATGTCGAGGCGCTGATCCCGTGTCGCCACCAGAGTTGGCACGTGTTCACCATCGACACCGATGCCTGTTTCTACCCCGATCAACAGGCCGGTCTGGTGGCCGCCCTGAAGGAGGCCGGGGTTCCCGTGGAGTGGATCCAGGTCACCTCACCCAAGGGCCACGACTCGTTTCTCACCGAGCCCCACCTCTTCGAGGCTGCACTGCGCAAGGCGCTGGGCTAAGGCAAGCCTCCGCCTCAGCCGTAGGACCACGCCACCCATTCACCATCGAAGATCAACGAGGGCTCGGATCCGTCGATGGGAATTATCCAGACCCCTTCCTCGCCCTCGATCTCTCCGGCTAGGGCAACCTGTGAGGAATCCGGTGACCACAGCTGGAGGGATTGCGCGTACTGGTTGAAGAACTGGAGCACGTCGCGGAAGAAGGAGATGGGTGGGGTCATCGTGGTGAGGAGGGTGGTCTCGCCGTCCTTCCAAACCGAGACATCGACCTCTCCGGCCTGGCCCGTTAGCTGAAGCAGAAGCAGCGATTCGGCGTCCGGGCTCCAGAAATACCCCACCGAGGTGTCCTCGGAGGCGACGTCGACCTCGCCGGTGGTTACGTCGAGGACCGAGACCGCGTTGGCCCCGATCTCGGCGGTTTCGGAGAGAGCCACGGTGGAGCCGTCCCCCTCCTCGGCCGTAAATGACTCGATTGCGATCTTGGTCCCCTGCGCGTTGGCCACGAAGAACACCGGCTCCCCGGGCAGGGTGGCCAGTAGCTGTTCCTCACCACCCGGGTCGACCAGCACCAGACCATCTTCTGCGAAATGGAATATGCCTGCCGGAGTCCAGTGCGGGGCCTGGTATGTCGCAGCGGTCGTCCCCATGTCGATGATGTCCTCGCCGAGCTTGACGGTGCCGAAGTCGGTCGCCCCGACGTGGACCACTATCTCAGTGCTGTCCGGATTCCATGAGAAGTAGAAGGGTGAGCCGGCGCCTACCGGTGTGGAGGTGAAGTTGACCATGTCCACGACCTCGAAGACGATCCCCTGGGCCCCGCCGTAGAGAATCCCCACCTGCGACCCGTCCGGTGCCCAGTTCAGGTAGAAAGGCAACGAGGAGGTGGCCACCGTCCGCTGATCGCTTCCATCGCCGGCGCTGGACCCGACCCCGAACCCCCCTTGGCTGGCTTCACCCCACACCAGACGGTCTGTCACCGGTGACCAGATCGGCTGGAAGTACTGGGCGGCCCCTCCGTCGTCGGTCACCTGAGATGGATTGGAGCCGTCCGGGTCGATGGTGACGATGTTCCCGCTTCGATCGAGGACCACCAGGCGATTGACCCCGCTTCTGGGGTTGGTGACAGGCGTGGTGTCCTCGGGTGGGGGCGTGGTGTCCTCGGGTGGGGGTGTTGTGGTTCCGAGATCGATCGAGGCCGCCGGGCTGGGGGTGTTAGCCCCGTCACTGGTGCAGGCGACGAGGACCAGCATCAGGATCGCGGCCAGCAGAACTGCTCTCCTCGACATCGGCAGCCAGGCTACCGATCGATGCGAAATGCGCATGAAGCGGCTCCCCTCCCGGCTTCGCCGGTACTCCCCCCAACGCTCACTCCGTTTGCTGGGGGGAGAAATGATCGGCGCGTTTCCTCCCCCAGGAGCGAAGCGACGTTGGGGGAGGTGGCCCGGAGGGCCGGAGGGGGCACCTCTGACGCGTGGCCGGCAGCCCCCCTCCCGGCTTCGCCGGCTCTCCCCCCTCCCGGCTCACTCCGTTCGCTGGGGGGAGAAACGTCCACCGATCGCAGCATCAATTCATACCCCGGAACGTCCGATAACCCCCCCATGACGTCACCACCTGAAAGAGGTGGCAACAAACGCGACCGAAAAGTCACTCTCGTAGCAGCAGTGCTTGGGGGCTCGATAGCAGCCATCACCGAGCTGGTACCGCTGTTGAACACGGATCCGAGTGCCATCGTGCGCGCCCTTGCCGATGGCCTGATCGCGATCGTGGCGCTGTACCAGCTCATGACCACACGGCGCACCGAGCCGGTCATGGCTCTGGCGGCCATCGTGTTCGGGACACTGAGCCTGGTCGAGGCCGCCGGCATGATGGACGTGGCCGGGTTTGACACCGGGTCCACGCTCGCTCTCCTCATCGTGCTCGCCATCGTCTACGTGACCACCCGCCAGTCGCGGACCGCGGCGCCATTGGTGGTGGGTTCGACCCTGATCGGGGTCTATGTGGTGGCCTCGATCCTCATCGAGCGGCCGGGGTTCTCCGCTACGGCCAGCCGGTTGCTGGTCGGGATCGTCGGTCAAGGACTGGCGATTTGGCTCACATCGAGACTCATCGACTCATTGGCAGTCGCCTCGGAGCTCGAAACGACGCATTCTCGGATCCAACAGGCATTGGCTCGTTGCTCGCAGGTCCTCCTCACTCATCGTGACGATGAGCCATTGACCGCGGCGCTGGAGGCGCTGCTCGACGCCACCGAGGCCGACTACGCCTACATCGACATGAACCGGGTGGATCGCGAGGGCAACGTGACGTGGGAGATCGTGGCCGATGCGATGGGCTCGAACGTGCCGCCGAGTGACAACCTCTTCGACAGAGGTGATTACGACCAGCTTCAGGAAGTGAACCAGTTGCTCGCCGCAGGAAAGCCGGCACAGGTCATCGCCTCCGACCTTCCCCGGCCGATCCGCGACCGCTACGAGGCCGAGGGGGTCAAAGCCGAGTTGATGGCGCCGATCTTCATTCGAGGCCAATGGGTGGGGACCATCGGCTACTCGGATTTCTGGAGGGAAGGGACATGGCTTCCGGTGGAGGTCGAGGCGTTGACCCGTGCCGCCGACATGGTCGGCGCCTACTGGGAACGCGAGCACGCCCGGGAAGGGCTCGAGGAGTTGGCGGAGGCCAAGGATCGATTCATCGCCACCGTCAGCCACGAGCTGCGAACTCCGCTCGCAGCGGTGGTCGGCTTTGCCGGTGAGCTGGCAGAGAATGTCGAGGACTACTCCCCAGAAGAAATCGCCGAGATGGTTCAGCTCATCGCCAGCCAGAGTCTTGAGATGGCACAGCTCGTAGACGACCTGCTCACCGCAGAGCGCGCCGCTTCGGGAAACCTGACCATCAAACCCGGTGCCATCGACCTGCTCAGTGAGTCGCACTCGGTCGTGGAGTCGATGAGGGTGGCGGTGGACGTCATTGTCGAGGGAGAGCCGACCCCGGCATGGGCCGACACCCTGCGCACCCGTCAGATCCTGCGCAACCTCTTGACCAACGCCGCTCGATACGGGGGAAGCCAGGTCAGGATCAGTGTGTCCTCCCTTGGTGACACGGCGGTGATGGTGGTGAGTGACGACGGGCCGGGGATCAACGTCGTGGACTCCGAGCGCATCTTCGATCCCTACTACCGGGCCCAGACCGACGAGCCCCGACCCGATTCGGTGGGATTGGGGCTGGCCGTGGCCCGGCAGCTGGCACGGATCATGGGTGGCGACCTCGTCTACCGGCGACGGGCAGGCTGGACCCGGTTCGAACTGACTCTCCCTACAGACTCTGAGAACGCCCCGGCCCTTGCCTTCGGTGCATGACCTCTGTCGAGATGCTCTCTAGATGAACAACTGGATGTCGGCCTCCGCCGCATAGTCGAGGAAGGCGGCGGCACCGGCGATCTCCGAGCCCTTGATCAGGTCGCTCTCTTGGACCCCCATCACGCCCATCGTCGTCGAGCAGGCAAAGAACCTGACTCCGAGACCCTGGGTCATGTCGATGAAGTCGGGAAGTGACGGCATGTTGGCCGCTTTCATCCATTTCTTCATCATGGCGGTGGCGGCCGCGGTGGCCCCGGGAAGGGCACCGAGGATGTTGGGCAGTTGAATCGGGCCAGCCGGATTGGCCAGTGACGCCACCTTCAACTTCTCGAATCGATCCTGATGGAGGATGTCCAGCCCGTAGAAGGTGAAGAAGATACCCACCTCCCATCCCAGGCTGGCTGCGGTGGTGGCCAAGATCAACGGCGGGTAGGCCTGATCCAGAGTCCCCTTCGACGCAATCAAGGCAAGCCTGCGCGGCTTTGCCGGCTCGGTCGCCTCGATCGGCTCCAGCCTCTCCAGGGTGTCGGTCATGGCCGATCTCCTTTCTCGATCCAGAACAGCTGGCTGTCCTCGCGGCGCTCGACTCCGAGCAACGTATCGCCCAACTGCCGGGCCAGCGCCGGGATGTCCTCGAGAGAGCCCGGGTCGGTGCTGGTCAAATAGAGCACCTGGCCCCGAGAAAGCTGGCCCAAGGCGATGGATGCCTTGTAGACGGGAAGGGGGCAGAGCAGACCGGAGGTGTCGAGCTCGGCATCGACCTTGACCTCTCCGATCGGTATGTCGTATTGGGTTGTCACGTGGTCTCCTTGTTCTCTTTCACACGCGGGGCAGACCCTCGTCACCGAGGATCTCCGCGAAATAGCTGGTGTATTTGAAGCCCGAGTCGGCCGAGATCCCCACCACCACGTCGTCGCTGGTGGTCTCGAGTTGTTGGATGGCGTGGACCACGGCGCCGGTAGACGGGCCGACGGTCAGCCCCTCCTCGCGCCACAGCCGCCTGGTGGTGTCGTAGGCAGGCCCGTCATCGACCCGGATCACGTCGTCGATGACGTCCCAATCGAGGATCTCGGGCTGCTTCGCCTCCTGGAAGCTCTTGAGACCGGGGAGGCGATGACCCGGCTGCGGCTCGATTCCGACCACTCTTATCGACGGATCTCGCTCCTTCAAGAAGCGGCCCACACCGGTGATCGTCCCCCCGGTGCCCATCCCGGTCACGAACCAGCCGACCCTGCCGTCGGTTTGGCGCCAGATCTCGGGACCGGTGGTCTCATAGTGAGCGGTGACGTTGTCCGGGTTGGAGTACTGGTCGGTCATCACAAAACGCCCGCCCTGCTCGGAGGCGGCCAGCGACCTGGCCAGGGCGATAGCTCCGTCCTTGGGGAGATCGACCGGGCACAGGTCGTCGGGCGTCTCCCACACCTCGGCCCCGAGCATGCGCAGGATGATCTTCTTCTCCTCGGGGACCTCGTCGGGAATGGTCACCGTGATCCCGATCCCGCTCAAAGCGGCCAATGCGGCCAAGGCGATACCGGTGTTGCCCGAGGTGGCCTCGACCACCTCGCGCTCTCCGAGGAGCCCGCGCTCGACCAGACCGGCCAATAGGTAGCTGGCGGCCCGGTCCTTGATCGAGCCGAACGGGTTGAGCCACTCCAGCTTGAGATACACCTCTCCCTGATTGGGTGACACCACGTGGTTGAGCCGCACCAGGGGGGTCGGGTTGTCGACTCCGGGGAGCAGAGCCCTCACGTCCAGATAACGCCGCACCTCTCGATCGGTGCCGAGCGTGGTGGCGGCTGTTGTCGTTGTCATTGTCTCTTCCTCGATTAGGCAACAAAAAAACCCGCATCCGGGGTGCCGGTGCGGGTCTTGGTGTCTGTTCTTGGTTCTTGTTTCAGGACATCACTACCCAACCGGCGCGGCGGCACAACAACAGGTGCAGACGCAAGCGCGGTGGGTGACGTGATATGTCATTGCCCAGGATGGTAGGCGTTGTCGGCGCTTCGTCAAGACGTGGCCGCCCCTTCTTCCCCGTAATTGGGACGTACAGGGGTCATATATGACCCCTGTACGTCCCAATTACGGGGGCGGCAACCCGTCAGTTGCTGAAGGTGACCGAGAAGGCGGGGGCCCATCTGGTGACGACGCGGCCGTAGTTCTCGCCGGCGGCGAGCATGTCACCCTCGGCGAGGGCGTTCACCGACTGCTGGACCAGATCGACCGACTCGTCGAAGACCAGATCCTGGGGGTCGAACAGCTCCGATACCTCGCCATAGTCCAGCTCCAGCATCGAGTCGTCGGGGAACAGACTCAGCCACTCCGAGAGCTGGCCCAACTCCTCGGCGGGCCCCTGGAAGATCTGCAACCCGCGCAGCACCTCGAGGACCCGCTCGACACGCTCCCGGGCCACTTCGAGATCCACCCGATAACGGAGGCGAGCCTGCCCCTCGATCTCGTAGACCTCCTTGTCCTCCGAGACGAAGGCGGTGAACCAACGCACCGGGACATGCCAGGCCGAGGTGAGGACATGCGAGCGGTGCAATGGATGCATCGCGTGATAGCGACGCAACTCCTGGTCGGCGGAGCGGGCGGCTCCCTCAGGGATGAGCCCCGCTCCCATGCCCCGAAAGGCATTGGCGAAGGCGACGGTCGATTCGAGGACCCGCAGCCGGAGATTCCTGGGGCACACCAGACGCCGACCGTTCCAGTCGACCGCCCAGTCGCCCTCGCCCTCGGTTTCGGAGAGAAGCCCGTACGACCGCACGAATCCGGGCACCGGGTCGTCGCTGTTGACGACCTCCGGTGTGTAGACCCTGAGGAAGGCGGTCTTGATCACGCCCTCATCCTGGCAGGGGTCGATGGGTAGTATCGAAATACGAAGTGACACCACCCGTCTGACAAGGAGGATGGAGCTCGGTGGTATTCGACGAGGTCGCCCGGGATGGTCACGAACAAATCGTTTATGGCTACGACGAAGTATCTGGCCTCCGAACGATCATCGCCATCCACTCCACGGCTCTCGGTCCCGCCCTCGGCGGGACTCGCTTTTTTCCCTACGAATCAGAGGCCGACGCCCTCACCGACGTCCTCCGGCTGTCCAAGGGCATGACTTACAAGGCGGCAGCGGCCGGACTCGATCTCGGAGGCGGCAAGGCGGTGATCATCGGAGACCCCAGGACCGACAAGAGCGAACGTCTCTTCCGTGCCTACGGACGGATCGTCGACAGCCTCCGTGGCCGTTACATCACCGCCGAGGACGTCGGCACCACCACCACCGACATCGACCTCATCCGTCGCGAGACCAAGTGGGCGCTGGGAATCTCCGTGGCCGAAGGCGGGGCCGGTGACCCCTCTCCGGTGACCGCCCGTGGCCTGTTCAACGCGGCGAGAGCGGTTGCCGAGTTCATCTGGGGCGGATCCGACCTCGCCGGGCGCAGGTTCGCGGTGCAGGGCGTGGGGAAGGTCGGCTCCGCATTTGTTCAACTCCTGGTGGAGGCCCGCGCCGAGGTGATCGTCTCGGATGCCTATGAAGCTGCCATCAAAACGGCGGTGGACACCTACGGAGTGAAGAGCGTTCCCCCCGACGACATCCACACCGTCGATTGTGACTTCTACTCACCGTGCGCTCTCGGGGCCGGGCTCAACGAGAGGATCATCCCCGAGCTCAACTGTCAGGCAATCGTGGGTAGCGCCAACAATCAACTGGCCACCGATGAGGACGCCGACCGAATCGCGCAACGAGGCATCATCTACGCCCCCGACTTCGTTGTAAACGCCGGGGGGTTGATCAACGTCTACGACGAGATGCTCGGCTATTCGAAGATGAGGGCACTGCATCGAGTTGACGGGATATTCCAGGCAACCAAGACCATCCTCGAGATGTCCAAATCCGAAGCAGTCAACCCCAACCAGGCGGCGGTGAAGGTGGCCGAGAATCGGATCAGGGAAATCGGCGATCTACGACGATTCCGGAGAAGCGGAGACGATCGAAATTGAAGGATCGTTCCCATGGCATGGACTTCGACAGGAACCTGCACCATGGGGAGCTGGGGCTGACCGACGAGCAGATGGTCGAGATGTACCGCTTGATGCTCACCGCGAGACGCGTCGACGACCGCATGTTCGCCCTCCAACGTCAGGGTCGTGCCCCCTTCGTGGTCGGATCCTCCGGCCATGAGGCGGTCCAGGTGGCGTCGGTTTTCGCCCTCGACCGGGCCAAGGACTGGGTCCTTCCCTACTACCGCGACATGGGAGTCGGGCTGGCCTGGGGTTTTAGCCCGGAGGACATCTTCCTCGGAGCCTTCGCCAAGAAATCCGATCCGATGTCGGGTGGCCGCCAGCTTCCGGGGCATTGGTCGAGCCCAGAGCTCAGGGTTCTCACCCAGTCCTCGGTGATCGGGACCCAGTACCCGCACGCGGTCGGGATCGCCCAGGCGATCGTGACCAGGGGAGAGGACGCGGTGGTGGTCGTCTACGGGGGAGAGGGATCGACCTCCGAAGGGGATTGGCACGAGGCGATGAACTGGGCCGGAATCCACAAACTCCCCCTCATCTTCGTCATCGAGAACAACCACTACGCCATCTCCGTCCCCAGCGAGGAGCAGGTGGCAGGAAGTCTCGCCGCCAGGGCCCTCGGCTACGGCTTCCCAGGGGTGGAGGTGGACGGCAACCGGACGCTCCGGGTTCTCAAGGTGATGCAGGAGGCGGTGGCCCGGGCCCGAGCCGGCGAGGGCCCGACCCTGATCGAGGCCGGGACCTATCGCTACTACGCCCATACCTCCGATGACAACGACGCTCTGTATCGGAGCCGGGAAGAGGTGGAGACCTGGCGCAAACGTGACCCGGTGGCTCGGGTCCGCCAATACCTCATCGAGAACAGGCTGCTGACCGAGGCCGAAGAGGACGCTCTCGATGAGGAGGTGGTCCATCTGCTGGCCAAGGCGGTGGAATTCGCCGAGGCCGCCCCGGCACCCGACGAGCCGACCTCCAGGGTCTACGCCAGGGTCATCCAGCCCGGGCCTGCGGCCACCGAGCCGGAGCCGACGCCGACGGGCGAGACGGTCAACCTGATCACCGCCATCAACCGGGCCCTCCACGAGATCCTCGAGGCCTACGACAACACGGTGGTGTTCGGCCAGGACGTCGCCCGGCGCAAGGGTGGGGTGTTCAAGGCGACCCAGGACCTGACCGAGCGGTTCGGGGCGAAGCGGTGCTTCAACACCCCGATTGCCGAGTCGTCGATCATCGGAGCCGCAATCGGGATGTCGGCGGCAGGGTTCAAGGTGATCCCCGAGATCCAGTTCGCCGACTACATCCACCCCGCCTTCGACCAGATCGTCTCCGAGGCGGCCCGGATCAGTTTCCGATCCGACGGCCGTTGGAATGTCCCGATCGTGATCCGCACCCCGTATGGCGCCGGGATCCATGGGGCTCTCTATCACTCCCAGTCCATCGAGTCCTTCTACACCCACGTCCCCGGCTTGAAGGTCGTGGTCCCCTCCACCCCCGCCGATGTCAAGGGGCTCCTCTTCACCGCGGTCGAGGACCCTGATCCAGTGATCTTTCTCGAGCCGAAGAAGCTCTACCGGCTGGCCAAGGGCCCCTACCCCGAGGGCGAGCACCGGGTGCCCTTGGGGCGGGCGGTAATCCGTCATGTGGGATCGGATCTCACGATCATCGCCTATGGGGCCATGGCTCACTTCGCCACGGAAGCGGTGCCCGTTCTCGAAGAGCTGGGGATCAGCCCCGAGGTGATCGATCTCCGCAGTCTCAAGCCGCTCGACTGGCCCACCATCGAGGAGTCGATCAAGAAGACCTCCCGGGCCCTCATCGTCCACGAGGACAACGAGTTTGTCGGCTACGGCGCCGAGATCGCAGCCCAGATCGCGGACAAGACCTTCGAGTACCTGGATGCCCCGGTTCGGAGGTACGCCCTC